>JAQBQF010000140.1 GCA_028287115.1 Myxococcales bacterium
GCGCCGGCGTCGAGGCGAGCTACCACGAAGAGATCTACAAGATGACGATCGTGGACGCCCTGACCGGCGCCCACAACAAGCGCTACTTCCTCGAGTTCCTCGAGCGCGAGATCGCCCGCTGCGCGCGGTATCGCCGGCCGCTGTCGCTGCTGATGTTCGATATCGATCACTTCAAAGCGATCAACGACAAGCACGGCCATCTCACCGGCGACTACGTGCTCCGCGAGCTGTCGCGCCGCCTGCTCGGCCGCGTGCGCCGCGAGGAACTGCTCGCGCGTTATGGCGGCGAAGAATTCGCGGCGGTGTTGCCCGAAACCGACATCACGGGCGCGCGCACGTTCGCCGAGCAGGTCCGCCGGCTCGTCGGCGATCAGCCGTTCGAGTACGAGGGCGACTCGTTCCCGGTCACGGTCTCGGTCGGTGTCGCGACGGTCGAAGGCGAAGACATCGACGTCACGACCTTCATCAAGGCTGCCGACGACAACTTGTATCGAGCGAAGCGCGAAGGCCGTAATCGCGTGATCGGCTGAACTTCTGAAACTCGGAGACCTGCGGCGGCAACGTGATCGCCGGCGCCTCTGCGAGTCCCCGATGTCCGCCGAACTTCGGACGCTCGCGTCCGCTCGTCGGAAATTCCGGACACGAACACTCGTAGATCCGCGGGCCTGGCGCGGCACGCGTCGTGCTCGTGCCGCGGCGTGCATGGTATGTTGGAGGCGATGGTCGACATCGAGCAGTTCAGAGGCGAGCGGATCCGTCCGCTGCACTCGGACGAGTACGAGCGACTTATCGCCGCGGGGATGTTCAAGGACGAACACATCGAGCTCCTCGAAGGCGTGTTGGTCGCGATGAGCCCGATCGGCGACGCGCACATCGTGATCACGGCCAGGATCGTCCGGATGCTCATCCTCGCGAGCCAACACCTTTCGGTCGAGGTATTTTGTCAATCGCCGATTCGAATGGGGAATATCTCGACGCCGCAGCCCGATATCGCGGTCGAAGCTCGGCAGGATGGATTCGTGCGTCCGTCAGGAGGTCTCTTGATCATCGAAGTCACGGAGTCCTCCATGCGCAGGGATCGTGGCATCAAACGCGAGATCTACGCGACTGCGAAAGTGCCCGAGTACTGGATCGTCGACGTCGAGAACGAACGTATCGAGGTCTACACGCACCCGAGAGGCCGCAAGTACAAATCTGTAGAGATCGTTCGTCGCAGCGGAGTGCTGTCACCGCTGAAGCTTCCAGGCGTCACGCTCCTCGTTGACGAACTGTTCCGTACCAAGCCCTAGGTCTTCGGCTCGTCGCGGATCTTCTCGTCGAGGTAGTAGCTCCGGCCGCGGTAGAACTCCGCGCAGACGCCGAACACGCTGATCGCGGTCGCGACGATCGTCAGCGGCGCTGCCTCGGACGGCAGCAGCAGTGCGCCGAGCAGCAGGATGCTGACGCCGAGCACGCGGCCACCCCACGCGAGCGCGAGCGTCGCGGTCTTGTGGTGCGAGAGGAGGTTATCGAGGCCGCCGACCGACAGCTCGAACGCGAGGATCGTGAAGATCGTCCAGCGGGGCGCGTCGGTGTAGTGCAGCACGGCGAACAGCAGGATCGGCAGCGAGAACGAGCCGAGCAAACGAACGCCGTCGGCACGCGTGAAGTCGCCGCGGCCGCGCAGCTGCCGCCAGCCGGCGATGATGTAGTCGATGCCGCTGATCCAGGTGATCGCGAGGATGCCGACCATCATCGCGCGCGGGCCGTAGCTCTCGTCGTAGAGGAACACCAGGAGCAAGGCGAGGAACGACGCGCTCATCGCGAACGCGCCGCGCCAGAACTTGCGCTTCCACAGCCACAGCACGCCCATGCCGACGATCGGGCCGATCGCGCCGGTGGCCATCAGGCCGATCAGCCAGTTCTTGTTCTCGACCAGCGGAAACAGCAGCAGGATCCCGATGCCCTGCATCTGGGTCCAGGTCTTGGCTTTCGCGATGTAGCTGGTCTTGAGGCTCAGGTTGCGCTGCTCGTACGCGGACCGCAGCGCCGTGACGAAGAACTCGCGGGTGAACATCAGCGCGCACGCCCACCAAGGAACGAGCGGCACGGCGATGTCGGCGAACGGCGTGTACGCGAACGCGATGAACACCTTGTCGGCCATCGGATCGAGCAAGCCGCCGAGCACGGTCGGACCCTGCTTGCGGGCGAGCACGCCGTCGACCCAGTCGGTGCAACCGATCACCGTGCCCGCGATCAGCGCGCTCCACAGGTACGTGTTGTTCCCGGTGCGATAGCCCTCATAGATGAGCCACACCAACAACGGCATAGGAATCAGGCGAGCCAGGGTCACCTGATTCGCCGTGATCAATGGGCGGCCGCGAGGCACGGCCCGACCCTATCACTGGCGCTCGTCGGAAATCACCTAACGCGGCCACCGCGCTAGGCCCTGCGGCGCTTGGCCGCGTAAGTTGCGCCGTGATCAGGGACCTGTCGCGCATGCGACGCGCACCGACGTCCCTGTCGATGGCGGCGTCGTACGTTCGACATGGAGCTCGAGCTTCGTATCGGTCGTGCAGCTTGCAGGGTTCGGCGCGACCCACCAGCACGGCCGCGCGCCGGCGGGGTTCGGTGTCGTCGGGCCGGTCATCTGACAGGTCGGCATTGCGGTCTCGTGCTCGGTGCCGGTATCGGCGTTCTGAATGTCGGAGACCGTGCAGTCGGGTTGTAGGCCGGGATTCGCCGGATCGACATCCGCGAGGTTCAGCATGCCCTCGAGGCACGGCGAGATCGCCTTGAACAACAGCTTGCCAACGTCGGTGAGCGCTTGGCTGTAATCGGGTTGGCAGACCGTGCGGAACAGGCCGTGGTCGCCGAACGGGGTGAGGAAGTCTTGCAGACGATTCGCAGGGCGACCGATCGCGGGTTGACCGTTGATCGTTGCCATGCACGAAGGCTCGAGCGCGAGTTGCTGCGTGAACGGCGTCGTGATCGCGCCGGTCATGGTGAGCGTGGTCGACGGATCGCCGGCGATCAAGGCGACGACCGTCTTGCCGGGCGGCTTCACCGCCGACAAGAACTGCGCGTACAGCGCGGGATCTTGGAGATAGGAGTCGGTCCGCACATGACAGTTCGCGTACGAACCAGCGCTCGACGGCGAGATCGCCGTATCGCACCGATACGCGAACAGCGGCTGACAACGAAAATCACCCGGGCCGGCCTGCGCCGCCGGCAACTGGAAGATCGCCGGGTCCTTGACCGAGCAGTCGTCTTCGTCCGTGAGGATCACGACGGCGAGGAAGGCTCCATCGCGGAGGAAGCCCGTGTTCTCGGGTCGCGAGCCGTCGAGCGCCTTCTTCATCGCTTCGAGCGGCGCCTCGAACCCGCATCCGGTCGCGCCGAGCTGCGCGATGCACGACAGCGCCGAGTCGAGCGTGCCCGAGTAATTGGTCGTCCGCGTATTCGTCGCGTTCTTGATGTCGCTGAGGAACCGGCCGTTCGGAGCCGCGCACCCGGCGACCCGAGGCGTGGTCTGAAGCAGGCCGTCGTCGTTCGGCGCCGGAGACGGACAGTTCATGCCGAAGCCCTGCGTGTGGATATCGACCGTCGTCGAGACGACCCCGATGTGAAGGTTCGGCCGCCCGGTCGGGAACGCGTCGAGTGCTTGCACGAACTTCGGAAAGTTCGCGGCGAACACCATCTGCTTGTCCGACGTCGATGCGGAGTTGTCGATCACGAACAGGATGTCGACATCCGCGCTGACCGGAATGTCCTTGATGTACTCGCCCTGTTGCGTCGGATTGACTTGGCTGATCGATCGATCGGGACACGCTGACATCACGAACAGGATCGGGAGAACCGTGCTTCGCATCGCTGCACCTCGAGCGTTGGTGTCGCGACCCGAGGCGATCCGTCACGCATGTCCCGGAAATGCAAAAAGGCGAGCATGTGCTCGCCTCTCTGCGGTCTATCGAGGTTGTGCTAGGGACCGGCGGTCGTCACGCAGTACGAGACGACGTGCGGCCGTTCTAATGAGGGGCACAACTCGTGTCGTAGGGAGCCCAGACGTTGAAGGCGGACGAACCAGCCATCGCCGAATTGTCCTCGTGGTAAATCGCATTATAGGGACCATTGGCCCAAACACCGACGTACTTCGGATCCGTCGAAGTGTAATTATGGGGAGCTGGCAATGGTAGCGGAGTCTGATTTGCTGTGACAATAAGAGGTTTAAGGCCATCGTTTGCCCAACAGAAGTCGCTGAGAAATTTGGAGCTTCCACTAATTCGAAATGGACCATTGATGTCCGTACCGGCACCGTTACTAACAAGGGTATTGGTAAAGCCTGATGCATCGCCTGTAAGATTATCGTCCGCGTATTGCGATGCTCCAATCAACTTTACCTCAAAGGCGACAGTATTGCCGAAAAGGTCACTCACCGGCATTGTCGCGCCGTCTGCGGTGATTACCCTCCAGTACGGCGAAACGTATGAAACGGCCAGAGGATGCGCCATCCGTCTATTACCCTGCGTCCGTGCAGTCGCCAATATAGTTGCGTAAGGATTCCCGTTGGATGCCGGATCGTTAATTATAAGGTAGTTTAGCGCCGCGCCTGATCGCGCGGTCTGGATCCGCAACGCGGTTGGATCTACGTGGACATTAAAAACCATACCGACCGGCATGGTTGCTCCATCTTCATTTCGGATCCGCCACTTGTTTGTGGACACATCATAAGTGACGGCGGTTGGATGGTTCCAATACGTCCCTCCCCAATAGTGCGTAATAAAGACCTTTGTAGTGCTGTCGCCGTTGAGCCAAGCATTGTCGATGCTGAAGCTGTCTCCAGAGATGTTCGAAGCCGAAGAGGTCGCAGTAAACCAGGTTGGCGGTGGCGTTCCAGCTACGATGTGAACGTTTACTTGGGCAAGAATTCGAATGACCTGCCCGGCGTCGTTCAAGAAAACGTAGTCGACTGTGCCGTTCGTTCCGGCAGGTGCAGTTCCGTCATAGATTACGGGAACTGGACGGACATGGTCTGTTTCGTAGCTGCGGTACACTGCTGGACTCGAGAAACCCGTTGCGTGATCAACACCCGCATATTGCCCGCTTGGCTTGACGAGACAGTTATTCAGATTCCAGTTACAGTACGTTTCTTGAACCGATACCCCGGAAATGGTGGACCCGGCGCTAATTCCACAGTCATCTCCCCAGGCGAACGGCTCGCCAATATTGTTATAATTCACAAATACTTCAGGAATGTACTGTGTAGATGCCACTCCAGCGGTGAAGAAAATATCAGGAGGCTGCGCAACAAAGGCTCGTCTATCATTCGGGCCTCCTCCACAAGTAGAGTGTGCAACTCTACAAATTGTCATGGTTGCTAGTAGACCGACCAATATCAGACGATTTGCAATGACCATTTTCTTTAGGCGTTCTTTATCGGGTGTTGTAGTTCGTCCCGGTGAACTGAACTTGGGACAATTGGGACATGTCTTCTTAATGGAAACGTGCCCCCAAGAGCCAGTTTTCTACTAACTGGTTCTCTCGGAATGCTTTTGTTGCCTGTCGTCGGGCGCGCGGTCGCGCCATAGCAGCAGGTTGGTGCTCGAGGCTGATGCGGCCGGGCCCGACGATCGGCGGCCCGATGTCAATTCGCCGCGGGAATCTCATCGAGCCCCTTTGCTTGGCGGTACGCCTAGATCGTCACGCTTTATGCTGCGTTCCGACGCGCTAACTGCTTCCGGCCCCTTGGTCGATGCGGTCAGGCTACTTTCGCTAGATCGTGCGATTCGAGAATTCGATTCCCAGCGTGAGCGCGGCGGACGTCTGGACTGAACCACGCGATGGTCGACGAGACGAACCTTCAGCTTGTGAAAGGGGGTCCTCGATCGTCCGCAGGAACGCTAGCAAGTGGGTTCGCGGCGATCAAAGACAAACGGGTCAACAGGGGGCACGGGTTGAAGCGAGATAGTGAAACATACGGCTTCAAGCCAGCCTCCCTCGGCCGGCAGTCGCGAGGTCAGCGATCCTCCCTTACAATCTGAACGGTCTTGCGCCAGCGTGCCGTTGAACAATCGCCTCGAACGTTGGTGTCGCGACTCGATCCGTTCCGTCACCGAAAAACAAAAAGGCGAGCACGTGCTCGCCCCTCTGCAGTCTATCGACAGTGTTACGGACCGGCGGTCGTCACGCAGTACGAGACGACGTGGGTGTCGTCAGCCGGAGTCGTTCCTCCACGTTCAACCTTGAGAATGAGGTGGCTGGCCGACGTGCACTTCACCGCATCCATTTCGATCGCCCAGCACGGCAGGTTCGTCGACGAGGCCGGCGTCGTGAGGTTGTTGCACTGAGGCAGGACTTTTTCGACCTGATCCGGCTTGCCGAACTTCGTGATGTCCGAGACCGAGCAGTCGTACTGTGGGCCCGGCGTGTTCGGATCGACGTCTGCGAGGTTGCCGTCGATGCACGGGCTACCGAGAACGGTCTTGAGGAGCTGCGCGATCAGCGTCAGACCACCGGAGAGGTCCGACTGACAGATCGAGGAGTACGTGCTGCGGTCGGGGAACGAGTCGAGGAGCTGCTTGATGCGCACGGGCGGATCCGCGACCTCGGGCCCATTCGCACCCTGGTAGCTGCATGAATGCGCGAGCGCTGGAATCGGCGTACCGGTACCATTTGGGGCGCGGAGCTCGACGTCAAACGGCGTCGGCGTACCGGCGATCGCGGCGACGATCACGTTCTTGGGGTCGCTCTTGAGGGTTTTGAAGAAGGTGACGTAGTCGCCGATCTTCGTGAGGAACGCTGAGCTCTCGTTCGAGTTGCACATGCCCTTCGGGCCGACCTGGTTCATCGCGTTGCTGTCCGCGCCGCCGGTCGCACACGTGATACCGAACCGCGTGCAGCGGAACGACTGCAATGGGCCGAGCGTGTTCATGTCGGCTCCGAGCAACGACGAGTGCGACATCGAGCAATCGTCTTCGTCCGCGATGAAGATGACCGCGAGGTAGGCGTCGCTGCGGAGGAACCCCGCGTTCGCGGTGTTCGTCGAGACAAGGGCGCGCTTCGCAGCTTCGATGTGCTGCTCGAAACCGCAACCGTTGGCACCTGCGGTCGCGAGCGCCGAGAAGGCAGTGACCAGCGAGCCTGTATAGTTCGTGACGCGGGTGACTCCGTCCGCCGCCAACGAATCGCTGATGTAGGGACCGGTCACGGATGGATCCGTGCGGAGGTTTCCGGCCTTGCCGAGGTTCGCGCAAGCACCGGGACCGCTGCCGATCGCGGGTCCTGGCATCGCGTCGTCTGCGCCCTTGGTGCCGAGGTCGGACGTCACCACGCCGATGTGAACGTCGGGGAGACCACCTTCAATCGTGTTGAGCACGTTGATGAAGTTCATGAAGTTGGCCTTCAGGTTTGTCTGCTTGTCGGCCATCGACGGCGAGTCGTCGATGACGAACAACAGATCGATCTTCCGGTTGATCTTGACCGGAATGTCCTTGTACTCGACGCGACCTTGCTGAGGATCGACCTTTGAGATCGACCGGTCAGGACAGCCGGCGAGAAGACTCAACCCTAGAATCGAGAACGTAATAACGGCGCTGCGCATGAGACGCACCTCCAAGCTGGGCCAGCATAGAGCAAGTCCCCCGCCAAGTTGAAGTCCAAGCAGTTTCAAACGCTTACTTTTGGCGACCGGCACTAACGCGCCAACTTTGTTGGCAATTTCGATCGTTTGTTGGCGTTTCAAGTCGCGGAAACGCCAGCAGTTCCGATCGTTTGGGGCGAACGTACCCAGCTCATTCGGCCGCGCAAGCAACCACAAGATGGGTGTCGCCTGCGGGGAAGTCAGCCCGTTCGATGCTCATCGCGAGGTTTTGACGCGTGTAGTGGCCGCATTGCGGTTCGTCGCTGATCATGTGCCAGCAGGGCAGGTTGCTCGCGGTGGCATCGCATCGAGCCAGGACTCGCTCGCGCCGGTCCGCCGCAGTCGGATGCTGAACATCGGAGACCGTGCACTCGGCCTGCACGCCGGCGGTCTCCGGATCGAGATCGATCAGGTCGACGTCCATGCAGACGAGCTTTCCCGAGAAGCCGCGGCCGCCGATACCAACGACACACGATGACAACACCAGCCCATCGGTCAGGTCCGCCTGGCAGATCGAGGTGACGCGCTCACGGCTCGGGAAGCTTTCGGCGAGCGCCGCGAGTCGGACGGCCGGCGTCGCGGCGCTCGCCTCGAACGTGCAGGACGGATCGAGGACCGTCGCACCCATCGGATCCGCATGCGTCATCACCGGTGTCGGCGGACCCGCGACCACACCGATCATCACGTCGGCCGGATCGGCCTTGAGGCCGCGAAGAAAGCTCGCGTAGCGGGTGACGTCGGGCATCGTCGGCGAGTCGCTGCGTGGGCTGCACGTGTTTGGATCGGAGCACGTGATCCCGTTCGACGTGCAGCGGAAAACATCGGCGGCTGAATCTCCGGTGACGAATGATGAATGCTCGAAGGTGCAGTCGTCCTGGGCGCTGATGAATACGATCGCGAGGTTCGCGTCTTCCCGCAGGAAGCCGGCGTTCGCCGGATGATGATCGAGCGCTGTTCGCACCGCCTCGAGAGGTTGAGCGAACGCGCAGCCGTGGGACCCGACGCTCGCGAGCTCCGCGAAACGATCGGCGAGCGAGCTGGTGTAGTTGACCTCGCGCGCGCCGGCATACGTCGGCCGATCAGTGATGAACGCGCCCTCCACGCCGGGCGTATGCCGAAGCGCGCCGTTGTCACCGTCGCCGACGCAGCCGCCGACGCTGGCCGTGGAGTGTGAATCGCTCGCCCCACGCGTACCGAGATCGGAGGTCATGACGCCGATGTGGAGGTCCGGCAGCCCGCCGGAGATCGTCCCGAGCACGTCGACGAAGCGCCCGAAGTTTGCGACCAGGTTCGCCTCGTGGTCGCGCATCGCGGGCGAGTCGTCGATGACAAATAGTATATCGACCCGCGGTGGTGATGCGAGCGGGAGATCAAAGGTCCAGACCTTCTGCTGCTGCTCGGGTGCGGGCCGCATCACCGTGCGGTCCGCGCAGGCGGTGACGGCAAACGATAAAACAAGGCTGAGGCGAGAGACCCGCATCGACATCGTACGAGCAAGCTGCCGGCCACTTCGGGCGATGCGGTTCTCGGCAGTTGCCGCCGTCGGTACGACAACGCTGTTGGCGAATCGCCAACGGTCGCATCAACTCTCCGATCTGTGATCCGACATGATGCGGTTGCGGATCCGAGCTCGTTCCGCCGCGTCGACGGGCATTGAATCGAGACGACGCAGGAGCTCGTCTCGATCGACCAGGTCGTGTCGCGCCGCTGCGCTCACGAGTTCGAGGTCTTTTTCGCGACCAGCGGCGTTAGATCATACGCGATGCAGGGTTCGGAAGCGGCCCTTCCGACACGGCGCCCCGGCGACGTAACTGACACCTACCGGTCCGTGCGCCGAGGAACACTCCGGTTCTTTCGCGACGTGCGCCGCGCTCGAACGCCACGGTGCGCGTGCATTGCGATTCGAGCGAGCATCCCGATCGGCGCTCTCGTCGACGTGCGGTTGCTGCCTGTCGGGCTCCCGGACAACGTCAAATGTGAAAGCGCTCGTGGTTTGTACCGTCCTCGCGTCGTGCAGTAACAGCAGTCAACCGGCGGCAATGCCGGATGCTTCACCGGATGCAGTCTCGCTAACGTGGGGCGACGCCTACGCCGTTTGGTTCGACGCGTGGTGCCTCGCGGCACGGCGCTGCAACTCGCAGGGTTTTTTCGACTCGTACGCTGATCAGGCTGCGTGCGTAGCCCATAACGTCCACGCTTATTACTGCCGCGATTACCCGGCGTGGTGCGCCAGTAGGTACCCGAGCGAACGGCTTGGGGTGCTTGCTGCGTGTCACAGCGAGTTCGTGTTGATCGACTGCAGAGCTGAGTATTTGCCCGATATCTGCTGGGAGGCACTCAAGCCGTGAAGTTGCTAAGGCACGACGCATTCGCCTTTGAGGTGCGGGCGATTACCGGTCAGCGGAAACGTGCGGAGCTGCAGCGTCGCGAAGCCCGATGGGCACGATGATTCGTCGATCGTCCAACACCCGTTCGATTGGCGGAAGCATGGCTGGACGAGTGTTTCGGTGACGAGACCCGCGCTGTTCGCGACCGCGGTGACCGAGCAGTCGTAGGGGCCACCGGGCGTTTGCGGATCGAGATCGAGCGGATGCGTGATGCACGGAACCGGTGGCGGATCTCTGACGACCTCGGGAACGAGCACCAAGGCGGGACCGAGATCGGCGGCGTCGATCGAGGTGAACGTCCTGCGATTCGGAAACGCGGCGAGCAGGGCGTCGAGCCGAGGTGCGGGATCGGCGTAGATACCCGCGACGAGCGCTTCGGCCGGATCGATCTTCGATTCTGCGAGCGTCCTCGCGTACGTCTCGACGAGATGAGGGGAGGCGTCGTCTTGGGCGGCAACGAGCACGATCAAGAGGTTCGCGGTTCGGCGGATAAACCCAGCGCTCGTCGGGTTGTCGAAGGTCAGCGTCGTCACTTCGAGAGGCTGGGTTGTCGCAGATGCCGACGCTCCGACGTCGAGCATCGCGGAGAGCGAGGCCGCCAAGGTGCCCGTGTAGTTTGTCGTCCGCGTGATGCCGTCACCGGCCAACTGATCCGAGATGAACTGCCCGGTGATCTCGGGGACTGCACGAAGCTCACCGCGCCCGGCTACGTCCGCGGCAACGACGCCGATGTGCACGTTCGGCAAACCACCCGATGCCGTATTCATCACGTTGATCCACGCGGCCGCGCTGCTCGTGACCTTCGACCGATAAGGCGCCATCGCGGCCGAAGCGTCGACGACGAACAGCACGTCTAGATCGCGATTGGCGTTGAAACCCGGCAGGTCGAACGTCTCGACGTGGCTCGTGGTCGGTGCATTCGACACGCAAGCCGCGAAGGCGAGGATCGAGATCGCAGACGCGCGAGACATCGACGTGGCTTACACGCAAGTGGCTCGCCAAGACGGAAGTCAGAACATTCGTGTGGTTGCCACGCTCGGCACGCCAACGCGGTTGGCAAAGAGCCAACGAACCGCGTGCTAGGCTCGGTCGTCGTGATGAACGGGATCGCGAGCGCGCCGGCACCGGGTGCGGTGCAGCGGGTGCTGCTGCTCGCGCCCGACGACGAAGCCCGCCGTGCGCTGCACTTGCTGATCGACCGGCGCGGACTGCAGGTCGTGGCCGCGACCGAGCTCGAGACTGCGCGCAAGCACCTCGCATCGGCGGAGTGCGATGTCGTGTTGGTTTCACCGGAGCTCGCGGCGCAGGTGTGCAAGGAGCACAACGTTCCCCCGGTGATCGCGGTGGTGCGGACGCGCGATC
The DNA here is from genome assembly GCA_028287115.1 of Myxococcales bacterium. Taxonomy (GTDB): domain Bacteria; phylum Myxococcota_A; class Polyangia; order Haliangiales; family Haliangiaceae; genus JABFXX01. The sequence goes on from JAQBQF010000140.1 coordinate 11,368, forward strand.
ACGCGACGTCGCTGTCGCTCCTCGAAGCGGGGGTCGATGACATCCTCTGCGACCCACTCGATGATCTCGCGCTGACGCTCGCGCTCCGTCATGTCTCGACGGTGCAGCGGCGGTTCGCGGTGGTCGAAGCGGCGCCGTCGCTCGTCGGCGATGGTGCGCTGATGCAGAAGCTCAAGGCCACGATCAAGGTGATCGCGGCGACTCGCTCGACGGTGTTGATCCTGGGCGAGAGCGGTACCGGCAAGGAGCTCGTCGCTCGCGCGATTCACGAGGCCTCGCCGCGGCGGCATCGCCGGTTTGTCGCGATCAACTGCGCGGCGATTCCGGCGCCGCTGCTCGAGTCGGAGCTGTTCGGTCACGTTCGCGGCGCATTCACGGATGCGGTGCGCGACAAGCCGGGTCTGTTCGAGGATGCCGATGGCGGCACGTTGTTCCTCGACGAGGTCGGCGAGCTGCCGATGGGCCTGCAAGTGAAGCTGCTACGTGCGCTGCAGGAGTCGGAGATCCGCCGCGTCGGGGACACGGCGTCGATCAAGGTCGACGTGCGACTGATTGCCGCGACGCTGCGCGATCTCGATGATGATGTCGGTGCCGGACGGTTTCGCGAGGACCTTTACTATCGTTTGAACGTGTTGCCGGTACAGGTGCCCGCCCTGCGCGAGCGCGCGGAGGACATCCCCCAGCTCGCGCGATTCTTTGCGGGCCGACATGCCGCTCGGCACCGCCGGGATGTCGCACTCTCGGAGCCCGCCATCGAGGCGCTCGCGCGGCAACCTTGGCCCGGAAACGTGCGCGAGCTCGAAAATGTCATCGAACGGGCACTCGTGCTGGCCGACGGACCCGCGGTCGATGCCGAGTTCCTGGGCACCCTGATGAAGGTCGCACCCAAAGCGAGCGCGGAGCCCGATCACGAGCTATCTGTCAAGAAGGCCACCCGATCCCTCGAAGCGGATCTGATTCGTCGGGCACTCGGAGTGACCGCCGGCAACCGCACGAACGCGGCCAAGCTGCTCGAGATCAGCCACCGCGCGCTCCTCTACAAGATGAAGGAGTACGGAATCTCCTGACCCCCGCCGGAGCCCGGAGGAGGCGGGTTCAGGCGCTCGGGCTTATCGAAGCAGAAGGAAGTTTTGGAGTTTGCACCAGAGCATGACAAAATTTTTCTCCGCAGGGGATCCATGGCGAAACAGTGCATAGGGCTCGACATCGGTTCTTCATGTGTGAAGGCCGTGCAGCTCCGGAAAAAAGGCGCGGGCTGGTCGTTGCAAGCATTCGGCATGCAACCGCTCGTTCCGCAGACGATCGTCGACGGGACGATCATGGATCAGAGCGCTGTCGCAGAAGCGATCCGCCAGCTGTGGAGCCGGCTCAAGCTGCGCACCAAAGATGTCGCGATCGCGATCGCGGGTCACTCCGTGATCATCAAGAAGATCGCGGTCCCGATGATGAGGCCCGAGGAGCTCGCCGCGAACATTCGCAACGAGGCGGAGCATCACATTCCGTTCGGCCGCGATGACGTCGAGATCGATTATCACGTGACGAATCCGCAGACCCCGAGCGGCCAGACCGAGCTGCTGCTCGTCGCCGCGAAGAAGGAAGTCGTCTCCGATTACGTGCAGGTCGTGCGCGACGCGAACTTGTCGCCGCAGATCGTCGACGTGGCCGCGTTCGCGAGTCAGAACGGCTTCGAGCTCAACTATCCCCTCGATCCACGCGAGACCGTCGTGCTCGTCAACATCGGCGCGGCGATCTCGAACATCAACATCGTGCGCAGCGGGGTGTCGCTGTTCACGCGCGACGTGACGATCGGCGGCAACGCGTTCACCGAAGAGATCCAGAAGCAGATGGGGATCGCCGGTGACGAAGCCGAAGCCTACAAGGTCGGCGGCAACCAGACCGAAGACGGTGTCGTGCCGCAAGAAGTGATTCGCGTGATGGAAGGCGTCTCCGAAGTGATGGCCGGCGAGTTCCAGCGTTCGCTCGACTTCTTCCTCGCGACGACCGCGGATGCGAACGTCACGCGCATCGTGCTCGCCGGTGGCACCGCGAAGGTCGCGTCGCTGCACAAGGCGATCGAACGTCGCTCGCGACTACCTCTCGAGGTCGCCGATGCGTGGCGCAAGGTCGAGATCGATCCAGCCCTCGACCGTGGCTATCTCAGCGCGCATTCTCCCGAGGCCTTGATCGGCGTCGGGCTTGCTATGCGCTCGGCGGGAGACAAGTGAGGTACCGCCGATGATCAAGATCAACCTCCTTCCTCAGAAGCGTGCGAAGCGCGGTCGCGCGCCGGCCGGTCCGAGTGAGTCCCCGCGCGACTTCGCGATCGGGTGTGCGGCACTGGGAGCGATGATCGCGATCCTGTTCTTCGCGGTCGATCAGCCGAAACGCGCGCACCTGCGAGAGCTAGGCGATTCGAACGCGGCGCTCCAGCAAGAGATCAACGCGAAGAACCAGCAGCTCCAAGGCTATGCGGAGCTGAAGAAAGCCGCCGATGAGAAGGACGTGCGCGTGTCGTCGATCAATCGGTTGCTCGCCGCGAAGGTCGTGCCCGCCAACGTGCTGCACGAGCTCGGTGAGATCCTCACGATGAATCACTTGCCGACGATGACCGAAGAGATGGCGAAGCGAACCACGAGCGATCCCAACCGCGCGTTCGATTTCGCGTGGGATCCGGCCCACGTGTGGCTGCTCGGCTTTATCGACAAGGGTGACGGCAAGTTTCAGCTCGATGGTGCCGCACAGGCGGAGGTCGATGTCACGCAGCTGTCGAAGCGGTTGCAGGCCTCGGTCTACTTCCAGCAGGTCGCTCCGTCGACAGAAGAGCGCGTCGCGGACCGCGAGAGCGGCGTCGAGTACTTCAAGTTCACCATCACCGGAAGGGTGGCCTACTAATGGCGTTCATGGCGGACTTCGCGAAGTTGCCGACCCAGCGCAAGGTGCTCGGGTTCGCAGTCGCGGGCCTGTTGATCGGCGCTCTGTATTACCAGGTCGGGTTCAAGCGACTTCGATCCGATATCGAAGATGCCGAAAGCGAGCACGACCAGAAGCTGCAACAGAACAAGCAGAAGCAGGACGAGATCCCGAGGTTCGAGGCGCTCAAGGCGCGGATGACCGATCTGACGCGGATCATCAACGAGAACCAGAAGGCGCTGCCGACCGAAGCAGAGCTGCCGGCGTTCTTCGAGACGCTCAACCGCAAGGTCAATGAAGCGGGCGTCGAGGTCAATCGCTGGAAGCAGGCCGCGGAGACTCCGATCGAGACCTTCATGCGTGTACCGGTCGAGATCGAGATGACCGGGACGTTCATGCAGATCAAGAAGTTCTTCGCGTCGCTCGTGCCGAAGAAGAAGAAGCCGGGCGAGGAGAGTCAGGCCGGCGATGTCGTCGAGCGCGAGCGCATCGTCTCGATCGACAACCTCTCGCTCACCGATCCGCGCGTGAAGAATCGCGAGATCGTCCTGACCGCGAAGTTCACGGCGACGACCTATCGCGAAGAAGACCGGAAACAGGCGGCGCCGCTGCCCGGCCAGGGTCTGCCGAAGCCGGCAGCGACAGGCGCCGGTACGGCTCCGCCCCCGATGCCGAGCGCGGCGACACCGAAAGGCGCGAAGATGCGCGTCGAGGATTCGCTCGATAAAGGCGATCAGCGAAATCGCGGCGCGGCCGGCATCGACGAAGCCAAGACGCCGAGCGGCGGCAGCGGTAGTGCACGCCTCAAAGGAGGCCTGTGATGTCAGGTAGATCGTCACATCGCGCCTTGGCGATCATGGTGTTGTCGCTGGTCGCCTGCGGCGACGATGACGATGCTCCGCCTCCGAAACCGCCGGGTTCCCCCGGAGGACCACCGGCCGCCACCGCGGGGAAGACGCTCGAGCCTCGCGCTCACGTCGAAGAGCAGGTCCGCTGCGCGATTCCGGAGAAACCGGACGGACCGGAATGCAAGGTCGACAACCCGACCTGCGAGCCGGGCAAGTACTGCCTCCAGTTCAACGACAAGTATTTCTGCGAGCCGTGCCCGGAGCGCGACAGCATTCGTCACGAGTTCAGGGATCGTGACTTCGTCGCCGAGCAGGCGCGCGATCCATTTCAGTCGTTCGTCCTGATCCAGCCTGGAACCCAAGACAAGGCCACGGTCGCGATCGCTCCGACGCCGAAATGCACGCGCGGGGATCAATTCGTCGCGACGAACTACAGTTTCGCCGACCTCAAGCTCGTCGGCATCGTCGCGAAGGGCACCGAACGTAAGGTCCTGATGCTCGATTCGACCCAGCTCGGGCACATCATCAGGCGCGGCGATTGTGTCGGCAAAGAGAAGGCCGTTGTCAAAGATATCGGCACGGGCTACGTGACGTTCCAGGTCGAAGCCGACCCGGTGACCAAGCGGGCGACCGAGGAGCACTCGGTCCAGCTCCACCCGGCTCAGCTCAACGTCGATCAGCCGATGGATCAGGGGCCTCCGGCCGCTCCAACCGTCGCGCCGCCGGTCACTCCGGCAAAAACTCCGCGCGGAGGTTGATCGAAAATTTGTGATCCGCGCATGCGCGGGTGACAATTTTCCTGCCGCGCGGCTGACCGCGAGCGACTGGCGTCCCGTGCGACGCAGCGCTCGACGTACGCCAAGCGGGCAGGAGTCTCCATGAATATCAGCCCGAAGATCGCGATCGCAGCGCTGCTCGCAACAGCAGCAGCCACCTCGCCGGCGGCATTTGCCGACGGAAAGAACGAAGTGCGCGCGGTGACGTTCGAAGAGGATGGCGGCATCACGCGCGTCCACGTCCGAGGCGCGCAGACACCGACGTTCACGGTGTACAAGCTCGAACGACCGACACGTGTCGTGATCGATCTGCCGCAGGCCCGACTCGCAGATTCGCTGCGCGGCCACGAGAGCGCGGCGGTGTTCACCCCGAATACGTGGGCGGTGTCGACGATCTCGGCGCAGCAGCTCGATGATGGCGCGGTGCGTGTCAGCGTCGCGCTCGCGCGGCCTGGTCGCTACGACGTCAAGACCGATGGCAACGAAGTCATCGTCATGGTGATGCCGCGAGATCCGGCGCCGAAGACGGCGAATCCGGCGGAGCTCGCACGCATGCAGGCCGAGAACGAGCAGGCCAAGCAACAAGCGCGAGCCGCCGAACAGGGCCGCGCGGCCGCGAGTGCCGAAGCAGATGTCGCGAGAGCGACCGCGGCGCAAGCCCAGGCGGAAGCCGAACGGCTTCGCAAGACGGCGGCCGAGCAAGAAGCGCGGGCAGCCAGCGCGCAACGTGCCGTCGAGGATGCGAGGAAGCTCCAGCAGAAGAATGCAGCGAGCGCCGAAGATCTGAAGCGCGCACAACAAGTCGCGATGGCGGCGAAGGCCGAAGCAGAAGCAGCGAAGGCGGCCGCCGCACGTGCACAGGGCGATGCAGATCGGACACGTGTGATGGCGGAGAAAGCGCGGCGCGATGCGGTCGCCGAGGCCGATCACGCGAAAGCCGATGCAGCGAAGGCTCGCGACGAGATGGCGCGCACGCAAGCCGAAGCACAGCAGACGATCGCGAAGACGCGCGCCGAGGCCGAAGCGGTCAAGACCGACGCGGCGAAGCAACGCGCGGAAGCGGATGAGGCGATGCGCGAAGCGGCGAAGGCGCGCGCCGAGGCCGATCAAACGATGAACGCGGCACACAAGGCGATGAGCGAAGCCGCCGTGACGGCCGAGCAGATGCGTCGCGATGCCGAGACGCTCAAGCACGAAGCGGCGCAGAAGCGCGCCGAGGCGGACGCGGCGAAGTCGGAGGTCGCGAAGGCCAAGGACGACGTCGCACGAACGAAGGCCGAGGCAGCTCGAGCACGCAGCGAGGCCGATGCGGCCAAGGCGGAGGCGGCGCACTCGAAGACCGATGCGGACGCGGCGCGCGCGGAAGCAGAAGCTGCACGCGTCGCGGCGGCGAGCGAAAAGAAGCAGGCGGAATCCGACAAACAGCGTGCAGAGCTCGCCCGCCAGCAGGCGGAGGGCATGCTGCGCGATGCCAAGCAGCAGCTCGCAATGCTCGACAAGAAGACGCGAGCGGCACAAGAGCTAGAGGACAAGGCGCGCGCGGCACACGCGGCGGCGCAAGCGCGTGAAGAGGCTGCACGTGAAGCGGCCGCGCAGGCGATGAAGGATCGAGAGATGGCGGAAGCCGAGGCGAAGCGGGCGCAACAGGCGCGCGATCGCTCGACCGATCAGGCCTCGAGCGACCGCGCGAAGTTGGTTGCCGAAGCGCGTGCGGCCGAGCAGCGACTCGCCGAAGCCCGCAAGGCGACCGAGCTCGCAGAGCAGCAGCGCAATGCCGCGGAGACGGCGGCCACGAACGCGAAGCACGATCTCGAACAAACGAAATCGACGCTCGCGAGCGTCGAGCAGCAGCGCTCTTCCGCGGAGACCGCGGCGACCGAGGCGGCGCGCAAGCGTAGCGAGGCGGAAGCGGCGACGACAGATGCATCACGCCGCCGGACCGAAGCCGAGATCGCAGCGGCGGATGCCGCGAAGAAGCGCGGCGAAGCGGAACGCGCCGCGAGCGAAGCGGCACAACGCAAGACCGTCGCCGAGCGCCAGCGCGCCGAAGCGGAAGCGATGAAGCTCGCAGCCGTCGATGCTGCCCACACGGCGCAGGCCGCGAAGGATGCCGCGGACAAGCAGCGTGCGATCGCGGAGACCGCGGCCGCAACCGCAATCTCCGCCAAGCATGAAGCCGAAGCTGGGTTATCCGAGCTGACGGCGCGCCGTCAGGCCGCCGAACGCGCGGCAGCCGAGCTCGAGGCACGCACGAAGGCCGAGGCAAAGGCGCAAGCGGACGTCGCAGCGGCGAAGGCGCGCAAGGCGACCGACGACGAGCTCGCGAAAGCGCGTGCGCAAGCGACTCGCCTCGCCGGCGATCGTAAACGTGCCGAGACCGAGCTTGCGGATCGCCGCAAGGCGGTTGCTCAGCAGCAGGAGCAGACAGCGAAGCTCGAGACGACCGCGGCTGAAGCGCGCGATGCCGCCGCACGCGAACAGTCGCGGCACGTAAAGCTCGCGGAGCAACAAGACGTCGCACGCGTCAAGACGCCGGTCGCTCCACCGACGAAGATCGCGAAGATCGCGAAGGTCTCGAACGTCACCTATAAAGGTCAAGAAGGTAGCGGTCAGGTCGATCTCGCGATCACCGGCGATGTGATCGTGCAGCTCGGCGAAGTCACCGCGTCGCACGTCGAGCTCATCGTCGATCATGCAGAGCTCGGCCCGAAGCTCGAACGCACGCTCGATGTCAGCCGGCTCGGCAGCCCGGTGCGCGCCGTGTCTTCGTATCGCGACCGCCGCACGGCAAATCGCGTCCGGCTCGTTGCCGAGCTCGCGCAACCTGCGACACCGACGATCGATCAGAATGCCACCGGCGTGCACCTGCGATTCGCGGCGACCGGAGCCGATGTCGCCAAGCGGGCACCGCGCACGCAGAACGTGCCATCGCCGGTCGTAGGCGGCTTCGGTGCCGCATCGACCCCGGTCGCGCAGCAATCGGTCTCGCAAGTCCCGACGCAGGACGGCCGCCGCCGCATCTATCACGGTGCGACCGTCGACTTCGACTTCAAGGACGCACCGATCCACGATCTGCTCCGCATCATTGCGGACACCGGTCACGTCAACATCGTCGTGCCCGACACGATCGAGGCGAGGGTCACGGTTCGGCTCAAGCGAGTGCCTTGGGACCAAGCACTCGAGGTGATCCTCGCGTCGCACGGCCTGTGGTACCGCCGCGAGGGAAACCTCTACCGGATCGCGCCGCGCAAGGAGCTCGACACCGAGGACGAGGCGGAGGCCGCGCGCCGAGAAGCGGCGAAGAAGGCGGAGACCCCGAAGCCCGAGGTCGTCACGCTGAACTACGCCTCCGCGGCCGAGCTTAGAGCGAAGCTCGAGACGATGAGGTCCCCGAAGGGAACGATCGAGGTCGACGAGCGCACGAACTCGCTGATCATCAACGACGTCGCTGGGAATCGCGCGGAGATGTACAGACTCTTGATGGAGCTCGATACGCAGACGCCGCAGATCTCGATCGAAGCGCGCATCGTCGAAGCCCGGTCGACATTCGTCCGCCAATTCGGCGTGCAGTGGGGTGGCAATGCGCTCGCGGGTACAGCCGGTGGCAATGCGACCGGTCTGATCTTCCCGTCGAGCATCGGGCTCCGGGGCGGTGGCGAAGACGCTCAGACCAACCGCAACGGTATCGCCGCACCATCGGACTTTGCGGTCAACATGCCTGCCTCGACGGGTACCGGCGAAGGTGGCGCGCTCGGTGTGTCGCTCGGCTCGATCGGCGGCAACCTCAACATCAACTTGCGACTGTCGGCTCTCGAGGACTCCGGCTCGGTGCGGATCATCTCGGCGCCGAAAATCACCGTCCTCAACAACAAGGAAGCGCGCATCGCGCAAGGTGTGTCGATCCCGATCTCGGTTGTCTCGGCTGCCGGCACGTCGACGCAGTTCGTGCAGGCGGATCTGTCGCTCACGGTCACGCCGTACGTCTCGCAACGCGACTGCGCGATCGCGATGAACTTGGTGGTCACGAAGAACGAGCCTGACTTCGTCAACGTCGGTGCTCGTGGCGATCCGACGATCTTGCGCAAGGAAGCACGCACCCAGATGCTCGTCAACGACGGCGAGACCTCGGTGCTCGGCGGTATCTACACGCGGAACACCGGTCTCGCTTACAAGAAAGTCCCATTCCTCGGCGATCTGCCCGTGCTTGGCTGGCTGTTCAAGAACCGCCGCGAGAACGACGATCGCACCGAAATTCTTGTATTCATCACGCCGAAGATCACGAACAAGGCTTCGCTACACTGCAAGTAGGATGCAACGCCAAGTGCGCAACCGGGGATCGGTCTAGCTTCCGAAACCGCTTGGCGTTCCGCCCGCTAAGCTCTGTCACGACCGTGCCACCCCCGCTCTTCCTCATTGGTTTCATGGCCGCCGGCAAGACGTCGGTCGGGCGAGCACTCGCGCAGGCGACGGGGAGGCGCTTTGTCGATCTCGATGACGTGATCGCGGCCGGAGGCGAACCGGTCCCCGAGCTCGTCGCGCGTGACGAAGCTGAATTTCGCCGCCGTGAAGCGGCGGCCCTCGCAGATGTGATCGCCGCGGGGAAAGACGGGCCGATCATCGCGACCGGCGGCGGCGCCGCTGCATTCGGTGACAACGTCGATCGGATGCGCGGCGCAGGGCTGGTCGTCGCGCTCGGGGTCGATGTCGCCGCTGCACGAGCGCGCGCTGCCGGCGGACCACCGCGTCCATTGCTCGCGGCGGCCGATCGGCTCGCGATCGAACGAGCACCGAGCTATCGGCGCGCACATTCAGTCGTCGAGACCACGGGCCGCACGATCGGCGAGGTCGTCTCGGCGGTGCAGGCCGTCGAGCGCGCGTGGTCCCGCGCCGGACGCGATTCGACGGTCGTCGCGCTCGGCGATCGGAGCTACGCGGTAACCGTCGACGAGTCGCCGATCCATGCACAGCTGCTTCGAGCACATGTCCCCGATGGTTCGCGCGTCGCGGTGATCACGGATCGCACGGTCGCCACGCACTGGCTCGCCGCCGTCCAGCAAGCGCTCGCCGGAATCGCGATCGAGACGATCGAGATCGAGCCCGGCGAGGCGAGCAAGTCATTCGCGACGTACGAGCGCATCGCGAACGAGCTCGTCGCGCGCGGCCTCGACAGGAGCTCCACGATCATCGCGCTCGGTGGCGGCGTCGTCGGTGACCTCGCCGGCTTTGTCGCCGCGACGCTGTATCGCGGGATCGCGGTGATCCAACTGCCGACGACGCTCGTCGCGATGACCGATGCGGCGATCGGCGGCAAGACCGCGATCGATCTGCCCGCCGGCAAGAACCTCGTCGGTGCATTCTGGCAGCCACGGCTCGTCGCTTGCGGACTTGCTACGCTATCGACCTTGCCCGCGCGCGAGCGCCGCGCGGGATTCGGCGAGCTGTGGAAGTACGCGCTGCTCGACGGTCCAGCTTTGTGGAGCGCGGTGTCCGCCTGCGCGCCCTGGGCGAGCGACGGTGGTGCCCCTCCCGCGGCACTGCGCGATGTGATCCAGCGCGCGATCGCCTACAAGGCCGCGATCGTCGGCCGCGACGAGCGGGAGCTCACCGGTCATCGCGCGCTCTTGAACCTCGGTCACACCGTCGGGCATGCCATCGAGTCGATCACCGGCATGCTGCATGGAGAAGCCGTCGGCCTCGGATTGGTCGCCGCGTGCCGCGTTTCCGCCATCCTGGGCAGCTGTGCGCCCACTCTCGAGCTCGAGGTGGCAGAGGCGCTCCGCCGCACCGGATTGCCGGCCGATCTCGACCCGCACCTCACCGACGAGGTTCTCGCACGCGTCCAGGTCGACAAGAAGCGGACCGGCGACAACGTCCGCTATATCGTCGTTCGCGAGGTGGGAGCGTGTGAGCCCGCCGAGATCGCAGTCACCGAGCTACGCAGAATTTTGCGCGCGAAACCCACCCCTTGATACGATTGTTTTGGAGGCCCTATGCGTCTGCTCATGATCTCGCTTGTTGCTTCGACCCTTGGCGGATGCGTCGACGCAAACACCGATGGAGCGCTCCTCATCACGAAGAACGTCGCCCCAGGCATGGGTTGCACATTCACGGCCGATGTTCTCGAACCGTTTCTGGCGATGGGCACGCTCGATACGAGGGTCGGAGGCCCGTACATCCTTCATCCGCAACTAAGGAGCCGGATCACCGCGGACATCACGAATCCGTTGAACATCGATCAACGCACGGTGATCCTCCAGGGCGCGAACATCTCGATCTCGTTTCCAAATCCGCCCGCTGGATTCACCATCGACACGACGTTGCTGCAATTTCGCCAGCTGTTCAGTGCTCCGATTGCCCCGAACGGTGGGCTGACGGATGTCAGCTTCCTGATCATTCCGTCGACGATCAGCAGAGCGGTGTTTCCGCAGCTGACGGCCAACGTGCCGACGATCGTTGCAGTTGCTTCGGTGGTCGTCGACGGTCAGATGGGCGGCGGCACGGTGACGAGCCAGCCCTTCCAATTTCCGGTGAACCTGACGACGGGCCTCGTGATCGACAATGGTACCTGTCCGCTGCCGATGACGTTCGGAACGATCCGCGCCGGCGACCCGTGCAACCCCTCACAGGATGGCGTGGTCGACTGCTGCCGTGACGCGGCCGGTAACCTGCGCTGCCCGGCGACGTAAATCACGGCCGTGGCGCTGGCGCGGCTCGCCGCGCTCGCGGTACCTTCGCAGAAGGGGACCCTTGTTCGCAGGCACTCTCAAAAAGATCGTCGATAACGTCGAAGGTGGCATCGCCGCCGTCGTCATGGGCCTCGATGGCATTCCGATCGAGACCTACGTTCGTCAGAACGACCGCGTCGATGTCACCACCGTCGCGATGGAGTTCTCCTTCATCCTGACGCAGGTGCGCAAAGCCGGCGACAGCCTCCAGGTCGGCGGGCTCGAAGAGCTCGCGGTCAAGGCGCAGCGCTTGTTGCTCGTCTGCCGGATGCTCACGCCGCTGTACTTCGTTGCGATCGCGATGGCACCCGAGGGCAACTTCGGCAAGTGTCGCTACCTGACGCGACTCGCGACGCCCTCGCTCTCCGCGCAGCTGTGATGCCGCGGAATCCCCCGGGGGGGATGAGCAAACCGCCGAGGATTTCCGTCCTCCACGGGCCGAACCTCAATCTGCTCGGGACGCGCGATCCGGCCGTGTACGGTACGACCACGCTCGCCGAGATCGATGCCGAGCTCGCGGTGCGCGCCAAGGCGCGAGGCGCAGAGATCCGTTGTGCTCAGTCAAATCTCGAAGGGGAGCTCGTCGACCTCGTCCAGGCGGCGAAAGGCTGGGCGGACGCGATCGTGATCAACCCCGGCGGCTACACGCATACGTCGGTCGCGCTTCGCGATGCGATCGAGGCGGTCGCGCTGCCGGCGGTCGAGGTTCATCTATCGAATATCCATGCGCGGGAGCCGTTTCGCTCGCAATCGATCACCGCGGCGCGTTGTATCGGTCAGATCTGCGGCTTCGGCGCAAATAGCTACTACCTAGGCCTGGACGCAGCCCTCGCACATGTGGAAGCTACGAGGCGCTCTCATGGCCAAGCAGGGAAAAGGCAA
>JAQBQF010000173.1 GCA_028287115.1 Myxococcales bacterium
CTCGACACCGGCGCGCGTGTGTTCGACGACGTCGCCGGGACGGTGCGAACGCTGACGCCGCGCGCAGCGAAGGGACTCGAGTTCGACCGCGTCGTCCTCGTCGAGCCGGCGGCGATCGTCGCCGAGCTCGGCGGGATCGACGGGCTGCGCGCGCTCTACGTCGCGCTGACGCGGGCCACGAAGACGCTCGTCATCGTGCACGCGCAGCCGCTGCCCGAGCCGCTGCGCTAACGCGCCGCTCCGGCATCAACAGCACACCGAGCAGCGCCAGCAGGACGAGGTCGCGCGCGAGCACGATCGCCGTCGTCGTCCCGTTGAAGTCGAGCGCATAGCCCCAGTAACGCTGCGGGAACCACGCCTGCGTCAGCGCGAGCCCGGCGACGAACAGCGCAGCGGCAATGCGCTTGCGAACGAGCGGGATGAACGGGATCAGCCAGATCATGTACTGCGGCGAGACGACCTTCCCGAGCGCGATGAACGCGACAACCGCGGCCGCGCACGCTTGCACGAGCTCCTCGCGGCTGCGCGAGCGGCGCGCGAACCAGATCCACAGAGCGAGCAGCACACCGACCTGCGCGAGCGTCTGCAGGACGCCTGCGACACCAGCAGCGGTGCCGCCGAGATTCTGCGAGCCGTGGCTCGACACCATCGCCGCGCCCGTCCCGAAGACGTGATGCGACGCGACGAGCAGCGCTGCGCCAAGGCTTTCGATCTGCAGAGGGCGCGTCGTCTGGCGCACGACGCTGTCCCAGACGCCGCTGGGCGACAGCGCCACGAACGGGAGGAGGATCACCGCCATCGTCGCGACGCCGGTGCCGAGACACGCGAGCGCCTCGCGCCGGCCGCGCGTTCGCCACACGTGTGCGACCGTCAGCGGCAGGAGCACACCCGGCCAAATCTTCGTGACGATCGCGAGCCCGAGCAGCCCGTGGCCAAATCGCAAGCGCCCGCGCAGCAACGCGGCAAGCGCGCAGATCGCGATCGCCGCGGGGTAGAGGTCGAAGCGCGTAAGGATGACGGAGCCGACGAGCAGCGGCGAGATGCCCGCAAGCGCAACACCTCCCCACAGCCTGCGCGGTGACGCGCCCAGCGCCCCGAGCGACAGCGCGACGCCGATCACGAGCAGCGAGCCGCACACCGCCATCAGCGTCTCGAAGCTCCGCCGGAACCGCGCCGAGTCGCCGACGTGACCGAGCGCGGGCAGGACGAACACGGGCAGCGCGCCGGGCGGATACTCGACGGAGAAGTCGCGGTAGGGAACCTCTCCCTGCGCCATCAGGTTGCCGTACTTCTCGTATACCGGCGTGTCGATGATCTGGCCGCGCGCGAGCCAGCCCTGGTGCAACGCGGCCCACGAGCCGATGAAGATCACGATCCCCAGCGCCGCGGCGAGGAGGACACGCTCGAAGTTATCCCGCGGGGACCACGAGTTCGACCGGGCGCTCATCGGGCGCAGTCTCCACGACCGGCGCGTCCGGGGGCGCCGGTGCCAGCGTCGCGTAGGCGACGAACGGGAAGAACCAGGGGATGTAGAGGTAGAACCAATGCGTCAGGACGAGCTCGAAGCCGAGGAGCAATACGCCGGTGAGCGCCGCAAGCTGCAACGGCGTCTTACGCCGCGGGACGATCGCGAACAGGAGCGCTGCGCCGACCAGCAGCACCTCGAGCACGCGCTGCACGAGGTGGAGGTTCGGGATTCCCTTCGCGTGGTACTGACCCCAGTCCCAGAGCGAGAAGGGCGACTGGCGTCCGATCTGCCACGAGACCGTGCGATCCCAGAACACGCGCAGCGCATGCAACGGGCTCGGCTCGAGCAAGAAGATGGAGAACGCGAGCGCGGTCGCGACGGCGAAGCCGACGACGAACGAGAGCTTGCGCCGCGGCGCGCGTAGCCCGTCGGGATACGTCGCCCACATCGGCGCGAGGATCAGCGCGGCGAACTTCGTCCAGCCGGCCAGCGCGAGGAAGAAGCCGCGGAGGAACGGGCTCGTGACGAGCCAGAAGCCCCAGATGAGGAACGCGGGCAGGATCGCGTCGTTCGTGTTCGAGCTGGAGGTGTACTGCGTGAACGGATACGCCGCCCACGAGAACGCGAGCGCGGCGCCGAACAGCGGCCCGCCGAAGCGCAGGCCGACGAGGCCGAGGCCGAGGATGCAGAGCAGGTCGAAGGCGATCGACGTCGCGTGCGCAGCGGGGAGGTCGTCCCACTTTCCCGTCCACCCCAGCGCCAGATAGCCGGGGATGTAACTCTCGTAGGAAACCGGCCCGTAGGTGTCGCCGCGATCGTTCGCCGACTCGCAGCGGCCGTTGGCCTGTATGCGATCGCGAATCTCGCCGTCCTGATCCTGCGGCCCGCACGCCTTCAGCGTTCCTTCGATCGGCATGTGGCCGTACGGAACCTGGCCGTGGACGATCCGCTCGGCGCCGATCACTCCCGCGTAGCCGACGTCGATGACGTTCGACGAGCGAACGTTGAGCCCGACCCGGAAGCCCGCGGCGAACACGGTCAGCGCCAGCAGCACCCACACCGACCAGCGCGTCGCGCCGCGCGTGGCTCGGCCGGTGAAGCCGATGTATAGGCCGCGCAGGATCAGATAGAGCATCGGCGGATACGCGAGCGGAACGCTCGTGAAGATGTTCCCGTGGTTGAAGTACCAGAGCGAGACGGAGAACGACAGCAACGCGATCAGGTCGAGGTTGCGCAGCGACAGCGGCCTGCGCCAGTCGACGAGGCCAAGGAGGAAGAGCGCGCAGAACCCGAGCCAGACGGGGTAGCTGTTGATCTTGGCGCCCCCGAACGCGCCCGACCCGCCGCGCGCCATCTTCCAAGCGACGGCAGGCCCCGTCCACGCTTCGGTGACGAAG
>JAQBQF010000244.1 GCA_028287115.1 Myxococcales bacterium
GCACGCCCGAGCTGCGGATGATCCTGCAGTCGATCGACACGCCGTATGAGCTCGTCGACGATCTGTGCTGCTTTCTCCGCGGGGTACCGCACCGCGAGCCTCGTCTCGAGCGCGACCAGCGCGTAAACCGCCTCCTCCGACCAGACGACGTTCATTCGTGACTACGCGCGCGACGCTGCTCTTGGAGGAAGGCTAAGACCTCATCCGTCGTCCGAGTGCGACCGGCCTCGAGATCGGCGAGTCCGCGTTCGATCGAAGAACCGACTTGGTTCTCGTACTTGATGTAGTCGCGTAGGGCAGCGTTTGCGAGCACGCCGAGCGGACGGCCGGAGCGCTCCGCAAGCTTTCGGAGCTCTTCTTGGACGTCATCGTCGAGCGTCACGCTGTCGGCCGGCTTGCCCATAGGGCTAGTGTAGCAAGCATTCTTCCCAGTGATGGTCCTGTGATGACGTGGTCTCGGAGGCGCTGATGCCGAACTCGGTCTGGGCGATCGGCTCGACGCGGAAGTCCCTCACGGTTTGCGCGAGCGGATCGCGTCGACCGCAGCCTGGGCACGAGCAACAGATTCGTCTTGAGAGAAGTCACGGTTGCGATCGGCCAACGCATCGGTGGCACGTTGCACGATCTCGGCGAGCTCGTCCGGAGACTCGCTTCGACGGCCCTGCTCGTACGCTTCGCGTATGAGTGCAGCCTCGATGTAGTCACGATCCTCGACAGACAGAGCGCGAATCTGCTCCAAGATGTCGTCGCGATGCGGCGGCTTGAACGCAACGATCCGGATCTCGCCGAAGAGATCTACAAGCTCGTGTGCATGGAGCCGGACGAGGCAGCGGCGTGGATTCGTGATCACCTCGACGAGATCGAGGCGAGGTTCGCGTCATGATCGATCTGACCACCGAGCTGACGACGTGGCTTCGGTCGACGGACGCGCGCGCGCTCATGAAGGAGATCGTCGCGGAAGCCGTCCAGACGGAGATCCGCAGCGCGCTCGATGATGAGCTGATCGATGTACTGCGCGCAGCGGCGATGCTCGACATGACGGAGGGCGCGTTGGACTTGAACCCGCGGCCTCCGGCGTGACAGTTCAGTTCAAGCGTCGCGCGGTGTCGATCCATGTCGCGTCGCGGCAATGATTTCGGCGAGTTCCGCGTCGAGGATCGGGTCCGGTCGGACACAGTTCGACTCCAAACGACGACGGCTTACTACACATTTACTACAGTTGATCGTGCCGAAATCGACACGCAGATCGTGTCAGCCTTTGCGCGAGCGCATCGACATCGAGGGCTGACGCTCCAACTGGAACCGAGGTCTCGGCTTAGTCAGCTCTTGTCTCCGGCACGTTCCAGCACGTAGCCGTCCACGCGATCACAGATTCGCTCTTGGAGCTTGCCTCCGCGATCACGACGCCAGCGTGCAGCGAAAATCCTTCGTGCCACGCGCGCATGCGCTCGGCGCCGCGCACGGTCGGCTTGGCGTCACTCGGCGATCGCCACGTCGCGGCCGCTTCGGCCTGGACCTGCGTGAGCACGTCGGGCGGCGCATCCGCTTCGCCGTCGTCGCGCGCGTTAGCCGCGAGATCCCCGCACGCGTCATCGCGACGTTCCGATCCACCGCGTCGACGCTCGGACGCTGCCCAGCCCGTCAGCCAGAGATAGCGAACGCCAGCACGCCTGCAAGGCCGAACCGCAGGTAACGCAGGCCGGTGAGCGCACTCGCCAGCACGACATAGCGCGCGGAGGCCGAGGATCGCGAACACGTTGGAGCTGTAGAGGATGAACGTCTCGTTCGAGACGACTTCGCCGGGCTATCGAACGTCAGAGTCGTCGCCGCTTGGAGAGAATTCCCGTGCCTTGCGGCGCGATGTGTGGGCGGCTACTGTGCGCGCATGGCGAGTGGATGGCGCGTCATGACGGGCTTGCGCGGAGCGGAGCCGATCTTCATCGGTGATGTTGACGGCGCCGTCTGGATCGGTAATCGCGGCGACGATAAGACGACCCTGGCATCGTTCGATGTGCGAACCGGCACGCCGGGGAGGGTGCACGAGCTGCCAACTCCGCTCAATGGCTGGGAGCGGATCGACGGTGGGCGAATCGCACAGCAGGTCGGCGACCGTGTGTCGGTGTTCGACGTCGCCGCCGGCCGGCAGCTGTTCGAGACCGCGTTCCGCGGCGCGAAGCTGGTCCTCGCGCACGCCGGCCAGCTGCTGCTGACGAAGTCGCAACAGGATCCGCCGGAGATGCTAGTCGTCGACGCGACCACAGGTTCGGTCGTCCACACGATCAAGCTCGGACTCGGGATCACACTGCGGTCCGAGCTCTTCGTCGCAGGCCTGCGCGCGCTCGTGTTCGCGACCGAAGCAGTGCTCGGGGTCGATCTCGCGAAGGGCCGGGTCGTCGCGAAGCGCGCGATCCCGTCATACGTGCGCATCAACGGCCCGTTCGGCTCGCACCTGTTCGTCGCGAGTGACGCGGAGCTCGCCTGTTTCGACATCGAGCAAGGCAAGGCAGTGTGGGCGGGGCCGCTCGGCCGTGAGGTCGTCGGCGATTCGCTGTGCGCGGTTCGTGTCGATCGCGAGCGCGTCCACGTGATCGGCTCGGTCGAGCGTCGCGAAGGCTCGGCGTTGCTGATCACGGCGTTCGACCGCGCGAGCGGCGTCCGTGGTGACCTCGTCGAACGAGCGGGCCTGAGGGGGCTTCCGCTCGAGGCGATGCAATCGCCGCCGGCCGCGCCTCTTGCGATCACCGAAGGCCGCCAGGTCGAGCTGCACGTGCCGGAGCGTCGGCCCGTACGGATCCCGCTGCCGCCAGGCTCGTTCAAGCAGCAGCTGTGGACCCAGGAACACCTGTTCCTCCTCGGCAGCGAGCTCCTCGCGATTCGCCGCGGATCGCTGACCGATGCACCCGAGCAACCGCTCGAGCTGACCGCGGTCGCGGCGCCCGCCGATGCTCCGGCGACGGTGACGTTCGTCGGTACATCGTCGTTCATGAAGCTGACGCATCCGATCTACGGCGACATTCGCGTCTCGCGCGAGGAGAGCTCGCCTGTTGTGAAAGTCGGCGATCAAGTGCTGCTCGAGGGCGTCCAGCAGCTCCCCGGCAAGGTGGTCAAGATCGATGGCTGGCGGCCGACCGGAACCGGCGCGGTACCGTCCGAATTCGTGCTCGGCGTCGACGCCCTCCCAACCTCGCGCCCTTCGTGGCCTGCGATCGCCGCCGACGAAGCTCTGCTGTTCACGGCAGGCGATCGCGACCAGCCGGCGGAGGACCGCGAGCCTCTCGGCCCGCTCGTCGCATCGCTCGAGAAAGCGTTCGGCCGCGGATTGCCGCTGCTGCGCAAGCTGGCCGCGGCATGCGACGCCTCACCACGGACGCGCGAGCGCTGGGAGCGGATCGCACCGGCGCTCGGCCTCGTCGAGTACGAGCCCGTCGTCGACGTCCCGGGCTATTACGAGCTCGGCTTCACCGCGTTCGCTTCCGACGATGGCCTACGGCTACACGGCATCGTGCGGTCGCCCGACGGCAAGCAGCGCGGGGTCGCGGTGCTCGACATCGAGGGCGACCACGACTTTCAGTGGTCCGCGCGCACGTTCGAGGAGTGGCTCGTACAACTGCTGTTCGAGCACAGCGATGAAAGCCGCGTGCGCTTGATGCTCGAAGATCTCGGCCTGCCGGCAAGTGTTCTCGATGCCGAGCACGGCGGCGCACCGCGCTGGTTCACCGACCTCGCCGGCGACTAGGGTCGTTGCGCGCCGGAGCCCTGCCGCTTCGAGCAGTTGCAGCGAACCGGTTCGCCCGCGATTCGCGACGCCGTTTCACGGTGTCGTCCCATTTCGGTGTCGCGCGACGCAGCGAGCCGCATCTCGGCTCGACCGCCGCGACAGCGCGAAGCGAAAGCATCCTGTGCAAGCCTGCTGACAACGCCGTGACGGACGCGGCTTGGCGCGTGTTGGAGAAGCTCAAGCGCAAGGCAGGCTAGGCAACGTAGCCCGAACCGCTCCGCATAGTCAGCGAGCTGCTCGCTGCCATCCTGATAGCCGAAGACCTCGTCGTCGTTGGTCATCCGGGACGCTCCCCAGCCTGCACCGGTTCAGGGCCCGCCCGCAGCGACCCGCTCGCACAGCTTGTCCGGCCGCATGCGCTTCGCCAGGTCGTCGAGCGCCGCGGGCGTCGGCACGACGCACTTCATGCCGGTCTTGCATTGGCCGTCGTTGTCGCACTTGTCCGTGCAGTACCCGCTGCGCGTCCGCTCCGCGGACCCGGCAAGCTCGTGTTTGAGGCACCAGTACGTTCGACCACCGCGATCGTGCCGAGCACGTTTAGGATCTTCTTCACGGCGGGCGGCAACCGACGCGAAGCGAACGCCTCCAATTGTGTTGGCCGACGCGTGGCCTTCTTCTTGGGAACCGCCGCGATCTTCGTGGACTTCTTCTTCTGGCTCATTTGAAGGAACACGAAGACCCTTCCCCGCGCCTCGTACAGGTTCCCGCAGCCTTCTGACGTTCGATGCGACCTAGCAGACGGGCTGTCGGGATCGCCCGGCATATGCCGAGACCCCGCTGCACTGAGCCTGTCACGTGCCGCCACGGTCGCATGATGTCCGACGCTTCGGCCCGGGCTTTCGGACCCTCCGGATCACGCAGGTCGACCGGAATTGGAACGTCCTGTTCGGCCATTTCGAACGATGAGCTCATCGTCACCGTGCACCGAGTTCGGACGCCTACCACGGTGTGGGCTGCGATGGGCCCCGGCTTCGCCACTGCTCGGCGGTCTGCCATCGAACATCATCGAACGCGTCGTCGGCAGTGAGCCAATCGTGGAGCGTGTCGGACAGGCGTGGTGGACCGAAATGTTGCAGCACCCAGCGTCCGGACTTTGGGTCAGAGCGGATCTCGACGCGGTGAAAGTTGGCTTGAAACCACGACACCTCCAACGAGGCTACTGCTGCATTCTGATCGCCCGAGACGGCTTTGGATGTGAATCGCTCCCTCTTCGCCAGGTAGTTTGCCAGGCGTTCCACGACTCCTTGCGAGGTCCAAGGTGCACTGCGCTCGGCGGCCTCGAACGAAGCGTGATCGCGTCGCATCGCTCGAACGTGCAATGGCCGGGCGACGTCGCATTGGTCACCCTCGTCGGCGTCAACGAGTCGCCGCACGGTCGCTTCGTCCTCGCCTCGATAACGGATACAGCCGAATTCTTGCGTCGCCATGGTCCGTATCATCGCGTCTGCCTCAGCGTCAGTTCGCGGTTGCTGCTTCACGAAGCAGTGGTGTTGGTCATCCTCGCCGAATAGCGCAGGGGCGAATTGCTTCGGCACTTCGCACGACGTGCAACAGCCATCCTCGACATAGAACGGGCCGAGAACGTTCAGGGCGTGTGGCTTCTTCGAACGCAAAGGAACCTCCCCATTGTGTCAGAACGCTGCAACCCCTGCCGCCACTTGATGTGCGTGCCGCGTCAGTTGCAGACGAGCGACGCGTGGCCACTGCGGCGCCGATTGAGGAAGCAGCTGGATGCGGCGGATGACGCGTCGAACGGCTACCTCGAATCAACACCTCGGCCAGGACGATCAGCCTCGTC
>JAQBQF010000252.1 GCA_028287115.1 Myxococcales bacterium
GTCCGTTGCGGTGTTGCTCGACGAGATGAACACCGGCAACCCGAATGCGTCGATGTTCGAGATCGCGATCGCCGCGGGTGGATCGACCGGATCGCGCAAGACCGATCGCGCAGAGCAGTGGTACTTCCTCGGCCCCGCCTCGGTACGCTCGGCTATGGCGAAGCCCTCGCCACAACCGAAACGGCAACCGACCCCGGAAGGCTCATCGTCGACGGGCGCTCGGGCTGGCGACGTCAAGGTTGCATCCGCCAACAACGTCTCGGCGGGTGACATGATGTTCGTCCCCGCGGGAAGCGTACGCGAGGTGATCGCGAGCAGCGGAGACGTCCACGCGGTGGTCGTCGTGGTGCCCGGTGGTCGCGAGGGCGCGGCGCGCGGCGGTGCGATGTCGACGCCCGAGGCAGCCTACGGCACGGCAGTTCCGATCATCCTCTCCCAAGGCAACAAGTACGGAGCCGTCACGATCTTCGCCGAGCCGGCGACGATCAAGGAGCCGACCCTCGCGGCGTCGATCCTCGAGCTCCCCGCGGCACGTCAGGTTCCCGAGCACGTCCACGCGAAGGAGACCGAGATGCTCTACATCCTCGCCGGCAGCGGGACGATGACGATCGCCGGCACCGAGGTCGCGGTCACGGCGAGCTCGGTCGTGCAGATTCCGCCGAACACGAAGCACGCGTTCGTCACGAAAGACGACGTCCGCGCACTCCAGATCTATACGCCTGCCGGACCGGAGCAACGGTTCAAGGCGAAGCCATGACCGACGACCCCGGCAAGTTCCCGAAGGCGGACATTGCACCGATCCTCGCCGGCGACGTGCGCGCCGGCGCGCGGCTGATGCGCGACATCGACGATCGCCGCGAGACCGCGATGACCGCGCTCAAGGCGCTGTTCCCGCATACCGGCAAAGGCTACGTCATCGGCATCACCGGCAATCCGGGTGCGGGCAAGTCGACCGTCGTCGACGCGATGATCGCGCATTATCGAGGGCTCGGTGAACGCGTCGGGGTCGTGTGCGTCGATCCGACGTCGCCGTTTTCGGGCGGCGCGATCCTCGGCGATCGGATCCGCATGCAGCGGCACGCGCTCGATCCGGACGTGTTCATTCGGAGCCTCGCGACGCGCGGGCATCTCGGCGGCCTCTCGCGATCGACGTTCGACGTCGCGCACGTGCTCGATGCGATGGGTTATCAGCGGATCTTGATCGAGACCGTGGGCGTCGGTCAGGACGAGATCGAGGTGATGCGCGCGGCGCACACGACCGTCGTGGTCACGGTGCCCGGGCTCGGCGACGACATCCAGGCGATCAAGTCGGGGCTCCTCGAGGTCGCCGATGTTCTCGTCGTCAACAAGGCGGATCGCGAGGGTGCCGACCGCACCGAGCGCGACCTGATGCAGATGCTCGATCTGCGTGCCGCGGATCGCAAGGACGTCCAGATCGTGCGAACGATCGCAACACGTGGCACGGCGGAAGGGTCGGGCATCACGGAGCTCGCGGCTTCGATCGAAGCGCACCGCGAGCGCGCGTGGACCGGTCCGGGCGCGATCGAGCGCGGTACCGTGCGTGCGGCAGCACAGCTCTCGGAGCTCATCCGGGCGCTGCTCGCGGATCGTGCCATGCGCACGATGGCGGCCCGTGGCGGCCTCACCGAGATCGCGCACGCCGTCGCGGAGCGCCGCGAGGATCCATGGACACTCGCCGAGAGCATCGTGGCGTCGCTGTAGGTCTTGCGGTGTAGCGATGGTCACGTGTGGTCGGCGGATTCTGGGTCCACCGACGGATGCGGTGCTATGCTGGCTTCGCCTCGTTCCGTTTCTGAGGTTTCTTATGCTTAAGCCATCTTTCGTCGCGGGCATGCTCGTGCTGGCGTCCGCGGGCTGCGGTCTCATCAGCTCGGACGTCACGAACTTCGATCTCACGCTGCCGAACAAGACATTCAGCGTCGATACCGGAAGCTGGAACGTGAGCCAATCGGCCGCCGATGCGTACCTGATGCATTCCTGCACGACGAGTCAAGTCTGCAGCTCCGCCGTCGCCGCCGCCTGTTCGACCGGCTGCGCGGGCGAATGCGACGCGACAAGCCACACGTGCGATCTCGATCTGCAGGTCGCGGTGCACCAGGGCGTCGATCTCGTGACCGAGAAGCCCGAGCTGAAGACGATCAACGATCAGCCTCTGATCAAGGTCGCCATCGACAGCGTGCAGTACGAAGTCGCGCTCAACACGCTGACGGTCGCCACGCCCGCGATGAAGATCTACGTCGCACCGATCTCGGTGATGGACCCTAACGATCCGATGGCAAAGCAGGTCGGGCTCGTCGAGTCGATCCCGGCGATGACGCTCGTCACGCGCAAAGACATGACGTTCTCCGATGGCTCGACCGGCGCCACGAGTGCCGACCAAGGCCGCCAGAACCTGATCGATGCCATGAGCAGCTAC
Source organism: Myxococcales bacterium (assembly GCA_028287115.1). Classification (GTDB taxonomy): domain Bacteria; phylum Myxococcota_A; class Polyangia; order Haliangiales; family Haliangiaceae; genus JABFXX01. Next base: position 2,438 of record JAQBQF010000252.1, read on the forward strand.
AAGGTCCCGTTCAACGTCCTGATCGGAACCCAGCTCGTCGTCAAGATGGGCAGCTCGGTCCCGATGGGCAAGCTCGACGCGATCATTCACATCAAAGCGCACGCCGGCCTCTAGCAACCCGCGCCTGGCGTCGGCGACATTGGCCAGGTGACGCGACGGCGCAGCGTGCTGGTTGTCTTGAGCGCATGCTGTGCGTGCGGCGACAACCTCGAATTCGTACCGCGCTGCGACGAGGTGCCCGACACGAGCGCGACGAGCTCGTACGACGACCTCGTTCTCGCCGACGGCCCGGTCGCATTCTGGGACATCACGGGCCTTGGGGATACCGAGCGAGATCTCACCGGCAACGGCCGCTGCGGCGCCTATTTCGGCACGACCCGGCGATGGACGACGATGCCGGATGGAGCTCGCGTCGCCGACTTCAATGGATCTGACGCGTACATGTTCGTCGGATCGAACGAGGCCTTCTCGATTCCGACGACCGGCAGCCTGACGTGGGAGGCGTGGATCGAGCCCGACGTGCTGCAGTTTCCGAACAGCCCCGAGGGCTACGTGAATTGGATGGGCAAGTGCGCGAGCTATGCGCCGACGTGCGAATGGGAGGCGCGTCTTCATGACTCGATCGATCCGCAAGGACGCTGCAATCGGTTCGCGGCCTACGCGTTCAATCCGAGCGCAGGTCTCGGCGCCGGCGCGGATTGGCAACCGACGTGCGGCCTGCTGCAGCCGGGGCAGTGGCATCACGTCGTCGGCGAATACACGATCGGAAGTCAGCCTGCCGGTTGTCCGAACGTGGCGACAGCGCCGGGCTCGATCACGATCTTTGTCGACGGCATCGAATGGAGTCAGGCGGATCACAATCCGACCGGCTGCATGAGTCAGTTCGGCGTCGTCCCGCGCGCGAACGACAGCCCGCTGTTCATCGGAACCTCGGCGGCCGACAATTGGTTTCAAGGAGGCATCGGTAAAGTTGCGATCTACGGCTATCTCCTCGGCGCCGATCAGATCGCGAATCACTATCTGGCGATGACAGGACGCATGCCGAGCGGCAGCTGCGGCGCGACTTGTACGATTCCGTGAGGCTCGATCACTGTCCCGGTGGCGTCGACGAGCCGCGTGTCACCCGACCCACATGTATGTGCAAGCTGGCGGATCGACACGATGCTCTCGGTGGCACGCGCGATGCTGAAGAGGAGTTGCGAAAGGGTTCCACCAACAGGGGTCCACCATGAAGACGCAACTCCGTTCAGTTCTGTTTGGTCTTGTTCTGCCAATTCTCCCAACCAGCCTCGTCGCGTGCGGCAGCGACGATCACGACAAGACGTCGAATGTTTCGATGACGTCGTTCCTACCAAAGCTCGAAGACTACAAGCAGGTCAACGTCGTCGCCGACGCGCCGAAGGCCGATCCCGTGCCGACGGTCAAGGTCGTGATCGACGAACCGATCCCGACGAGCTACGACGCGGCGATGACGCAAGGTCGCGCGCTTGCGGAGAAAGGCGAGAACGCTCGCGCTCGCGAGATGTTCGAGGCGGCGATCAAGCTCGACAAGAAGAAGGCCGATCCACACATCGAGCTCGCGAGGCTGTTCATCGCGACCAACGACAAAGGCATGGCGGTCGTCGCGGCGAATCGCGCCGTGAAGCTCGCGCCGATGTCGAGCCAGGCGTGGAACACGAAGGGGCGCGCGGAGCTCAATCGGTTCGAGTACGACAAGGCGATCGAGGCGTTCACCAAGTCCGTCGAGCTCAACGCGGACAACGTGTGGGCGTGGAACAACCTCGGGTTCACCGAGCTCCAGCTCAAGAAGTACGACGTCGCGGCCGAGCACTTCGCCGAGGCGGCCAGCCGCAAGGGCGCGACCGGCTACATGTTCAACAACCTCGGCACCGCGCTCGAACAGCTCGATCGTCTCGACGAGGCACGCAAGGCGTTCGATGCGGGCGCCACGCTCGGCTCGAAAGAAGCGGTGTCGAGCCGCAAGCGCCTGGAAGGTGTGAAGTCGATCGCGATCGCAAAGGAAGAACACAAGGACAAGGTCGAGAAGCTAGGCCAGAGCTACGAGCTCGACGAGGGCCAGCCCGCGACGCCGACCGCCGAGGACAAGATCGACACGTCGGATCCCGACGCCGACGTGCAAACGCCGGGTGAAGGATCCGGATCGGGCTCGAGCTCCGACCAGTCGACGATGTGATCTTGGCGCTAGTGCGCCGGCTGGTACTCGCCGAACCGCTTGCGCAACACATCGGCGATCTCGCCGACGGTCGCGAGCGCCTTCACGGCGCCGACGATCGGCGGCACGACGTTGGCGGTGCCTTGCGCCGCGTCGTCGAGTGCTTGCAACGCGCGAGCGGTCTCGGCGGCGTTGCGCCTCGCGCGTACGGCCTGCACGCGCTGGCACTGCTCGCGCTCGAGCGCCGGATCGATCTTCGCGACCGGTATCGGCTCTTCGGTATCGAGCACGTACTCGTTGACCCCGACGACGATCCGCTGCTTCGCCTCGACCGCGCGCTGATGTTCGTAGGCGCGCCGCTCGATCTCCTTCTGCGGGTAGTTGCGCTCGATCGCGGCGACCATGCCGCCGAGCTTCTCGATCTCGTCGAGGTACGCCTGCGCACGCTTCTCGATCTCGTCGGTCAGCGCTTCGATGGCCCAGCTGCCGCCGAACGGGTCGATGAAGTCGGCGACACCGCTCTCGTGGCCGATGACTTGTTGCGTGCGCAGCGCGATGCGGGCGGCTTCTTCGGTCGGTAGCCCGAGTGCCTCGTCGTAGCTGTTGGTGTGCAACGACTGCGTTCCGCCGAGCACGGCGGCGAGCGCCTGCACGGTCACGCGGACGACGTTGACGAGCGGTTGTTGCGCCTGCAGCGTGACGCCGGCGGTCTGCGTGTGAAAGCGCAACATGTGGCTCTTCGGCGACTTCGCGCCGAATCGGTCCTTCATGATCCGCGCCCACATCCGGCGAGCGGCCCGGAACTTCGCCACTTCTTCGAGGAAGTTGTTGTGCACGTTGAAGAAGAACGACAGGCGCGGTGCGAAATCATCGACCGCGAGCCCCGCGTGCAGCGCCGCGTCGACGTACGCGATGCCGTCACCGAGCGTGAACGCGACCTCTTGCACCGCATCGGAGCCGGCTTCGCGGATGTGATAGCCGCTGATCGACACCGTGTTCCACTGCGGGACTTCGCGGCTGCAGTACGTGAACGTGTCGGTGATGATCCGCATCGATCCGGCGGGCGGATAGATGTACGTGCCGCGCGCGATGTACTCCTTCAGGATATCGTTCTGGATCGTGCCGCGCAGCGACTTCGCCGGTACGCCTTGTTCTTCGCCCACGGCGACGTACAGCGCGAGCAAGGTCGCGGCCGTCGCGTTGATCGTCATCGACGTCGACACTTCGCCGAGCGGGATGCCGTCGAACAGCACGCGCATGTCCTCGAGCGAGTCGATCGCGACGCCGACCCGGCCGACCTCGCCGCGCGACATCGCGTGGTCCGAGTCGCGCCCCATCTGGGTCGGGAGATCGAACGCGACTGACAAACCCTTGCCGCCTTGAGCGAGCAGATACTTGTAACGACGGTTCGATTCGGCCGCGGTGCCGAAGCCCGCGTACTGGCGCATCGTCCAGAGCTGGCCGCGATACATCGTCGGCTGGACCCCCCGCGTGTACGGAAATGATCCAGGAGCGGTCGCGTCGCCTCGAGCGTCTTCGGGCCCATAGGCGCCCTTGATCTCGATGTCGGCGTCCGTGGTGAAGCGGGCCTTGCGAAGCTTTTCACTCACCGGCCGTGTGTAGCAGAGATCTCGCAAGATGGTCCGACGTCCTCCCACTCGCGCGTGGCGAATCGCCGCGCCAACTTTCGAGCCTCCCCGACAGCGGCGCGGTCGCTTGACAGCACGTCATCGAGAGGTGACCGTTGAGCATTATGAATGGTTCGGCGAGGTGGGTAACGGCCGTCATGTGTCTCGTGACGATCACCGGGTGTGTCAAGACGACGACCTATGGCTACCAGTACCGGATGGAGCAGCAGTTCGGCGGAACCGAGGAGCCGGAGCCGCCTCCGGTGGAAGCCCGCCAGCTCCTCGCGAACGCCAGGACGGTCGCGTTCTATCCGCCCGACGTATGCGTCAACACCGAGCGCCAGAGTGATCGAGGCAGCGCGGTGATCGCACGTTGTGGTGCGCTGCTCTCGAAGCTCGAGCGCGACGCCGAGCGTGCCGGCTTCGAGGTCGTGTCGTGGGTCAACCTACGCGGCCAGAAGCGGCCGATCGAATACGCGCGCGAAGCGAACGTCGACGTGCTGTTCGAGATCAACGAGCTGTTGCCGCAGCAGATCAACGATGTCGACGTCCAGCGCAAGCTGACGTTCTTCAATCGCCCGCAAGACAAGCCGGACGAGCAGCTACAGGTCTCGGCCACGGTCGCGGAACGCTGTCATCAGTGGGCCAAGCGCGATAAACCGATCACCGCGGGCCTCACGAGCACGCTCGACATCAAGACGGTATCGGTCCAGGACGGCCGCGCGCGCTGGCACTATCGCAAGAGCGTCTCGCAATCGAGTGGCGAAGACTTCCCGAAGGTCAGGTTCGTCGGGGCAACGACGCCGAACAAGGGCGGCAATGTCCTCGCGGGCGTTGGCGGTGGCACGTTGCTCGCGGGAATCGTGTTCGCCGTCGTCGATTCGAGTAACGCCGACATGATCAACTCGGCCACCGGGATGCCGAACGGAAAAGTCTTCGGTGACGCGCCTACGTACATGATCGTCGGCGGTGCGCTCGCTCTCGCGGCGGGCATCGCGATCCTCGTGGGCACGGGTCAGAGCCAGCCGGATCCCGACTCGGTCCTGTGCCTCGAGGATCATGTGCCCACGAACGGATCTGTCGAATCAGCGACGGGCGTGCAGGGCCCGCTGTCCTCCGAGCACACGTTCAACGAGACCAAGGTCTCCGATCCTCTCGCCAAGGAAGAGGAGAGGCTCGGCGTCGATCGCGCGAACGAGTTCTTCGCGATCCTGACCGAGATCCGAACGTCGCACCCGCGGGCTGCGCCTGCAGCGCCACCAGCGGGCGCAGCGCCAGCAGCGGCACCCACCGCCGCACCGGTCCCTGTGCCCGCACCGCTGCCGGCACCCAAGAAGCCGTGATATAGGGGCGACAGATGCCGAATTACTCGAAGCTGCACGACCTGATCAGCCATCGCGTGATGATCGAGTACGACACGGGCGCAAAGATCACGGGATATCTCGCGTCGTGCCAGCCCGCGTCGGGGCCCGTCGAGTTTATCGTGCTCGCCGAAGCGAAGTTCATCGACTCGCGTGGCCGGATCGTTCGCGAATCGCTCGAGGTCGTCGTGTGCCCGAACATGGTCACCTCGATCGCACTCGACGAAGGCCCACGCGGCCGCGACCTGCCGGCCGCTCGCTAACCCGTCGCTTCGCCGAGCTTGCCGCCGAACCGCGCGATCAGCACGTCGTCGTATTCGTCGGCGTAGCTCATCACGCGCCGCACGAGCTCCAGCACCTCGCTGCGATCGAGATCGAGCGTCGAGCGCTCGGTGACGAGCAGGACGTGGTCGCCCAGCACGGCAAACCCAGCGCCACACAGCCGTGTGTTGTGCTCGAGCAGGTGCTCGAAGAGCGCGCCGCGATCGATCCGGTCGTCGAGCGTCATCACGACCGCCCACACGCGAATGTGCGTGAACTCCGTGCGAGAGATCAGTGCGATGCGAGTAATCGCGGAGCCCTTCGGGATCTGCCAAGCGAACAGCGCGGTCGGATGCTTGATCCGGCTCTGCGGAGTCGGATGGCCGAGCTCGCCGAGGACTTCCTCGACGAGAGCGACGGTCGATGCGAGATTCGACTCGCGCTGGTTCGCGAACAAGCCTTGCGCCATGCCGGAGTACACTAACATCAGATGCGGAAGGTGGTCTGATCCGAGATGAGCGGCAGCGAGCCCACGGACGCGCCGGCCGATCCGCCAGCTGCGCCGCCGGAGCCTCCGGCTTCGCCGTCACCTTCCTCGGCACCCGAGTCCCCGAGCCCTGCGCGATCTTCGGGTAAGCGCATCGCGATCCTCGGCGCGGTGGGCGTCATCGCGGTCGCCGCGGTTGTCGCCGTGCTCGTTCGCACGCGCCACGTGCGCCCGTCGGGGACGCCGGTTGTGCGACGCGACGGCGGCGCGGCGATTCGTGCGCCGGAGGGTCCGCATGTTCCGGGCACCGGCGTCCATCTCGGTGGTTTCGTCATCGATGGGGCGGGCCTCGCGGTCGCCGGCGCCGAGATCGCCGCGGAGCCCGAGCAAGGAGTCCCCGATCGCGCGCTGGCTCCCGCCGGGGCCGGCAGCGCGCAGCCGGTCGATGCAGGCGCTCGCGGTGACACCGGGACCGTCGTGGGCACGCCGACCGGGCCCGATGGCCGGTTCATGCTCGATGGGCTCGAGCCAGGTCGCTACCGGCTCCGCGTCACCGGTCCGGGCCTGCTCGCGGCGGAGGTTCGTTATGTGCCCGTGCCGTCGGACGCGGTGCGCATTGTCGTCGCGCGGCAGGTGACGATCGAAGGCACCGTCACCGACGGCGGCAAGCCCGTGGCATCCGCGCAGATCGGGATCCGTGGCGATGCGATCGGCGGCACGATCGAGACGAAGACCGATCCGCAGGGCGCGTTTCACATGCCGAATCTTCCCGAGGGTCGCTATCAGGTCTACGCGTGGCAAAGCGCGCTCGCCGCGCGGACGATCCGCGTCAATCGCCTCGGCGCAGGGCCGTTCCCGCCCGTCGAGCTTCGCCTCGAAGCGGGTGCGATCGTCGTCGGCCGTGTGGTCGATCGGGCAGAAGGCACCGGCCTGGTCGCGGCGATCGAGCTGCGGCCCTCCGGTGATGATCAAGCGCCACGCTACGCGCGCAGCGGCGAGGACGGCGTGTTCCGCATCGAGGGCGTGCCGAACGGGCGGTGGATCGCCGACGCGTTTTCACCCGGGTACTTGTCACCGAGCGGCCTGGAGCTCGAGGCGGGGCGCGGGATTCCGGAGCTCGCACTCGTGCGCGGCGGCACGATCGAAGGCCGTATCCTCGACGCCGATGGCAATGCGATCGCCGGGGCTGCGGTGCGCGCGTTGACCGCGGGCGCAAATCCCGTCGAGTACTCGCAGCAAGTCGACGAGGATCGGTTGCGCCGGTTCTCCGGCCGCACGTCGGCGCCGCTACCGTCTTCCGCCGGGCCCGCGGCCGATCCGCAGTTCATCGCGCGCGGCGAGCTCGGCGTCATGGTCGGCGCGATTCCGCCGATCCCGTTGCCCGGCGCGCAGCTCGCACAGCCGGCGGCGCTCGTCGATTCGACCGGGCTCGCCGGCGAGCCACCGCCGTTGCCGGCCGATCCCACGCGTGCCTCGATCTGGACCACCGGCATCGACGGCCGCTATCGGATCCGTGGCGTCGCAAAAGGCAAGGTCACCGTCCTCGCGCAAGCGCCGAGCTTTGCAGAAGCGCGCTCGAAGCCGGTGTCGATCGCACAAGGCGAGGTGCTATCGAAGGTCGACATCGTGCTCGCGGCGGGCACGATGATCATCGGCAAGGTCACCGATCAGCACGGCGCACCGGTCGTCGGTGCTTCGCTCGCGCTGCAACCGGAGGTCGGTGCGACCATCGAAGGCTTCGCCGACGGCGATGGCGAGTACAAGCTGGGCCCGGTCACCGGCAAGGTCGAGCTCCGCGCGAACGCGTACGGTCACGTCGACGTGCGGCGAGAGCTCGAGCTGCCGCCGTCAAAGGGCACGACGCCCGTCGAGCACCGCGAAGACATCGTGCTCGCCGCCGCGGACGCGATCCTCGCGGGCACGCTCGATGACGAAACCGGGGCCACCGTCTCGGGCGCGCATCTCGAGGTGATGGGCGGGGGAGGCGAGGGCCGTCACGCCGTGGTCGGCGCCGACGGCACGTTCATGATCGAGATGCTGCCGCCGGGCCGCCTCCGTGTGCGCGTCGAGCATCCCGCTTATCCGATCGACGAGCTCGACGCGATCGCGTCGACCACCGGCGAGCGTTCGCGCTTGAAGCTTCCGCTCGGCGGCGGCATCGAAGGTGCGATCCTCGACAACGCGAGCAGCGCCCCGATCGCGAGCATCTCGATCACGGCCTCGGGCCCGGCTGCCGCGACCGCCGAAACGACGACCGACAAGGATGGCCGCTGGAAGTTGTTTCCCCTCAAGACAGGGCACTGGCGACTCGAAGTCAAACAGCCCGGCTATCTGACCCAGACCCGCGAGGTCGATGTCCCGAAGGCTCGCACGCCGGGCGCGACGTCCGTCCGCGATATCCGGATCGATCTCGGACGCGGCGCGCTCGTCGGCGGCACCGTGCGCGACTCGCGCGGACTACGGATCGCGAACGCGCATATCATCGTGAAGCTCGCGAACGGCAGCGGCGCGCCCGTCGAAGGCGACACCGACGCTCAAGGCGAGTTCCGACTCCACGACGTTCCCACCGGCGAGATCAGCGTGACAGCAACGAGCGGTGATCGCGGCGGCTCGACACGAGTGACGCTGCGGGCCGGCGACGAAGTGCTCGGCCTCTCGATCGACGTCAAGTAGAGCTCGTCAGCCGCCGCGGCGTTGGCGCTGGCGCATCCGATTGATGTCGATGATCATCGTCGGCGCCGAGTGGACGCCTTCATCGTAGATCGGCTGAGCCGCGGGGCGCTTCGTTGACTTCGGCGGTGGCGGTGGCGGGGCGGATTTCTTCGCGAGGTTGCGAGCGCGGCCGTTCTCGAGGATCAGCGTCGGTTGCGCGTGGATGTCTTGCTGCTCGACCTTCGGCATCGTCGTGAAGTTCGAGTCACTCGAGAAGTCGTCGCTCGCACCGATCGCCGCGACCGATACCGACGTCGGTTTCGGTTGGAACGGGACCTCGGGCGGATCGAAGTCTTCGTCGCGCGGGATCAGGTTCTCGCCGACGTCGTCGCTCACCTCGTCGGTCATCACGAACTCTTCGAGCATCCGCAGCTCGCGCTCGATCTCCTGCGCGAACATCTTGCGGATGAACCGCCCGAGGTGGCTGCGCGAGTAGTTCGGCATGAACTTGCGCAAGAACGCGCGCAGGTCGCCTTCGGCCTCGGCGGCGGTTTGATAGCGATTCGCGCGGCTGCGCGTCAGGCACTTGTCGGTGATCGCCTCGAGCTCCGGCGGAATCCCGGGCTGGAGCTCGCCGATCGGCCGATACTTCGCGTCGCGGACTTTGATCAGGAGGTCCATCTCGTTGGTCGCGGTGAAGGGCGGGATCCGGGTCAGCATCTCGTAGAGGCACGAGCCGAGCGAGAACACGTCGCTACGGTGATCGAGCTTGCGACCGAGCGCCTGCTCGGGGCTCATGTACTTGACCTTGCCCTTGATCACGCCGGTCTTCGTCTGCACGCGCGACAGCGTCGCCTTCGCGATGCCGAAGTCGCATAGCTTCACTTCGCCGGCGTAGCTGCAAATGATGTTCGAGGGCGAGACATCGCGGTGGATGATCCGCAGCGGCTTGCCGCGCGAATCGACCGCCGAGTGAGCCGCGTGAAGCGCCGCGCCGACCTCGGCCGCGATATAGGCGGCGTGCTCGGGAGGAATCGGCTTCTTCTTCGTGCGACAGCGCTCGAGCACGGTGCGCATGTCCTTGCCATCGACATGCTCCATGGCGATGAAGTACTCGCCGTGTGCGCGCGCGAACTCGTAGACCCGCGCGATGCACTGATGGCGCAAGACGCTCGCGATCTTGGCTTCGTCGACGAGCATCTGGATGAAGTCGTCGTCCTCGGCAAGGTGTGCGAGCACGCGCTTGACCGCGACGAGGTGCGGCTGCCCGTGCGCGTCGAACGTCTTCGCGCGATAGATCTCGGCCATCCCCCCGAACGCGATGCGATCGAGCAAATGGTAGCGACCGAGCTGTTGCGCTCTCCTCACCGGTCCTCCCACCTTACCTTGCGCATCGGAGATCTAACCAGGAGTACACGGCCCCACACACGTGCCAAACCGACGAGATCCGTTATGCTATCCGGCATGTCGCGTCTGGCAGTCGTTGCCGTGTTCCTCGCCGGTTGTTCGGGTTGTTCGACGTCCGCCAAGGACCGAACGAAGGGATCAACCGAGTCCAAGGGGCCAACGGGGCCCGAGCACATCGTCGTCCCACACGCGGGCTCCGCAGAGTCGACAGGGACCGTAGCGGCCGCGCCGACCGACGATCCGCGGTTTCACCTGAAGGCGGACGAAGGCACGCTGACGATCGACAAAGCCGAAGCCAGGGCCGGCGCTGAAGCAATCGCCAGCGTCAAGCTCGCACCGAACACCGGCTTCCATGTCGCGACGGATTATCCGATCAAGATCACGCTCGAGCCCGCGGAAGGCGTGAAGCTGTCGAAGACCGAGCTCACCGCCGGCGGACGCGACAAGGCGCAAGGCGATGCGGCGACTCTCAGCGAGCAGATGTTGGTCATCCCGATCAAGGCGACCGCCGAGAAGGCCGGCGCGTACGAGATCAAAGGCTGGTTCAAATTCGGAGTCTGCGACAAGGACAGCTGTCACCCGAAACGCCAGCCGATCACCGTCACGGTCGCGGCGACCTGAGCGAGGGCAAAATCACGGTGCGTTGTGCCATCCCGCCACCCCGTGATCTGAGCTAACGTCGAAGCACCGATGAGCGACATCCCACCGTTGGTGAAGGAGACGCTGGTCGGCCTGCATCAGGCCGTCGGCGAGGACTTCCGGCGCAACCGCCGCGTGATGTCGTTCACCGAGTACCTCGCGCTCGTGTTCGCCGAGCCGACTCGCCAGCTCCGATCGTCGACACAGTACATCGTCGACTGCTTCGATCACTATGGCACCACGACGGTGAAGTATCCGTGGGGCGACGTCAGCCGGTTCAACCTGTTCGACGCACCGTGGGCCAAGGGCGAAGATCAGCTGTTCGGCCAGGAGATGGTCCAGAAACAGGTCTACAAGGTTCTCCGGAGCTTTCTGCAGGACGGCCGCCCGAACAAGCTGATCCTGCTCCACGGGCCTAACGGCTCGGCGAAGTCGACGTTCATTCGCTGCCTCGGCCGGGGTCTCGAGCACTACTCGGCGCTCGATGAAGGTGCGCTGTATCGGTTCAGCTGGATGTTTCCTTCTTCGAAGAGCCAGAAGGGCGGCATCGGGTTCGGCGGGCTCCACCCGACGATCGAGTCGACGGATTCGTACGCGTATCTTCCGGATGACTCGGTCGATGCGCGGCTGCCCGACGAGCTCCGCGATCATCCGCTGCTGCTGATCCCGCTCGAGAAGCGTCACAAGCTGATCGAGCAGATGCTCTCCGGGTCGATCAAATCTCGGGAATTTCCGGTCAGCGATTATCTGCGCCACGGCTCGCTGTCTCCAAAGAACCGCGCGATCTACGACGCGCTGCTCGCGAACTACCAGGGCGACTTCGTCCAGGTGCTCCGCCATGTCCGCGTCGAGCGGTTCGAGATCTCGCATCGCTATCGCACCGGCTGGGTCACGGTCGAGCCGCAGCTCTCGGTCGACGCGACCGAGCGTCAGGTCACCGCGGATCGCTCGTTGTCCGCGCTGCCGCCCTCGCTGCAATCGGTGTCGCTGTTCGAGTACGGGGGCGAGGTCGTCGGCGCGAACCGCGGCTTCATCGAATTCGATGACCTGTTGAAGCGCCCGCTCGAGCACTACAAGTACTTGCTGACGAGCGTCGAGCGCGCCGCGCTGTCGATGACGAACTCGACGCTGTTCCTCGATCTCGTGTTCGTTGGGAGCTGCAACGATATCCACCTCGCGGCGTTCCGCGAGATTCCGGACTTTCAGAGCTTCAAGGGCCGGATCGAGCTGATCCGCGTGCCGTTCATCCTCGACGTCCGTCACGAGGAGGCGCTGTATCGCCAACGGTTGCGCGAGGCGGCGGGTGGCCGTCATGTCGCGCCGCACACCGCGTACGTCGCCGCGCTGTGGGCCGTGCTATCGCGGATGCGCAAGCCGCAGATCGAGCGGTTCCCATCGACGCTCGCCGAGGTCATCGGCAAGCTGTCGCCGCTCGATAAGGCCGAGCTGTATTCGACCGGCCAGGTCCCCGAGGATCTCTCGCAGGATCGTGCGCGCGAGCTCGCGGCGCACATCAAGGAGCTCTTCCACGAATCGGACACGTATCCGATCTACGAGGGCCGCGTCGGCGCATCGCCGCGCGAGATGCAGACGGTGCTGCTCGGGGCCGCGGGCTCCACGCGTTACGAGTACGTCTCGCCGCTGGTCGTCCTCGACGAGATCGTCGATCTGTGCAAGCAGACGAGCCTCTACGAGTTCCTGCGACAGGACGTCCAGCCCGGCGGCTATCACGATCACAAGAAGCTCGCCGACGTCGCGCGCGGTCGGCTGTTCGACAAGATCGACGATGAAGTGCGCGTCGCGGTCGGTCTCGTCGAGGAATCCGAGTACGCGCGCGTGTTCGATCGCTACGTCTCGCACGTGATGCACGCGATCAGGAAAGAGAAAGTCCGCAACCCCGCGACCGGCCGGATGGAAGATCCGGACGAGCAGATGATGCGGGAGGTCGAGCGCACGCTCGAGATCTCCGGCCGCGCCGATGACTTCCGCCAGAGCCTGGTCGGGAAGATCGGAGCGTGGTCGCTCGATCACAAAGGTCAGAAGCCGGTGATCTCGGAGATCTTCGGCGACCTGATGCGCAAGATCAAAGATGCGTACTTCGAGAAGCATCGCAAGACGATCGCGAAGGGCATCTCGGATCTCGTGATGGTGCTGTCGGGGAACGAGGCTTCGCTGTCTGCCGACGCGCAGACTCGCGCCAATGCGTCGCTCGAGTCGCTGACGTCGAAGTACGGCTACACGAAAGAATCGGCGCGCGATCTCGTCGGCGCACTCGCCAGCCTGCGCTACCGCTAGAACGCCACCGCGTAGCCGGTGTGGTCTTCGGGCGACACACGCAAGCCTGGCGAACATCGCGGCTCGTGCTTACCAGCCGGGTGCGTTCGAGCGCGCGATCTGACGCGCGACGGCAAACCGATCCGCGGCCGCGCGGCGATCTTGCACGGGTCGGCCTGCGCCCGTATCCTCGAGGGAGCGCATGCGACGAGCTCTGGCCTCGATCCTCGTGCTCGCCGGCATGGCGGGTAGCGCGCTCGCGTCGCCGAAGATGCTCAAGGGTCCCTACCTCCAGGACCTCGCTCCGAATTCGATCACGGTGATGTGGCAGATGGACGAGATGATCCCGGGCAAGCTCGTCGTGATCGGACCTGGGGGCGAGAAGTCGCAGGACGTCAACGCGGCACACGTGATCGAAGCGCGGATCGATGGGCTCGAGCCGTCGAGCCGCTATCGTTATCGTGTCGAGGCGGCGGGCCAGACGTGGGAAGGCGAGTTCGCGACGGCCCCACCGGTCGGCAAAGACGTCCCGTTCGGGTTCGTCGTGTTTGGCGATACCCGCAACAACATGGAGCAGCACCGGCGCGTGATCGAACGCATGGCGCAAGAGGTTCCGGACTTCGTGCTCGGCACCGGCGACATGGTCGACGAAGGCTATCGTCAGGAGCAGTGGCAACAGTTCTTCGACGTCGAGGACAAGCTCCTGCGCGACAACGTCTACTTCCCCGCGCTCGGCAATCACGATCGCCAGGGCAGGGGCCGCACCGCCGATGCGTATCGCGCGTTCTTCTCGGTCCCCGAGAACGGCGGCGAAACGGAGCGGTACTACGCGTTCACGTACGCGACCACGCGGATCCTCGTCCTCGATTCCAATGCCTACAGCTTCGCGCTCACCGATCAGACGGCGTGGATCGAGCGCGAGCTGATCGCCGCGCGTCAGGACCCCGCGATCCACCATATCTTCGTCGTGATGCACCACCCGCCGTTCTCGATCTCGCTCCACGGTGGCGCGATCGATCTTCGCGAGCGATGGACGCCGCTGTTCGAGAAGTATCAAGTGTCCGCGGTGTTCTCGGGCCACGATCACGTCTACGAGCGCGCGGAGCACAACGGGATCCGGTACTTCGTCTCGGGCGGCGGGGGCGCGCCGCTGTATCCGCGCAGGACGCATCCCAATCCGATCGATCTCGAGGCCGTGAAGAAGTTCGAGCGCGTGCTGCACTTCCTGCGCGTCACCGTCACCGGGAATCGCATCGAGGTCACCGGCGTGCGCGCGGATGGCACGATCGTCGAGACGACCTCGTGGACGGAAGGACCCGAGCCCGTAGGCCCCGAGGCTCCGAAACGGCCGCAGGTCGCGAAGTCCGGTGCGCCGACCCAGCCCGCGATCTCACCGCCGCCCGTGGTCACGACCCGGGCTCGGATTTCGCTACTGTGGTTCGTGATTGGCAGCGCCGGCATCCTCCTCGTTGTGGGACTCGTGCTCGCTCGGATCTTGCGATGACGAAGAAATCTGCCGGCACCGATGCGATCGTGAAAGAGCTGCGCGCGTGGGGACTCACCTATCCCGGCGCGCACACGAAGAGCCCATGGCCCGGGCACCTCGACCTCGCGGTCAACGACAAGACGTTCGCGTACCTCAGCATCGAGGGCGAGCCGTTCAGCATCGGCTGCAAGCTGCCGCAATCGGCCGCGATGGCACTCATGCTTCCGGGCACCAGCCCGACTCCATACGGCCTCGGCAAGAGCGGCTGGGTCACGGCGCAATTCCCGGACGGCCGCGTCCCACCGATCGACGTCCTCAAGGCGTGGATCGACGAGAGCTATCGCGCGCAGGCGCCGAAGAAATTGATCGCGAGCATCGGGGTCGACGGCGCGGGCATGACAAACGCGAAGACAGTCGCGAAGAAGCCCGCCGTCAAGAAGGCCGCCGTCAAGAAGGCCGCCGTCAAGAGGGCCGCAAAGAGACCCGTTCCGAAGTCGACCGCTCGCAAGCGATAAATCAACCCGGCGAGGTTTATTCGGACCGCCTCCGTCAACCAAGTGCGCGGCGCAGGTTCGCGCGGGCTTGCGCATCGAGTCGGTCGTGGAAGTAGTTCGATAGAAAGATCCGTGGCTTCGCGAGCAGGCCTTGGAGGAACGCGCGACGCCCCGAGCGATACGCCTCCGGCGGGACCTGCTTGTACTCGATCGCGATCGCGTGATCGTAGGCATCGAAGGCATCGGGAGGCGCTCCGAGGATCGCCATGTCGCAATCGAGGAACAGCGCCGCTTCGGGATCGACGGCATCGATCGATCCGTGCCTCGCGGTCAGCTCGATCAATTCGGCGACCCGATCCGCATCGACCGGCAGCGCCACTTGACGCGCCCACGCCGCCGACCGCGCTTCGTTGTCTTTCGCCCCAGGAGCGTAGATCGCGTCGTGAAACACGATCGCGACGTATACCTCCGCGGGCCGACGCCAGCCGACATCGTCGGCGACGCGGTCGAACCAACCGAGGACCTCCGCGACATGCTCGGCCGTGTGATACGCGCGATGCGGTTCGTGATAGGCATCGGCGAGGCGCTCGGTGAGCGGATCTGGGAGTCGCAGCGGTGCGTAGCGAGCTTCGAACACGGCCTGTGGGCGTGGTACATCGTCCCCCGATGCCCGTCCAGCCGCGAACGCCGCCCGGCGTCATGGAGCTCCTTCCGGCGCAGCAGATCGCGTTTCAGCGGATGCTCGATACGATCCGCCGTGGGTTCGAACGGTTCGGATACTTGCCGATCGAGACGCCCGTCTTCGAGCTGTCGGAGATCTTGCTCACGAAGTCCGGCGGCGAGACCGAGAAGCAAGTCTACTTCGTGCAGTCGACCGGTGCGCTCAAGCAGGGCGGCGCCACCAACGCGCCGACACCCCCCGAGCTCGCGTTGCGCTTCGATCTCACCGTCCCACTCGCACGCTACGTCGCGCAGCACGAGCACGAGCTGAACTTTCCGTTTCGCCGCTATCAGATCCAGCGCGTCTATCGCGGCGAGCGCGCCCAGAAGGGCCGGTTCCGCGAGTTCTATCAGTGCGACATCGACGTGATCGGCAAGGACTCGCTCTCGCTCGCGTACGACGCAGAAGTGCCGGCCGTGATCTACGGCATCTTCGCCGCGCTCGGGTTCGGCAAGTTCACGATCTACATCAACAACCGCAAGCTGCTGCGCGGCTTGCTCGACGCGCTCGGGATCGCGCAGGACAAGCACGCGGCCGCGCTGCACGAGGTCGATCGGCTCGGCAAACAGGAGCGCGCCGAGATCGAGCAGCGGCTCGCCGCCATCATCGAACCCACGGCCGCGAAGCGGCTCCTGGACTTGCTGAGCGCGCACACCGGTGACTCGGGGGCGACGCTCGAAGCCTTGCGCCGGTTCGAGACACCGAATCCGGTGTTCACGCAGGGTCTCGACGAATTGCAGCGGGTCTACGACGGCACGCTCGCGCTCGGTGTCCCCGCTTCCGCACTGCAGATCAACCTGTCGATCGTGCGCGGCCTCGACTACTACACGGGCACCGTCTACGAGACGTTTCTCGACGACCACCCGCGCCTCGGCTCGATCTGCTCCGGCGGCCGCTACGACAACCTCGCCGAGCACTACACGAAATCGAAGCTGCCGGGTGTCGGCATCTCGATCGGCGCGACGAGGTTGTTCTATCAGCTGCTCGAGATGAACCTGATCGGCGCGGACACGCGTGCGACCGCGCAGGCGCTCGTGCTCAATGTCGAGCCGCCGCTCGCGCTCGAGTACGCGGCGATCGCAGCCGAGCTTCGAGCCGCCGACCTCAACGTCGAGGTCTACGGTCCCGACGACAAGCTCGGCAAGCAATTCAAGTACGCGGACCGCGCCGGCGTCCCTCTCGCGATCCTGTACGGCGCACGCGAGCGCGAGGCCGGTCAGATCAAGATCAAGGATCTGCGCAAGCAAGAAGAGCTCACGCTGCCGCGCGCCGAGCTCGTGGCACGCGTCAAGGCGCTGCTGTAGGCGCCAGCATGCGCGCGAGTGTCTGAGACTGGCGGATCCGGCCGTCGCGAGTCTGCGGTTGCATGAGCGGCATCAGCACGAGCTCGCCCTCGGTCCACACGAGGCGCAGGCACTCGCCGTCGACCACCGCGCTCTTCACGCTCGATCGCTGGATCAGGTCGCCGCGATCTTTCCAGGCGAGGTAGAGCGCGTCGGGGGAGATCACGAGTCGGCCCGTGCCGCTCTTCGACGAATGGACGGGCCAGTCGCGGCCGATCGTGACGTTCACGGGCAGTCGAAACAGCAGGAACGCGACGCCGATCATGGGAAGGAACGCTCCCGGCAGAGGAGCAATCGCCCCGAGCATCGAGACGGTCTCGCTGTTCGCGGACTCGCAGGCAACAGACACGAGCAGACCGAACCAGCAGCCGAGCGCCCCGAGAGCCGCGGCACCGAGCGCCCAGAACAGCATGCTGCGTCCGCGAGATCGAGCGACGTTCGTGATCCACGCGATGTGTAGCGCCAACCCCATCACCAGAAACAACGCGCCAAGCACGACCATGCGCGCGCTATATCAACCGCCTCCGAGCCGCGTCAACGCCGGATCGGGTCACCGAGCTAGGGTGGTGTGCTTCGTGAGCTCTAGCGACGCTCGAGGAACCAAGCGAGCCACGCGATGCCGGAGAGCTGTCCCAGTGTCGGCTTCTCGATGACGGGCGCGTGGCGCAGCTGTGACGCCGGATACAGCATGAAGGCGTTGCGCATCCGTTGTTCGCGGCCTTCGCCGATATCGCCGGTGCACCAGAGCTGGCCGCCGGTCTCGGTCTTCGACGCCTTGATGCTGCCGCGCTTCACCACCGGGTCCGCGACGGCCTCGGCGAACGCTTGCAGCAGCGAGACCGGGACGCGACCGCGAACGACGAGCACCTTGCCGTCCCGAACCGAGACGTGAAACAGCGTGCTCGTCAGCGTCAACCACCACACCGCCACGACGACGACCACGACGCCGATCACGAGCATGCGCGGGCTATAGCAAAGGGCAGCGGACCCGGTCAACGAGTCAGGACGGTCGCAACTAACCGACGCTATGCGGCGGTTCTCGTCGTACGACGCGAGCGCCGAGCCGGCTCGCGAGCGCTTCGTAAGCGGCGATCACTTGGCTTGGGTCGGCGCCCTCGAGCGTCAGCAGCACGCGGAAGTCGGTCTCCGAGAACCTCGGATAGCTCCCGATCTTGACGCCGCCGTGACTGGCAACGATCGCATCGAGGTGGGGTGCGAGCTCGCCCTCTTCGGCGTCGACATAGAGCCGCGCCGCGGTCACCGGCGCCGCGCGAAACCGATCGCGGATATCGACGAACTTGCGGCGGAACAGCGACGGCACGCCGGGGAGGATGTAGACGTTGCGATAACATACGACCGGCCACACCAGATCTTTGCCGTACACGAGCTCGGAGCCCTCGGGAACGTCGGCGAGGCGCAGGTTCGCGTCGGCGAGCTTGTCCTTCCAGTAGCCGCGGACCTTCGCCTCGAGCTCCGGATGGCGATACACGGTCGTCCCAAAGCCGTGCGCGATCGCGGCGATCGTGACGTCATCGTGGGTCGGACCGACGCCGCCGGACGTGAACACGTGATCGAACCTCGCCGACGCGTCGCGCACGGTGGCCGCGATATCGTCGCGGTCGTCGGGAATCACCGTGATGCGGCGGAGCTCGACCCCGAGCGCGCGTAATTCTCCGATCAGGAACTGCGCGTTTTCCTCGACGAATTTGCCGGTCAGGATCTCGTCGCCGATGATGACGATCCCCGCAGACGGCATGTCGCCGAGCATACCAGGCGTGGTAAGACCCGCTGCCATGGATCCCGGGGATCTGGTGCTACGTGGAGGCCGGGTTTTCGACCCGGCTGCACCGCGTCCGCTCGACCTGGCGGCGGACATCCGGATCACGAACGGCCGGATCGTCGAGATCGGCCGGGGGCTGGTCGCGCCGCGGATTATCGACGTCAAAGATCTGTGGATCGTCCCGGGGCTCGTCGACCTCCATGTCCACCTCCGCGAGCCGGGCCAGGAATACAAGGAAGACATCGAGACCGGGACGCGGGCGGCGGCGGCCGGCGGATTCACGACGATCTGCTGCATGCCCAACACCAAGCCGGTCAACGACATGCGCGCGGTGACCGAGCTGATCGTCCGGCGGGCGCGCGAAGTCGGTGCGGTTCGCGTGCGCCCGATCGGCGCGATCACGCAAGGCCTTGAAGGCAAGCTGCTCGCCGAGATCGCCGAGATGAAGGACGCCGGCATCGTCGCGATCTCCGACGACGGTCGGCCGGTGATGAACGCCGGCCTGTTGCGCCGCGCGTTCGAGTACGCGCGCACGTTCGATCTCCCGGTCGTCCAGCACGCCGAGGATCTCGATCTCGCCGAAGGCGGTGCGATGAACGAAGGCGCGGTCGCCACGCGGATCGGGATCCGCGGTCAGCCGGCGTGCGCCGAGAGCGCGATGGTCGCGCGCGATCTCGAGATCGTCGAATGGACCGGGGCTCGTTATCACGTCGCTCACGTGTCGACGGCGCGCACGGTCGCGCTCGTTCGCGAGGCGAAGCGCCGCGGCTTACCCGTGACTTGCGAAGTCACACCGCATCACCTCGCGCTCACCGACGAGGCGTGCAGCCACTACGACACGCGCACGAAGGTCATGCCGCCGCTGCGGACCGAGGCCGATCAGCAGGCCTTGCTCGAGGCCCTCGCCGACGGAACGATCGACGCGATCGCGACCGATCATGCACCGCACTCGCCGGTCGAGAAAGACGTCGAGTTCGAGTGCGCGGCACCCGGCATGCTCGGCCTTGAGACCGCGCTGCCGATCGTGCTCGACTTCGTGCGGATGGGCACGCTCGACGACAAGCGGGTAATCGCGGCGCTGACCGGCGGCGCCGCCCGCGCGTTCGGTTTGCCAGGCGGCTCGCTCGCCGTCGGCGCGATGGCCGACCTCGCGATCATCGATCCGGAGCGGCCGTTCACGATCACCGCAGATGCGATGGCCTCGAAGTCGCGCAACACGCCGTTCCTCGGGCAGACCCTCGCGGGCCGCGCCGTGCTGACGCTGTTCGAAGGCCGGCCCGTGCACGACCTCGACGGGAGGTTCAAGTGACCGCGGCAGGATGGCCGGCGGCACTCGTCCTCGAGAATGGGACGATCTTCCGCGGCGAGGGCTTCGGCGCGCGTCTCGAGTCGATCGGCGAGGTCGTGTTCAACACCTCGATGACCGGGTACCAGGAGATCATCAGCGATCCATCGTACGCCGGCCAGATCGTCGTGATGACCGGGGTCCAGATCGGCAACGTCGGCGTCAACCGCGAGGACACCGAGGCGCGGAAGGTCGCGTGCGCAGGCTTAGCGATCCGCGAGCTGTCGCCGATTCCCGCGAGCTGGCGATCGGAGAGCACGCTCACGCAGTGGCTCGAGGAATCCGGCGTGCCCGGCATCGACGGCATCGACACCCGCGCGCTCACGCGCATGTTGCGCGATCAGGGTGCGATGCGCGGCGCGATCACGCCGCACGTCGCCGAATCCGAGGCCGTGCTCGCGCGCGTGCGCGCCGCCCCGAAGATGGACGGCCTCGATCTCGTGCCGCGCGTCACCTGCGCCCAGCGCTACGAGTGGACGCAGCCGACCTGGCGCGCCATCGACGACGGCCGTGCCATTCCCTCGCCTCCGATCCAGTTTCACGTCGTCGCCTACGACTTCGGGATCAAGGAGAACATCCTGCGGCAGCTGCGCGATATCGGCGCGCGCGTCACCGTCGTCCCGGCGACCACGCCCGCGCGAGAAGCCCTCGCGCTCGGCGCCGATGGCTACTTTCTCTCGAATGGGCCCGGCGATCCCGCGGCCGTCGAGTACGGCGTCGTGGCGACCCGTGAGCTGTGCGCGAGCGGCAAGCCGGTGTTCGGCATCTGTCTCGGCCATCAGATCCTTGGCCTCGCCCTTGGCGCGAAGACCCTGAAGCTGCCGTTCGGTCATCACGGCGGGAATCACCCGGTGCTCGACAAGACGACCGGCAAGGTCGAGATCACGTCCCAGAATCACGGATTCGTCGTCGATCCGACGACGCTCCCTTCCGGCGTGCACGTCACGCACGAAAACTTGTTCGATCATTCGAACGAGGGCATCGCTGTTGCCGGCAAGCCGATCTTCAGCGTCCAGTATCATCCCGAGGCGAGCCCGGGCCCGCACGATGCTGGCTATCTGTTCGGTCGGTTTCGCGATCATCTGAAGAGGACGCAATGAGCTCGACGGCGGCGCTGCTCGAGCAAGTGATCGAAGAGCTCTACACGCGTCACACGGCCGATACGGAGCGCGCCGGAATCGCGCGCCGCGAATACGAAGAACGACGTGGCCGCGTGCATCAAGATGACGAGCTATGGGAGCCGTGGAGCGCGGCCTTCGTCGAGTGGTACGTCGTCGAGCGCGCCGAGGCGGGCTCGCTGCCGCCCGCGGTTGCGACCTATCGCGAGCTCGCCGAGACCGATCCCCGCCGCGAGATCGTGCGCGCGCTCGTGACCTCACAGCGCAGTCTGTTCGAGGTCCAGGCGTTTGCGCGCGGACGGATCGAGCTACTCGATCTGCTCGGCGGCGCCGAGATCCACGTCGTCGAAGCGCGCGCCCTGCACGGCGTCGAGGTCGGCGATGTCGCGGAGCTCCGGCTCGTCGGTGTAGGAGGCGAAGTGCGCTTCGGCCGCACGTTCATCTATCACCCGAAGGCGGCGCGCGCGGCGATCGTGGAGCGCGCGCGGGCGATGCTCGCGAAGGGGGCATCCCGGCGCGACGTGATCGATCAGATCGCTCAGCTTCGCGTGCAGGTGACGCGCTATCGCCACATGGCGCCGGCGCGGGTCTACGAGCTCGGCTCGCGGATCATGGGCTAGCGCATGGTCGGGTCCCGCTCGCCGGCGTGCGCTGGCTTGCTCCAGCTCGGGCGTGCGAGCGTGCTGCTCGTGCTCGCTGGCAGCATCGCGCGCGCGGATACGCCGATCGATCGACCGGAGGCAATCGAGGTCGATCGCGAGGCTCCGCCTGCGGGACGGATCGAATTCGGCTTCGACGGTGGGGCCCCTGGCTCGGTGTGGGCCGCCGGAATCCAGCTCGGCTATCTCGATCAGCCGATCACGCTGCATACAACCACGCGAGAGACGCATCCGGTCCGCCGTCGCGAGACCGTCGCGCTCGGCGGCGCCTTCGCGTTTGGACCGAGCTTCATCGTCGACGCGCGCTTGCCGCTCGCGCATCAAGTCGGCGATCGGCTGACCGGCTTTGGCGACGATCAACCGCTCGACCGCTGGGTCCTCGGTGACCTCGCGCTCGGCGCACGCGCGCGGGTGATCGAGAGCGGCCCCTTCAGCGCCTTCGTGCGTGGCCTGCTCACGCTCCCGACCGGCGATGACCACAACTTCGCAGGCGATGCGAAGTGGAGCGCCTCGTGGCTCTTGATCGGCCGCGCGACCCTGCCGATGGGCATCGTGATCGCGGCGACCGGGGGCATCCGCCTGCGCGGCGCGGAGGTCACGATCGCGGATCGCCTCGTCGGCGACGAGCTCGCGTTCGGCGCCGGCGTGATCGCCCCGATTCCGCCGATCGCGCATCTGTGGTGCGACCCCCAGCAGGTCAAGCTTGCCGCCGAGGTCGTAGGTGTGCTCGGCGACAACATCGCTCATCATCGCGGTCCATCACCGGCAGAAGCGCGGATCGGCATCGTCACGCAGCCATCGCCGGCCCTGACGTTCGGGCTGCGCGTCGGTACCGCCCTAGACGATCAGATCGGAGCACCGCGATTCCGCGCGATGCTCGAGCTCGCGTGGCACGGTCCCGAGCCGGTCGCCGCGCCACCCGCGCCAGCATCGGACGAGCCCTAGCGGGTACTCACGATTCGCCTCTTCTAAATCTTGGCACCTTGGCGCCTTGGCGTTCGGGCCTACGCGGCGCCACCGGCTACCGGCGGCGCGCTCGGTCGCGCAGCGCACGCCACGCTGCCGCACGAGCCTCGGGGCGCTCCGAGAGCAACGCGCGGACGTCGTCCCACGCCGCGTGATCATACGGCAGCACGCGACCGCACACCGCAGCTGCACCGACGCGGACGCCGATCGGCTGCTCCGGTGCGAGGAGCGGTGCGAGCGCTCCTGCGGTTTGATCATTGGCGACGCGGAGCTCGCCGAGCGCCGCGATCAGCTGCCCGGAATATTGCGACTTGCCCCCGATCGCCGCGGCGATGATCTCCCCGAGCTGCGCATCTCCTGCCGACATGCGCGCGAGAAGATACAGCGCGAGAGCGCCGAGCTCGCTGTCGCCGAATTCGTCGGAATAAGTGATCGGCAGCGTCGCTCGCGATAGCTGGTCGCGCAGCGGTGCGGGTGCGAGCACGCCGACATCGCGTTCGGATCCGGCGACGGCGGCGACCGCGAGCAGGCCGACCGCTTGCGGGACATCTGCGATCAGCTGCGCGCCGACCTCGAGACCCGATGACGAGGTGATCAACGCATCTCCGATCAGGCGAACGATCGGCGACGCATCGCTGATGTCGGTTTCCTCGACATCGGAGAGCACGGCGTTGACCAGATCGGTGATCGTCTGCACGCGCAGATCGCCCATGCCGGCGAGCGCGATCGATCGACGGAGCGGCGCGTCGTCGCGGGTGATGTGCATCGCGAGCAAGTCGGTGCGGCCACGCGCGACGAGCACGCGGGTCGCCGAAGCGACGACCTCGGGCGCGGAATCGAACAGGCGCGCGGCCAACGCGGCGTCGACCTGCGGCCCGCCGAACAGCTGGACGGCCCCAGCGGCCGCGGCCCTGCGCACGGGGTTCGCCGACTCCAGCTCGGCCAAGAGTTGCGGCGCGATCGGATCGAGGGGCAGGGCGTCCGCGATGCCGAGCGCGGTCTCCGCTTCGTGATCCTCACCGGCGAGCATCGCCTCGACCAGCTCGGTGACCGCGGGGACGTGCGCTCCGGCGATCAGGCCCGACAAGAACGCGACGAAAATGTCCTCCGCTTGCGGGCGGTCGAGCACGACCGAGCGATAGGCGATGAATGCGTTGCGATCCTCCGGCGCCGCGAAGCCGAGCACGTGCGCGCAGGACGCGGCGAGCTCCGCCGACTCGTCGAGCGCGTCGAGGCCGAGCAGTGCTGTCGCGCGGACGCGTTGCCCGTGCGCGGTCCGCGTCTTCGCGATCGGTCCGAGCACGCGCGACACAGCCTCGAGCAGCGGTTTCGGGCTCCTCGACGTCAGCAATGCCAACAGTGCGGCGACGATCGGATCGGCGATCGGAGCGTCGATCAGCTGCGGTGACCACGCGAGCGTGCGCCCGCACTGGACCGTCGAGAGCGCCAGCAGCGCGGGATCGGGACCCGGATCCGCGAACAAGGTCTCGAGCACGGTTTCCTGCGCACCGCGATCGAGCGCGGCAATCGCGAGCGCGACCGTATCGTCGGCGTGGGGCGCAAAACGCCTCTCGGTGACGATCGGCACCAGCTGACCGCGGTCGCGCAGCGATGGTCCGAGGATCAGCGCCGCGATCTCGTCGACGATCGGCACGGCGTTCCCCGGGCCGATCCACATGAACAAAGGTCCTGCGAGCCAGCTCAGTTGTTCGGAATTCGTAGCGACGATCGCATCGCCGCGCGGATCGAACACATAACGAGTCAGGATCTCGAGGACCTCGTTCGCCGGGACCGGTCCCGACATCGCGAGCTCGACGAATGGTGCGGCCAGCGACAGCCGTCCGGAGTCGGGAAGCTGACCGAGCGCTCGACACACGGCCGCTTTGGAACCAAACGTCACGGAACCTCGTCACTCTAGCGCGCAATCGCTCGAGGCCCTTCCAGACACCGGGCGCGCCCACGCGCCTCGCGGAAGCCTCACGGTGGATCGCAATCCTGATACGCTTTCTTCGTGGTTGTCAGCTCGCCTTCTCCTTCGCAAGCGTTTGCCCCTGCGGCCGTGTCGCGCGTCGCGATCGCGAGCGATGGAACGATGGCTGCGATTCACGAGCCGACCCGCATCGTCGTCATCGAAGTACCCGGGTGTGCGCCATTTGCGGAGGTCGGGATCGATCCCGAGGCCGAGGAGAGCGAGATCGCATGGGTCGGTGCGCCGCCGCGCATGCTCGTGCTGTCGCGCTATGCGGCGCACAGCACGGTGCACTTGCTCGATCCGTACGGACCACGCACGATCGCGGAGATCCGGCTCGAAGCGCCGATGAAGCTGGTCGCGGCGGTCGGAGCTCATGCGCTCGTGATCGGCGGGACGGGCGCAGCGGTACTGACCGCGACCGAGACTCATCTCACGCCGTATCAGTTTCCGGCCCGCGCCGTGCCGGTCTGCGCCGGTGCCGCGGGCGCACAGTTCGTCGTCGCGCTCGCGGGATCGGTCGAAGAGTGGGATCCGCAGAGCCGGATGCCGAAGCGGCGCCTGAAGCTGCCGAAACCCGCCACGATCACCGCCGTCGGCGGTAGCGATCGCGTCTTGTGGATGACGTCGGTGCAAGACCCGTCGGTGATCGAGGTCATCCCGCTCGTCAATCGAGGACAGCCGAAGATCCACGAGCTGCCCGAGCCGATCGCGCGCGTGACGGGGCATCCGCGCAGCGATCTGCTGATCTGTGTCGGCGCGACCACCGGTCGGGTGTTCGTCGTCGATCTCGACGGTCGCCGTGGTCCGCGCGTGATCGCACCGGCCGGGATCGATCGCGCAGATGCCGCAGGTCTCGTGCTCGGGCGCATGACCGGCGTGCTGATCGCGCAAGCGGCTCGTCCGGTCGCGATCATGCAGCTCGACGGCCCCGCCGAATCGACGCCTTCTCCGATCGCCGCACGCGAGTCGGAGATCGCGATCCCCTCGACGCTGTTCGGGCCTTCCGACGCCGGTGTCGGCGAGGTTCCCACCAGCGTGACGCTCAGCTCGCCGCCGTTGCCGCCAATCGCGGTCGTACCGCCGCAGGCGCGCCCGACCGAGGAGCTCGCATCATGGCGCGCTCGCATCACGAGCTCGCCCGCTCGTACGGAACCGACGCGGCCGCGAGCGGAGACCGAGAACGAGCCGTCGTGGCGAGACGAGCTCGCCGTGTGGGCTCGTGCGATCGCCGCGGGCGGCACCGTGACCCCGCCGCCCGCCGTGCCCGCGATCGAGAATCTGATCGCGCGCTTCGAGCTCGCGCCGGAGCTGTTCGTGGTGATCGCGCTGCTCTACGGCACCCACCTGACAGGCTCGTCGGGCGCGGCTCCGCATGACATCGCACGCGTCGATGGCCATCGCTGGGACGATGCGCTCGGCCGCGGTCAGCTCGCCGAGCGCGGCGTGGCCGTCTATCGCGATTCTCGCGTTCGCCTCGCGCCACCGGTGCAGGCCTCGCTCGACGAGCTCGCACCACAGATGGGTACGTTGATCGGCGAGGCGGGTCTCGTCGCGCTGCTCGGGCCGTGCGTGATCGTCGCGCGCGACGGCGAGCTGCGTCCGATCGCAGAAGCCTGCCTAGCATCGGTCGGCTGCGCGATCCTGACCGCGCACGCCGCGGCTGATCCGCACGACGTGTTTCTCGAAGCACGCGCGCGAGGCGCCGTTCCGATGGTGCGCGTCGTCCCCGGTGTTCTCGCCCGGATTCGCGTCGACATGCCCGCGATCCTGATCGCGACCGACGACAAGACCGCGGATGACCTCGGGCTACCGCGGCTGACCTAAGTACAGGTCCCCAGAAGTTGGTGGCCAGCTCGGAGCCGCCGCAGAGGTGATCACCAACTTGCGGGGACCTCTCTCAAGCCGCGCCGACGACCTCGTCGCGCAGGTAGTCTTTCTTCTTGCCCGCGAGCGCGCACGCGACCTTCGCGGCGCTCCAGCCGGCGGCGAGGGCGCCTTCGATTCCGAGCGCCGGCAGGATCTGATCGCCGGTGAGCGTCAGGTTCTTGAGCCCGGCGATGTAGCTGACGGCGCCGGTGTCCGCGGTCGCGGCCAGCTTGCCCTTCCATACCGGCGACATCGCGAGCGGCAGGTTGCGTGGAACGTCGTAACTGCCGCGGCCGCCCGGCACCTGGGGCACCGTCGCCTCGTGTGGCGAGTGCGCGAGCACGAGATGCTTCTCGAAGAATGGCATCACGTCGCCGAGCCGATTCCACAGACCCGCACGCAGCGCCATGCACTTGGCCGCGAGGCGATCTGCGGTCATCGCTCCATTCTCGGCGGCGAGCACGGCGGCGAGCGTCGCGACGACACGGCCGGCGTCGTCGGTCTCGCCGAGATGAATCGAGAACGCTGCATCGCCTATCGGTTCTTGATCGGGCGCGGCCACGACCGCGACCGTCGGTGCCATGTGCTCGGGAATCCCAGCTTCGTCGATCACAACATTGAGCGTGTAGCGATACCCGACGAGCTCGACGCCCTCGGATAGCTCGGAGAGTCGCTTCGGCGCCTTCTTGCCGAGTAATTCGCCGAGTTGCTCGGGCGTCCGGCTCGCGACGACCTGGCCGGCGCCGATCTCGTCACCGTTCGCGAGCGTGACGCTCGACAGCTTGCCCCACGAGACGGTCGCGTCGGTGACCTTGCCGCTGCGGACTTCTCCGCCGGCGGTCGTCAACTTCTCGACGAGCAGCTCGCGCACGGCATCGCCATCACCGCGTAGCGACGGTGGTCCGGCCTGCCACGCATCGAGTGCGCGCGCGATCGCGAGAGGCGGAGCGGCGGGATGGCGCAACGCGATCGCGGCGAGATGACGCCAAAGCCGCGCGCTCGGATCGGTCTGTGCGTCGTCCCACCAGCGATTCGCAGCTTCACCTGCGGCATCCGCCAGCTTCGTGACTTCGCGCCGCTCGAAGAAGCCGACGCCGGGGAACGCGTGCTCGCTGGCGAGCAACGGATCGCCAAGCCGTGCGACCTCGGTACCCTTGGCCCAGCGGTCGATCCAGGTCTCGCTGGCCTTGCCGAGCTCGCGCTGCAGCTCGCTCGCGAGGCGGTCCCCGCCGAGATCGATCCGGAGATCCGGCGTGACGAGCTGTGCCGCGATCCGCGGCTCGCGTAGCTTGCGACGAAGGGCGAGCTCCGCATGCAGCTCCTTGAGCACGCGATCGCCGGGCGAGCCCGTCGACACCGGCCACAATGCGGGCTCGATCGGCAGCTTGTGCGGACCGAGCGTGTAGCGAGCAGGGCGATCGTCGCCGAGCACGAGCGTCCGCATGCCGCGCCTCGCGCACAGCGTCGCGCAGACGAGTGCAGCCAGATCGTCGCCGAGCACGACCAGGTCATACGTATTATTCGGCACGACCACCCATGACCGTGCGACCTTGGCACGAGAGCTGGCCTGCCGCCAAGCTCTGCACGACGCGAGGGAGCAAACGATGCTCTTCGAGCTGGATCCGCGCGTGCAGCGCCCGCGCGTCGTCGCCGGGCAGAACCGGGACGGCCGCCTGGGCGATGATCGGCCCATTATCGAGGCTGTCGTCGACGAAATGAATCGTCACGCCGCTGACCTTGACCCCGTGCGCGATCGCTTGCGCCGCGGCATCCGCGCCGGGGAACGCGGGCAGCAGGGAAGGGTGCGTGTTGATGATCCGCGCCGGAAACTGCGCGACGAAGTGTGGCGACAACAGCCGCATGAATCCGGCGAGCACGATCGCCTCGACCTGGTGAGCGGCGAGCACCTCGAGCAGACGCGCCTCGAACAGCTCGCGACTGCCAAATCGCTTGTGATCGATCGCCTCGGCGGGCCTGCCGGCCTTCGTCGCGCGCTCGAGCGCGGGCACGCCAGGCTTGCTGGAGATCACGACCGCGATCGTCGCCGGTGCGAGCTCGCCGCGCGCTTCGGCGTCGAGCAAGGCCTGGAGATTCGTCCCCTGTCCCGAGACCAGCACGCCGACGTTCATGGAAGCGATCAGGCTCCGGCGAGTCGCGAAGGCTCGCCACCGGCCCGTGGAACGAGCCTACCGACCACGCGTGCACGCTGCTTGGCGAGCAATGCGATCGTACGCTCCGCGGCCGCCGCGGGGACGAAGATCAGCATGCCAAGGCCCATGTTGAACGTGCGGCGCATCTCCTCGTCGCCGACGCCGGCAGTCGCGATCAGCTTCATGATGCCCGGGACCTCCCACGTCGTCGGATCGAGCTCGACCGCGAGCGAGTCATCGGAGAACACGCGAGGTGGATTCTCGACGAGCCCGCCGCCCGTGATGTGCGCGGCGCCTTTCCACGGCACGTCCACGATCGCGCGAAACGCGTCGGCGTAGATGATCGTCGGACGAATCAGATCGTCGGCGACGCTCGCACCACCGAGGATCTCGGGCCGCGCGTCGAGCGGAAGCTTCAACACCTCGAGCACGACCTTGCGCGCGAGCGAATGACCGTTCGAGTGCAGGCCCGCCGAAGGCAGCCCGATCACGACATCGCCGGCGACCAGATCGGTGCGCGGGCGGATCTGCGTGCGCTCCACGACGCCGACGCAAAATCCCGCGAGGTCGTAATCGCTGCCGTGATACAGGCCGGGCAGCTCCGCGGTCTCGCCGCCGACGAGCGCGCACCCCGACTGCCGGCAGCCCTCGGCGATTCCGGAGATCACGGTCGCGGCGGTGTCGACGTCTAGTGCGCCGGTCGCGAAGTAATCGAGAAAGAACAGCGGCTCTGCGCCTGTGACCAGCACGTCATTGACGCACATCGCGACGAGATCGATCCCGATCGTCTCGTGGCGTTTCGTAGCGAGCGCGGTCTTCAGCTTGGTCCCGACGCCATCGGTACCGCTGACGAGGATCGGCTCTTTGTAACCGGTCGGGAGGCGGCATAACGCCGCGAATCCACCGATACCACCGAGGACCTCGGGGCGGTGCGTCGATTTCGCAAGCGGCTTGATCCGGTCGACCAGCGCGTTCCCTGCATCGATGTCGACGCCAGCGTCCTTGTAGGTGAGCGCCATCGGGCTTCCATGTACCACATCCATCTGGGCTCGCTCCATTGCCGCCTCGCTCTCCAGCGTTCGCCGGCTCGTTCCATTTCCGGCTCGCTTCATCTGGGATGCGCTCCGTGGGGGTGTCGTCGTACACTTGCCGAGAATGCCACCCGGGTTGTTGGTCGATGTCGTCGTTCCGGCGCGCGATCATGCCGCGAGCCTCGCGCCGCTCCTTCGCGATCTGCCGCATCGATCGATCCGCTCGGTCGTCGTGGTCGATCGCGCCTCGACGGATCGCACGGCGGAGATCGCGCGCGACGCCGGCGCACTCGTGCTCCGCGAGGCGAGCGGAGGCTACGGTGCCGCGTGCCTCCGGGCGCAGGCGCACTTCACGGCGCTGC
Source organism: Myxococcales bacterium (assembly GCA_028287115.1). Taxonomy (GTDB): domain Bacteria; phylum Myxococcota_A; class Polyangia; order Haliangiales; family Haliangiaceae; genus JABFXX01. The sequence goes on from JAQBQF010000252.1 coordinate 32,613, forward strand.
CGCGCGTGCCCGACGTTCTCGTGTTCATTCCCGGCGATCGACCGGCGGCCGCGATGGCGCTGCTCTCGCTCATCGAGCCGATCGCGGAGCGCGGCGTCGAGCTCGTCGTCGGCGCCGAATCGAGCGGAAGGCGCCGCGTCGGTGAGAAGCTCGTCACCGCGGTGATCGAAACGGTGTATCGCCATCGCTGGTCTGGGGTTGGCCCGGTGCGCGCGCTGAAGTTTCCCGCGCTGACGGCGCTCGGCATGCGGGACCGCGGAGATGGTTGGGATGTCGAGATGCTCGTGCGCGCGGTCAAGCTCGGCCTGACCTGCGACGAGGTCGCGCTTCCCGCTGATTCCCATCGCGACGCAAAGGTCGGCAGCCGCGCGTTACTCCACATTCTGCGCCACGCAACGATGCGCTGATCCTTGGCCGGGGCGAAGCCCCGTGGGATGATGCGGCCGTGAACGACGGTGGATTGGAGCGCTTCGCCCGCGACTTCAAAGCGGGAACGGTGCTGTTCGAGGAGCGCCAGCCCGGCGATTACATGTACGTGATCCAGTCGGGCGAGGTCGAGATCCGTCGCCTCGTCGGAGAGACGGAACGCGTGCTCGCCGTGCTGCCTGCCGGAGAGTTCTTTGGAGAGATGGCGATCTTGAATGGCCGACCGCGCTCGGCGACCGCGATCGTGCGCGTCGACTCGCGGCTCGTCGTGATCGAAGGCAAGACGTTCGAGGCGATGCTGCGCGCCCGTCCCGAGATCGCGCTGCGGATCATCAAGTCGCTCGCGATGCGACTCGAGAACGCGAACCAGCATGTCGAGCTCTTGCTGTTGCCGACGCCGAACCATCGCGTCGTGCAGTGCCTGCGGCATATGGCGGAGGAGCAGATCCTACTCGCCGGCAGCGTGCTTCATGCCGGCACCGCGATCCTCGTCCCCAAGCGCGTGGAGGACATCGCGACGCGCGTCGGCCTACCTGTTCACGAGGTGATCGACGTGATCGATCGGCTACGCGCGGCGCACCTCGTCCTCCTCGCACAAGACGCGGGCATCGAAGGCGACGGCTTCATCGTTCCCGAGGTCGGCCGGCTCCTCGAGTTCCTCGAGTTCTTGAGCCTGCGCGATCGATTCGGCGCGTAGCTACGCGGCGGCTTCGCCGTCGCGGATCTGAATCACCTTGCGAACCAGCGCAGGAATCTCGTCGTTCTTGCCATGGACGAGCGTCTCGATCTCGGGCGCCATCTGGCCGACCTGAGACACGAGCGCCGTGCTGGTGGTCCCGGTCAAGAGGGTCGGGATGATCGCAACCATGAAGTTGCCGCCCCAGATCTCTCGAACCGCTTCCGCCGCAGATGAGGCCTGAACGACCGTGAACCCTTCACCCTCAAGCGCACGAGCAATTTCTTCGCGCTCTGTGCTGATTTCGTTGACGACAAGGACCGAAGGCATCGCGACCTCACGTACAGGCCAGGTGGGCCGGGCTAAGTGATGAGCGCCCTTCTTCGCGGGCGTTTTCCCCATGCTGGATAGCAGACCTCTGGTCGGCCCGCGAGAGAAACTCGACGAGATTTCGCCGATTCTGGAGGAGCGCGGGGATCCCGCACATCCCGGGGGCCCCGCTAGATGACCCGATCGAAAGCCTGGGCTTTACCGCACTTGGCGGGTCTGGTATCTAGCTCGCCCATGGCGTGGTGGTCTCGTACGCAAGGGCTCGCGGAGCAGCCGAAAAAGTCCGTCCCGAAGGGGATTTGGAACAAATGCGAGCGCTGCAGTACGACGCTCTACGAAGCTGATCTGGAAGCGAATCTCCGGGTCTGCACGAGCTGCCAGCACCACTTCCGGATGCCGACCGAGGGCCGGATCGAGATGATCGTCGACGCCGGGAGCTGGCAGGAGCACGACCGCGATCTCGAGAGCTGCGATCCGCTCGGGTTCCGCGTGGATAGCAAGCGCTATGTCGATCAGGTCAAGGGCACGACGCGCAAGGTCGGCCCGGGCGACGCCTATCGCGCGGGCACCGCGACCATCGGCGGCCTGCCGGTCGAAGTCGGGTTCTTCGTGTTCGAGTTCATGGGCGGCTCGATGGGCTCGGTGGTCGGTGAGAAAATCGCTCGGCAGTTCGAGCGTGCGGTCGCGCACAAGCGAGCGGCGATCATGTTCTCGGCGTCCGGCGGTGCGCGGATGCAAGAAGGCGTGCTGTCGCTGATGCAGATGGCGAAGACCTCCGCGGCCCGGTCCCGGCTTCGCGAGGCGCGCGTGCCGTACATCTCGGTGCTGCTGCATCCGACGACGGGCGGCGTCGCGGCGTCTGTCGCGATGCTCGGCGACATCATCATCGCGGAGCCGGACGCGCTGATCGGGTTTGCCGGTCCGCGCGTGATCGAGCAGACGATCCGCCAGCAACTGCCGCCCGGCTTCCAGCGCTCCGAGTTCTTGCTCGAGCACGGCATGGTCGACATGGTCGTGTCGCGCAAGGATCTCAAGGCGACGCTGGAACGCTCGTTGCGCTGGTTCGAGCGCAGCCGCGATCCAGAGCGCCGTACCGGGACGGTCGCCGACGATGTCGTCGAAATTCCGGCAACAGACTGAGTATCGCGATCTGCTCGCACGCCTGCTGAGCGCGCGCCGGTTCGGGATCAAGCTCGGGCTCGATCGCATGCGCGAGCTGTTAGACAGGCTCGGTAGCCCAGATCGACAGCTCGGGACGGTGGTCCACGTCGGGGGCACCAACGGCAAAGGCTCGACCGTGGCGATGATCGCCAAGCTCGCCGGGAATGCGCGCGTCGCGACCTACACGTCGCCGCACCTGTCCTCGCTGCGCGAGCGCATCGTGATCGACGGCGCGATGATCAGCGAAGCGGCGATCGTCGCGGCAGCCGAGCGCGTCGAGGAGGCCGGTGGCGGCGAGCTGACGTTCTTCGAACAGATCACCGCGATCGCGATGATCGCGATCGCCGAGGCAAACGTCGATGTCACGGTCCTCGAGGTCGGGCTCGGCGGAAGGCTCGATGCCACGAACGTCGTCGCCGCTCCGATCGCGGTCGTCACCGGTGTCGCGATGGACCACGAGGCGATCCTCGGAGACTCGCTCGAGGCGATCGCCGCCGAGAAGGCCGGGATCTGGAAGCCGGGCCAACGCGCGATCATCGGCGCCTCGGGCGAGCCGGCGGCGGTGCCGTTCCTCGTCGAACGCGCGCGCGAGGCGGGTGTCGCCGAGCTCACGGTGATAGGCCGCGCCGAGATCGATCGCGTGCCGCATGTCGCGCTCCCCGGCGAGCACCAACGCGCGAATGCAGCGACGGCGCTGGCCGTGCTGGATCAACTACAAGCGCTCGGTGTCGTCGCCGCGGTCGATCGCGCGGCTGCGCTGGCGGCCGTGCACCATCCTGGACGCTTCGAGGTGATCGGCGACGTGATCCTCGACGGTGCACACAATCCGCACGGTGCGCGTGCCTTGGCCGAGACGCTGCGCCAGCGGGGCGAGCGGCCCGTGCTCGTCATCGCGGTGTCCTCGGACAAAGACGTTCGCGCGATCGCCTCGGTGCTCGCGCCGGTCGCGAGCGCGGTGATCGCAACGCGGTACCAACAAGACCGCGCGATGGATCCGGCCGCGCTCGCCGCGGTGTTTCGCGAGGTCGCGCCCGGGCTCGCGATCGAAACCGCGCCGGATCTGGCTTCTGCGCTCGCGATCGCGCCCCGGCCGGCCCTGATCGCGGGCTCGTTGTTCATCGTCGGAGAAGCGCGGGTGTTGCTCGCCGGCGCCGCCGCAGATCCGATGCTCGTCTCGGATCCGTCCACGCGGACTACGTAGGACTGTCCCAGCGCAGCTCGATGTGCGTGCGCGGATTGCCTGCCCACGAGCGCTCTTTGAAGGATGCCTTGATGTCCTTCGCGCCAGCGAGCTGGAGCAGGCCCTCGAAGAAGCCCATCGTCTGATAGGACGCCGCTTCTTCGGCGGGCATGCCCATGTGATAGCGCACGACGATGTGGGCCTCGCCTTCGTGCAGCTCGAGGACCTCGAGCGCCGGAAAATCAAAGAACGTCTCGCGCATCACCCGGAACCGGTTGAGCGTCTCGACCGGATCGTTAGGCTGGAGCAGCATCGGGTGAGCGGCGCGGAGCTGGTTCGCCGAAAATCGACCCCACATCTGGACCGGGGTCATCGTGTCTCTCGCGACGAGCTTCAGGATCGCGTTGCCCATCCGCTCGAAGGTCTCCATCGGATACCAGGCGTTTGCGTCGATCTTTTGCTGCAGGAATGGCTGGTCCTCGGGCGCGAGGTGGTCGGCCCACGGCACGTCCTTCTGCGACCGCAGCATGCGGACGTAGTCGAGAAACAACGCGCCGCGGACATGTCGCTGCAAGCGCTGTCACTATAGCCCTCGGGTTAAATCCTGCCCGGAAGCTGGGGTAGGGCTGGGTTATTTGCGCTGCGCTCCGGCTACCCATACGATCATGACATGCGCCGATGGCTGCTCTTGATGGTGCTCGCTTGTCACCCCGCGTTCGCCGATGAAGCGAAAGGGCCACACAACGAGGGTGACTACGGTGGCGTCGTTCCGGGTGAGCCGAAGAAGCCCGAGCCGCCGAAGAAAGGCAAACCGAAGCGTCCGGCGCCCAAGGGCACGCTGTCGTGGATCGGCTTTGAAGCGAAGAACGGAAGCTCCGAGGTGTTTTTACAGTCGATCGCACCGTTCGAGGTCGCTCAGCACCTCGAGAACGGGACGCTCGTCGTGAACCTATCCGGAGTCTCGCGTCTCGGGCAGAACACCTGGCGCCCGATCGACACGCATTTTTTCGACAATCCGCTGTCGCGGATCACGGCCCGCCGGGCCGGTGCGGCGAAGGCCGGCAAGGACCATCCGGGACACGCCGCAGGGATCGAGCTGCGCATCACGTTCAAGAATCCCAAAGACGCCAAGGAAGGCGCGCTGCGTTCGGCGACCGAAGCGGACGGGATGTACTACCAGTACCTGTCGTTTGCCGGGACGCCGTCGTCGGACGCGACGCTGCAAGAGCCCGAGAAGTAGCGCGCGATCACTTCGCGTTGGCGAGCGCGTCGCGCAGCGTCGATTCATCCTGCTCGCCGATGAAGGCATCGCGAGCGTGACCGTCGGCGCCGAGCACGAGCGCGTAAGGCACGGACTTGATGTGATAGCGCTTCGTCAGCGAGCCATCGTCGACGAGCGCTCGGCCGGGGAACTTCGCATCGGCGAGCACGCCGGTCGCATTCTCCGCCTTGCCTGCGACGAACACCGCGACGACATTCGCGCCTTCCGCCTGCGCCGCCGCTGCGGCGCGCGGCAGCTCGACCCGGCAGTGCGGACAGGTCGGCGTCACGAACAGCACGAGCGAAGGCTTGCCTTTGATGCTGCCGGGATCGAAGTGATCGCCGATCGGCTCCACAGTTAGCGACGCGGCGATATCGCCGTCGGGCAGTTTCTCACCGCGCCGGCAGGCGGCGAAGGGCAGCGCGATCACCAAGATCGCTGCGAGCGCAATGCGCTGTTGAGTCCACCCATGTCGCGATGGCATACCTTGGGTCTCCGCCGTCATGGATAGCACGCCCGACACGCCGCCGAGAGACCCGAGAGACGAGCTCGCGGAGCTGACGGCTCAGCTGCGTGCCCGGCTCGCTCGATACGTCGCGTGCGGGGCATGGGCCGCACCGGGCGGGGCGACGTCGCGCGCCGAGGCCGAACCTGCGGCGCAGGCGCCTGTCCGCGAACCGAATCGGCTCGCCCAGCTTCGGACCGAGCTCGGCGAGTGCACGCGGTGCAAGCTGCACTCGACGCGGCGATCGATCGTGTGGGGTGTCGGCGACGAGAATGCGCCGCTCGTGTTCGTCGGCGAGGCGCCGGGCGAGCAGGAAGACCGGCGTGGCGAGCCGTTCGTCGGCCCAGCGGGCGAGTTGCTCGACAAGATGATCGAGGCGATGGGATGGACGCGCGACAGCGTCTACATCACGAATATCCTGATGTGCCGCCCTCCGAATAATCGCAACCCGCAGCCTGATGAGGTCGAGCAGTGCCTGCCGTTCCTCAACGCGAAGCTGCAGACGATCGCGCCGCGCATCATCGTCGCGTTGGGGCGGCCGTCTGCAAACACGCTGCTCGGCACCGACGCTCCGATCAGTACGCTGCGCGGTCGCTTCCATGATCGTCACGGTGTGCAGGTGATGCCGACGTTTCACCCGGCGTACCTGCTCCGCGAGCCCGACAAGAAGCGCGATACCTGGAACGATCTCAAGCTCGTGATGGCCGAGCTCGATCGGCTCGGGATCAAGCCGCCATCCCCCGCCGGGGATTCCGCTGCGTCGCGTGGGTGAGGCCGCTTGTGACGTCCTGCAGGCCGAGCTCGCGCTCGATCTGCTCGACGGTAAGCTCGCGACGGAGTTGCCACCACACATGCGCGCGTTCGCGCGAGCGTATGCGACGGGATCGCCGCCGCCGAGCGCGCCGGCGATCCTGAGCCAGCCGCAGGCGCTGCAGACCGCGCGCAACGCGTGCATGCACGATCTGCTGGTCGCGCGCGGCCTCGCGCTGCTGCGGCTCGCCGCGCCGATCGCGATCGAGGACGACCCGTTCGTGCGAGCGCTTCGCGGCGGCCCGCCGAGCTGGTCGGGGATCACGGCGCTGGCTGCCGCGCGCGATCGTGCCGCGCAGAGCCGATTTGGCGCTCGTGCGATTCCGCTGCTCCATCGCTTGCACGGCGTCACGCAGGCGCGCGGGGGGGCGGTGGAGGTCGAGACGTCGATGCTGCCGGGATGGAAGGCGAGGCAACACGAGCTCGATGGGGCCGCGATCGAGGAGCTCTGGCGGTGGCTGAGCGGTCATTTCGGTGTGCGTGGCACGGTGCAAGTCGAGCGCTCCGCTGCGAAGTCGCGGACGTTCGTGGTCGTGCCGGGCTCTGCCGTGATCGTCGTCGTGCCGATTTCGATTGCATCGCCGGCGGCGCGCTTCGCCGTGCTGCACGAGCTCGGTCACGCGGTCGCCGCGGTCGCGCTACCCGACGGAATTCCGCGCGCGCTCGACGAGGGTGTCGCTGCGCTGGTCGCGCGACTCGCGGAATCTCCCAGTGTGTTGCCGGCGGTGTGGCACTGCGAGCTCGCGGCGGCAGCTCGCGTGCGGCGAGCCGCGATCGCGATGTTGCTCGCCGAAATCGAGCGCGGCTTACCCGAGCTTCCTGCGGTTCCGCCGTCGGCATCGCCGCCACACGCGCTGTGGGACGATCCGGGTGCGCAGGGCTGTTATGTCGAGGCCGAGGTGATCGCGGATCGCTTGCAAAGCCAGCTAGCCGGCGATGGACGGGCCCTCCCGACGTTGCTCGCAGGCGAGCTCGAACGTATCGATCGCCGCGCGCAGCTGTGAGGGGGCCGTCATGTTCGCGCTGCTCGTCGGTCTGGTGTGCGCGATCGCGGGCATCGCCACCGGGCGTTCTGCGACTCCCAAATAGTCTGTCGCGCTGGCGTTTGATTGCGGCGGGCGACCCGGCCAAGATGCGGGAGTGCCACGTGGTCTCGGTCGTCGCGCGCGTTATCTCGCGGCGACGTGCGTGATCGCGGCGTGTGGCGTGCGTGCACCGGCACCGATCGACGTCGGCACGCTCGTTCGAACGCGGGGCGAGACCGAGGCGCGTCGCGATCTCGCGATTCGTGTGATCGGAGAGCCGCGCGACGTCCAGGCGCGACTCGCGCTCGCGGCGCTCGATGACAAGCTCGGGTTCCCGAGCGATGCGATCGAGCAGCTCGATGCTGTCGTGATGCTCGGCGGGCCCGCCGGCACGCGCTGGCACGGCGAAGACCGAGCGCGGCTCGCGCGGTTGATTCTGGCGCGAGGACGCGAACGGCTCGCACGGCGCTCCGAGGCGGCGCTTGCGGATCTGCAGCGGGCGCGGGAGCTCGGCGCCAGCGTTGCGGCCGGCGAGCTGGCTACCGCGCGCGAGGTTGCCGCCGTTGCGGAGCTGCGGCATGTCGACGCGAAGGTGCGCGCGCGAGGACGCGATCATCTCGCGACATTGCTCGACGGTCCCGGGGCACGACCTGCATGGCGCGGTGCACGCGCCGACGCGACGCCGGCAGAGCACGGTGCGTTCGGCGATTGGCTATGGGAGCAGGGTGCGTATCGCGAGTCTTACGAGCACCTCGAGCGCTGGCATCGCGCGACGCGACGACCGCGCGATGAAGCCCTCCAGGCCGCATACCTGCGCGCGCTCGCCTGGTGGTCGCCCGTGTGGCTCGGCGAGGTGCCGCCACCGCCTGCCGACGAGCTCGTCGGGCCCGGGCGGTGCTGGTTTCCGAACGCGGGCTGTACGCCGCCGAAGCCGGAGCTCGTGCTCGCGCCTGTCGAGCCGTACCGTGATGCGCGCAGCGCCGCGATCATTCGTTACGCGCGCGCGCGGGTCACCGGAGGACCGGATCCGGCGGCACTGCTACCGATCGTCGACGCGTTCGGACGCGATCCGGCGATCGCGGAGCGGCTTGGTCGAGACCTCGTCGCCAGGGCCACGGATGCCGCGGTGGCGCATGCGGCGGTCGGCGCCGTGTTCGATGTGCTCGGCGATTTCGCGCGGTCGCGTGTCGAGTGGCAGGCGGCGGCGGATCAGTCGGCAGAGCCGGCGTTCGAGCGGGGACTCTCCCTCGCGGCAGCACGGGCCGGTGATCCCGATGCGGCGCTGATCTTCGCGACGAAGGCCGCCGCGGCATCGGGCGATCCAGCGGTCGTGTGGCTTGCCCTCGCGCGCGCGCTGGAAGGCATCGGTAGGCATGTCGAAGCCCTCGTCGCGGCGCGCAATGCGATCGACCTCGCCGGTCCCGACGTGGTGCAACCGGCGATCGCCGTGGCGATCGCGGCGAGTCAGGCCCTCGGCAGGGCGAATCAGGTCGATGCGTTGATCGCGCGGAGCCGGCGCGGTCCCGAGCACGGCGCGGGTGACGTCCCCGCGGCGCTCGCCGAACATCGAAGTGCGCCGACGCAGGCGACGATCGCGAGGCTATGGGTCGCGTCGCGCACGCAGCCGCATGATGTCGAATCTCGCGTCGCGCTCGCCGCCGCGCTGGAACCTGACGATCCACGGCGCGCGACGATCACGACAGAGCTAGTCGCGCTCGCGGGCGATCCCGATGATGCGATCGGGCTCGCCGCCGTCGCCGCGCTGCGCCAGCCGTGACCCCTCGCGGGTGCGGTTGGTGATGAGGGCCGGCGACTTCGGCATGACGAGTGGCGCACGTTGCAACCGTCCCTAGCGCCGTGGGGGCGGGCGCTTGCCCGAGCGCCGGTACGTCACGTAGTCGCTGACGATCGTCGCGTGATCGAACACGAGCGGGCCGGGGAGCTCGTCGGGCTTGCAGACGAGGCAGCGCTTCGCATCGTCGCCGCCTTTCGGCGTGCCCGAGGAGCGGCCGATGAAGACCGTGGAGATCGTATGGGTGCGCGGATCTCGCAACGGATTCGAGTAGACGTGAAACAGCTCGAGGAGCTCGACGTCGAGCTGCGTCTCCTCCCTTGCTTCGCGGACCGCCGCGTCGGCGACCCACTCGCCTTCGTCGACGAATCCGCCGGGCAACGCGAAGCCGTGTGGCTCGTTCGCGCGCTCGATGAACACGAGCGTGCCGGGCTGCCCCGCGAGCTCGATCAGCATGTCGACGGTTGGTTTGGGGTTCCTGTATTCCTTCTTGCCGGTCATTTGGAGAGCCCACCGATCCAATGCGAGAGCTGCTGCTCGAGCTCCGCGGCCTTGGGATCCGAACGGGAGATGTCGGTCTTCTCGTCGGGATCATTGTCGAGGTCGTAGATCTCCCAGCGCGAGTCGCTGATCCGATAGACGACGTGGCGCTTGCCATCGGCGCTGATCATCGACTTCGCCTCGTGATCCCACTCGGGCGCCCGCAGGAGCTCGGAGAACGCGGGCTGCGGCGGGAGGGCGTCTTTGCACTCGAGTGCGGGCACGAGGCTGCGACCCTTCCAGCTCGTCGGCGCAGTCGCGCCGAACAGCGCTGCGATCGTCGGCGCGAGATCGACGAGCTGGACGACGTCCTCGCGCATGCACGGCTTCGCACCGGGAACGCGAAACATCATCGGCACGTGGATCAGCTCGCGATACAGCGTCTGGCCGTGAAAGAACATCTGCTGCCCGGCGACCGTGTGGACGCCGAAGGCTTCGCCGTGGTCGGCCATCACGACGACCGTGGTGTTCGCCGCAAGCCCGGTCTTGTCGATCCCGTCGAGCAGCTGGCCGATCAGGCCGTCCTCGAACGCGATCTCGTAATCGTACTTCTCGATCAGTGATGCAGTGCCGTGCGCGACGTACTTGAACCCCGGCTGCTCCATATACGTCGAGTGCGGCTCGAACAAGTGCACGATCATCGCGAAGCGCTGCTTGGACTTCGCGAGCTCGTCGAGCTTGGCGAGCGCCTTCGTGACGATCCGCGGACCCGCGCTGTCGTGATTCGATCCGGAGATGTTCTTGGCCTCGGCGTTGTCCCACAGGTCGGAGCCTTGCAGGATGTTGCTGTGCATCGGCTTGCCGTTGGTGTTCTTGACGTCCGCGCAGGTGTCCGGATAGCGATCGTGATCGCAGAAGTAGAAATGGCTCGATTCGCCGATCGTCGTGAGACCCACCGGCCGTAGCGCTTCGAACAACAGGTCGTTGTCGTCGAGCACGGTTGGATAATCCTTGAACTGCTGATCGAACTTGATCTGCGATGGATACTGAGACGTCATGAACGAAGGCACCGAGCGCGGCGTGTTCGGTGCCTGCGCGAACGCATGCTTGAACACGACGGCTTGCTGCGCGAACACGTCGAGCCGCGGGGTCAGCGACTTGCCGTCGCGCTCGTAGCCGGTGAAGCCGAGGCGATCCTGGCGCAGCGTATCGACGAAGATCACGATCACGTTTTGCCCGCCGGTGAGCGTCGAATTCGGTTGCTTCGGGTCGCCGGTCGCGCCCGAAGCCTGTGACGCAGCGGAATCCGCGGAGGCGGACGCGTGGCCATCGAACCCATCGCAGTCCTCGTCGATGTTGTTGTCATCGATCTCTTTGGCGCCGGGATGAATGTCTTTGTTGTGATCGTCGCAGTCGGGTCCGCCGAAGAACGCGGAGTAGCCATCGTGATCGCGATCGAGGACCTTCTGCAGCGCCTTGATCATGCGGCCGCCGATGTACGAGCGATCGACCACGGCCGACTGCGTTTCGGCGGACGGCGCGCCGCGCAAGCCGATCATCGGGAGAATGATCGCGAGCGCGAGCCCGGTGGCGGCGAGCACACCTCGCATCGGCATGCGCTCGCGAAGCTGCGACGCGGGACCGTACCCGACGATCGCGATCACGATCGCGAGTACGGGCATCAGCGCCGGCGCGAACAGTGAGCCAAGGTTGAGCGCCTGATAGTCGAGGCGCCTGAACACCACGTAGAGGCCCGCGGCGACGCCAGCGCCGAGCGCACCGACCACGAGCACCACGACGCGCGAGAGCGGCCCGATCGCAGGCACGACCCTCGTGATCCTGCGCGTGACGCGGAAGAGTGGGAGCGCGCCGAGCGCGAGTACCGGCACGAGGCCTACGACGACGACGCCGAGCAGCAACGCGCCGACGTTCTTGCGCTGGACATCACCGACGAGTCCGACCGCGAGCTTGCTGATACCGAGTGCGAGCACACCGGCGAGCACGGCCGCGGAGATCAGGATCGCCGAGACGGTCTGATCGAGCGCCGCGTCTTCGCGCAGCTTGCGAAACACGCCGCGCACCCAGCCGGGGCCCCAGGTCGCATTGCCCGCGCCGAGTACGAGCCCCGCGCCGATCGCGAGCGGGAGGGCGATCAGCGACCACAATCCGAGGAGCGCGAGCATCCCGCCGCCGGCGTGCGCGATGTCCGCGATGGCGAGCACCATCGCCGCGATCAGAACGACACCCACGCCACTGGCAAAGCCTGAGCGATAGGGCGGGGGGGCTCCGTCAGACATCTGACCGATTCGTTACCACGCGAGCCGTTGCGAATCGAGGTGCTGGCCGCCCAGCGCTAACGGCTCGACGTAAGCCGCCGCAGATCACTCACGTGCTACCGAGATCGCCGGAGTATCGAGCGTCGCTGCGCCAACACGCCAACTGATGATTCCGCTGTTGGCCCCTCGGCGTCTTGGAGTGTCGATCTGCCCAGGTGTCAGCTGCGCTTGACTTCGACGAGCACGCCTTCGACGAAGCGCGGATCGACCTCGGCATCGCGGATGCCACCGAGGATCCGTTCGAGATCGTCGAGCCAGCCGTCGACGAGCTTGGCGAGCAACGCCTCCGATGCCGATAGCTGTGTCGCGCCCAGCCGCGCGCGGATCGCGTCGTGTCCGGCTTTGCGTGCGGCTTCGGTCAGCCGCTCCCCGCTGAAGCCTTGCTTGCGCAGTGCCGTCAGCTCGGTCTGCGACAACGCTTCGCCGCGGAGTTCTCCGCCGATCACCGCGCGTGCGAGCGCCGTCCGGATGTGATCGTCGAGTAGTGGCCGTGGCTCGGGAGCTTGACTCATCGCGAGGACGTTCACGCCGAGGCCTTCGACGATCGCGATCCGCACGGTCAGACCGGCGAGGATCTCGCCGGCTCGGCGCAGATCTTCGATGGACTCGAGCGGCCGCAAGCCGGGCATCGACGGGGTATCGGCCGCGGTGGAGAACAGCGGACGCGGCGAGCACAGGCCCGCGATCAGCTCGCGAGCCGGCGTGCCGGCTGCACCGGAACGGGGTGCGAGTGCGCCTGCAAGCTTGGCGAGCTTTTGCGTGACCGTGTAGCCGACGCGGAACAGCCGGTGTAGCGAGATCGATCGCAGTGCCTCGACCGCCTGTCCGAGGTCGCCTCGCGCGACCGTCTCGAGCCCGAGCGACAGCGTCGCGGTCGCGTACAGGGCACCCCGGCGCAGCACCTCGCCTTGGCCGGGTTTCGCGCGGCCCGCGGCCAGCACCTTGTTGACCAGGATCATCAGCGCGCCTTCGATGCGTTCCGCTTCTTGCGTCTCGTCGATCGCCGCCATCGCGCGCGCGAGGAAGCTGCGGCCGACGACTTCTTCGACGATCGTCAGCGGCAGGCGCGTCGACGTCTCTTCGATCATCGGACGATCCTGCGACCCTTCGCCGACGTGCACTTGGTCGGCCGGCAGCGGACGGAACAGGTCGAGCGCTTCGTAGAAATCGACATAGCCGAGATCCGCGAGGCGCGCCGAGCGCCAACGATAGCTGACCTCCTCGAGCTCCGCGGGTGGCTCGCTGCGCGCGCTCATGATCGTGAGGCGTGCGAGATCCGGATCGCCTCGATAGAGGTCCTCGACGAGCCGCATGATGATGCGCTGAGTATCGTCGTCGCCCCGGAGCTCGAGCATGAAGAACCGATCAGGGGTCGTCATGATCGGTTCGTCGTTGTCTTCGGCGGGTTCCTCGCCGAGCGTCAGATCGTAGACGTAGACGGTCCGCTGCAGGATCAACGCGCGCAGCTCGTCGTCCAGTGCGCCCCAGACTTGGGCGACCTTCTCGAAGCCGGTCTCGATCAGCGCGGTCAGCCACGGCTTGAGGGATGCGACCTCGAGCTGGTCCTTGTTCCACGCATCGAGATCGAAGCAGCCTTGGAGCTGCGCAGGCGTCGCGAGCTCGATCAGATCCTGGGCATCTTGAAACCCGACCTCGTGGACGAGCTCGAACACCTCGTTGGGCGACAGCGCCGCGACGGCGCCTGCAGCGTCGTCGTTCGCGAGCAAGGCCTCGATCCGGCGATAACCGCGAGGTCCCGCGAGCTGGGACCGCAGGCGCGCGAGATGGCCGATCGGTGGTTGGTCGTTGTCTGTCATGACGTCATCAGCGGGATCGCGGTGCATGCCTACCATGTCGCGAGATTCCGTGAACATCCGAGGCGCGCCGGTCAAGCTGCGGTTTCGGTCGGTCACCTGCCCGTCGGCCCAGGCCGCCGAAGCTGCGGGTGGCGACCTGCGGCCAAGAGGCGGGCGATCGCGCACTTGCAGATCGCAGGTAGCGACCGTGTGCACCGTCCCTGCCGCGGTACGCTGGCTGCATGGTCTCCGAAGCGGGCGCACGAGTTCGCGCTGCGGTTCAGCACTGGGCTGATCGGCTCGGGCCGGCGCTGTTCGGAGTCGCGTGCTCGGGTGGCCCGGATTCGATGGCGCTCGCCGATGCCACGATCTCGGTCGTCGGAGCGCCGCATGTCGTCGTCGTCACGATCGATCACGGCCTATCGCCGGGCAGCGCGCAGGTCGCGGAGCAAGTCGCGACCTGGGCTCGTGGGCGCGGTGCCGGGGCGATCGTGCGACGCGTCGAGGTTTTCCGCCGAGCTTCGATCGAAGCTGCCGCGCGGGAAGCGCGTTATCGCGGGCTCGAGATGCTCATCGAGGAGCTCGGCATTGCGTGGATGTTGACCGGTCATACCGCGCGAGATCAGGCGGAGACGGTGATGATGCGGATCGTCCGCGGCACCGGGCCCGCCGGTCTCGCAGGGATTCCGGTGGTTCGCGGTCCGTTCGTGCGTCCGTTGCTCGAGCTGCCGCGCGACGCGATCGATGCGTATGTCAGGGCGAAGCAGCTCCCGACGTGGCTCGATCCGATGAATGCCGATCTCGTGCTGGCGCGGATCCGGTTCCGTGACCAGCTCTTGCCACAGCTCCGCAAAGAAAATCCCGCTCTCGAACCGGCGCTCACCCGCCTCGCCGCGAGCGCGCGCGAGTGGCTCGAAGTGATCGACGAGCTCGCCGCACCGTTCGCATCGATCCCGATCGACTGCCCGTCGCTCGCGGTTCAGCACGCAGCCGTCCGCAAACGCGCTGTGGCGATCGCGCTCGAAGCGCTCGGGCTCGGGTATGAAGCCGTCCACCTCGACCAGATCGACCGGCTCGTGACATCGACCGCGCGAGGCGAGGTCGGGCTCGACATCCCCGGCGCTCGCGTCGTTCGAACCTACGACCGACTGACCGTTGTCGGACCGCAGCCGGACGCCGGACCACTCGGACAACCGCACGCCGGACCACGCGGACAACCGCACGCCGGACCACTCGGACAACCGTACGCCGGACCGCGCGGACAACCGCACGCCGGACCACTCGGACAACCGCACGCTGGAGGTCCGGATCTCGTTCTGCCGGCGGGACCTTACGAGCTTCGGACGTGGCGTGCCGGAGATCGGATGTGTCCGACCCGGCTGCGTGGCCGAACGCGCAAGTTGTCGGACCTATTTATCGACGCCAAGGTGCCGCGTTCACTACGTAGGAATGCCCGGGTGCTCGTGCGTCTTACCGACGAGGTGATCGTCTGGGCCGAGCACCTTGGAATCGCATTCGGTGAGTCTCCGAGCGTAATTCCCGCACCCACCCGTTTAGGCGGGAGTTTTTGACAACAATCGACTTTGCAATGTGGCTCAAGTGCCCCATGCTAGGAGCTGTTTAGCCGAGCCCAGGCTTGCGAGAAGACCATTGCGCCAATCCCACAAGACCATCCTGATCTGGGCGATCCTGATCCTCATGTTCGTGAGCATCTACTCGATGTTCACGGACAGCTCCTCGAAAGACCACGACATCGATGTCCAGTCTTTCCGCGCCGATCTGGCGAACAAGGAAAAGGCCAAGGAGATCGAAAAGATTTCGATCGAGCCGCGCGGCCACGATGACGCGAAGTACGTCATCTCCTACCGGAACAAGTCCGATAAGGCCGTCGCCTACGGCGAGTTCCCGGGCAAGATCACCGACGAGATCAACGCTGCCGGCATCCAGTACTCCGCGAAGTCGAAAGACGACTCGAGCATCTGGCCGCAAGTGCTCGTGTGGTGGCTGCCGATGCTGCTCCTCGTCGGCATCTTCTTCTTGTTCATGCGCCAGCTGCAGTCCGGCGGTGGCAAGGCGATGAGCTTTGGAAAGTCCAAGGCCAAGCTGCTCTCGGATCATCAGAACCGCGTGACGTTTAAAGATGTCGCCGGCATCGAAGAAGCCAAAGACGAAGTCGAAGAGATCATCGCCTTCTTGAAAGACCCGAAGAAGTTCACGCGCCTCGGCGGTCGGATCCCGAAGGGCGTGCTGATGATGGGCTCGCCGGGAACCGGCAAGACGTTGCTCGCACGCGCGATCGCGGGCGAAGCGGGCGTGCCGTTCTTCTCGATCAGCGGCTCGGACTTTGTCGAGATGTTCGTCGGCGTCGGCGCGAGCCGCGTTCGCGATCTGTTCGAGCAAGGCAAGAAGAACGCGCCGTGCATCATCTTCATCGATGAGATCGACGCGGTCGGCCGCCATCGCGGCGCCGGTCTCGGCGGCGGTCACGACGAGCGCGAGCAGACGCTCAACCAGCTCCTCGTCGAGATGGACGGCTTCGAGTCCAACGACGGCGTGATCATCATCGCCGCGACGAACCGCCCCGACGTCCTCGATCCGGCGCTGCTTCGCCCGGGTCGCTTCGATCGCCGCATCGTCGTTCCACGGCCCGATCTCCGCGGCCGCATGGGCATCCTTCAGGTTCACACGCGCAAGGTCCCACTCTCCACGGGCGTCGATCTCGAAGTGATCGCACGCGGCACACCCGGGTTCTCCGGCGCCGATCTCGAATTCCTCGTCAACGAAGCGGCGCTGATCGCCGCCCGCCGTGACAAGGACAAGGTCGAGGCGGATGACTTCGAAGAGGCCAAGGACAAAGTCCTGATGGGCGCCGAACGCCGCTCGATGTTCATCTCGGACAAAGAGAAGCGAACGACGGCCGTCCACGAGGCCGGTCACGCCCTGGTCGCCCGGTTCGCCGGCGCAGAAGCCGACCCGGTTCACAAAGTTACGATCATCCCGCGCGGTCGCGCACTGGGCCTGACCCAGCAGCTGCCGCCCGAAGATCGCCTGAACATGACGCGCGAGTTCGCGCAGAACCAGATCGCGATCTTGATGGGCGGTCGCGTCGCCGAAGAGATCGTCTTCGCACAGAAGACGACGGGCGCCGGTAACGACATCGAGCGCGCCACCGAGCTTGCTCGCTCGATGGTCACCGAGTGGGGCATGTCCGACGAGTTCGGCCCGCTCAACTTCTCGAGCGGCAAGCACGAGGTCTTCCTCGGACGTGACTTCTCGAACGGTGGTGATCACCACAGCGAGGACACCTCGCAGCGCATCGACGCCGAGATCCGACGCATCGTGTTCCAGCAATACGAGCGCGCGATGACGATCCTGACCGAGCACCGCAAGGAGCTCGAGCAGATCTCCGAGGCCTTGCTCGAGTACGAGACGCTCGACGGCGATGACATCGACACGCTGCTCCGCGGCGGGAAGATCGATCGCCCGATCGCGGCAGCCGCCAAGAAGCGCGCTGAAGCCGCCTCCGCGGAGGAAGATGCGCGCAACAAGCGCCCGTCGATCCTGCCGCCTCTTGGCAAAAAAGATCCGTCGCCTGAACCCGCGTAGCGATGGCTTCCTCGGTCCGGCCGCTGCGTCCGGACGAGTGGCGCGTGTGGCGAGATCTGCGGCTCCGCGCTCTCGCCGACTCCCCGGATGCGTTCGGAGAGGCGCTCGCGAGCGCCCAGCTCAAAGATGACGCGAGCTGGGTTGCCTGGACCGCTCGCCACCCGAGCCGCGTGCATCTGCTCGCCGAACACGATGGCGTCCCGGTCGGGATCGCCGTCATCGCGATCGAAGGTCTACGCGCGAACCTGTACGCCATGTGGGTGTCGCCCGAGGCTCGAGGCGTCGGTCTCGGCCGCGCCCTGGTCGATGCCGCACTAGGATGGGCTCGCGCGCGCGCCGTGCTCGAGGTCGGCTTGCGAGTCAGCGAGCGCCAGCCGAAGGCGAGACGGCTCTATCTCGCCGCCGGCTTCGCCGACACTGGTGTCCGATCCCGGCTCCGGGATGGCTCCGAGCTCACGAGCGACGTCTTGGTCGCACGACAACCGCCACTGATCATGGGCGTGGTCAACGTCACGCCGGACTCGTTCACCGATGGCGGTGCGTATCTCGATCCCGGGACGGCGGTCGCGCATGGCCAACGGCTCATCGCGGATGGGGCAGACATCCTCGACATCGGCGGCGAGGCGACCAATCCCCGTGCGACTCCCGTCACGGCCGACGAGGAGCTCCGCCGCGTGATGCCGATCATCGAACAGCTCGCGGCCATGGGCGTGCGGCTCTCGATCGATACGACGAAGGCCAAGGTTGCGCGTGAAGCCGTGCGGGCCGGCGCGTCGATCGTGAACGATGTGTCCGGCGGCCTGTTCGATCCGGCGATGGCCGCAACGCTCGCCGATCTCGAGGTCACCTACATCGCCGGTCATCTGCGCGGGCGGTCCCTTCCAGAAGTCTTCTCTGCCGAGGAGGGAGTCCCGTGGCCGGTCGTCGCGGCCGAGCTTGGCGAGCGCCTCGCCGCGCTTCCACCGTCGGTGACCGTCTGGGTAGACCCCGGCATCGGATTCGGCAAAGGCCCCGACCCGGAGGGCAACCTCCAGCTGCTTCGTCACGCCGGTGACATCTCCCGTGCAGTTGGCCGTCCGATCGTGGTCGGTCCAAGTCGCAAACGGTTCCTGCGCCGGATTCTCGGCGGGGCCCCGGACCTGGCCGCGCTCGACATCGCGACCGTTGCCGCAAGTCTCGCGGCCGTTCATGCGGGAGCACATGTCGTGCGGACCCACAACGTTGCCTTGCTCCGCACCGCATTGACCGTGTACACCAAAGTGTAGGGCCCAGCGGTTTGTTGCGCGCGTGACGCCCGCATCGCCATGACTGCGTCGATCCAGCGATTCCTCGACGGACTCACCGTCGCCTCGGTCATCACGACCGTCGTCGACGTATTGCTGGTCTATTACCTGGTCTATCGCCTGCTGCTGACGATCCGCGGCACGCGCGCCGCGCAGATGGTGGTCGGCATCGTGCTGATCGGCGCGGCCTTCTTTGTCGCGCAACGCATCGAGCTGACGACCGTGTCGTGGCTGCTCGACAACTTCATCAGCTACTTCATCATCCTGATCATCGTCGTGTTCCAGCAGGACATCCGGCGTGCGCTCGGTCGGATCGGCCAGAACGTGTTGCCGTTCGGTCGCCGCCAAGAGGCGACGCACACCGTGGACGAAGTCGTCGCCGCGACCGCGCAACTCGCGCGCGCGCGCATGGGCGCGATCATCGTGTTCGAGCGCGACGCTGCGCTCGAAGAGTTCGTCGACGATGCCACGCGGATCGACGGCATCTTGACGCGCCAGCTGTTGGTCTCGCTGTTCGTGCCCGCAAAGGACAACGAGCTGCACGATGGCGCCGTCGTGATCGGCAAGAACCATCGCATCGATCTCGCGCGCGCCTTGCTGCCGCTCTCGCGCGCGACGGACCTCGGTCCGGAATTCGGAACGCGTCATCGCGCCGCGCTCGGCATCACGGAGGACACCGATGCCGTGGTCGTCGTGTGCTCCGAAGAGCGCGGTGAGATCTCGCTCTGCTTCAAAGGCTCGATCGCGCGCGACCTCGAGCCGCTCATGCTCCGGCGTGCGCTCGTCGGGTTATTCGCCGGCGGCCGCGCCGAGACGATGGCCGAGGAGGCCGCGGCGGCCGCTGAGGTCGGCAAGGCGATCGCGAGCATGGGCGAGCCTCGCCCGGAGACGTCGCAGAGCATCAAGGTCGAGGCGAGCCGGTCATGAGGAGTCGATCCGAAACGATCGGCTCGCTCGGCCGCGCACCCGCACGCCAGAGCAAGGGGCCGCCACCGGGCACGCCATTGCCTCCGCGGATCCCGCAACCGCCGGATCGCGGGTTCGGAAAGTGGCTGCGCGGCGCGCTGCTCGACAACCTCGGTCTCAAGTTTCTCTCGATGGTGCTCGCGGTCACCGTGTTCTTGCTCGTCAACACGGATCGCGATCGCGAGATCAGCGCGCGCGTCGGCGTGTCGTACACGTTGCCCGACGACAAGGTCCTGGTTTCGGATCGCCTCGATGAGGTCCGCGTGACGATCAAAGGACCCTGGCAACGGCTGCGCAAGTTCGACGAACGCGAGATGGATCGGATCAACCTCGATCTGCGGCACGCCCCGGCCGGAGACATCGCGATCACGCCTGACATGATTCACCTCCCAGCCGGGCTCACGGTCGCCACGATCAGCCCGCGCACGGTGCACATTGCGTTCGATCGCCGCGTCGAGAAGGTCGTCGAGGTCACGCCGAGCGTCGCCGGCCACCCACAACACGGTTATCTCGTCACCGGCGTCAAAGCGGTGCCCGCGACGATCAAGGTTCGCGGCGCCGAGGGCACACTGGTCGCGCTCTCCGCCGTCCGAACCCGCGAGATTTCGGTAGAAGGACGGGCCGAGAGCTTCGTGTCCGAGACCGAGACCGTGCTGCCGGACGGCGTCGAGCTCGAAGGCAGTCCTCAGATCGTGTTGCACGTCGCGGTCGACGAGGAGCTCGTCACCCGGAAGCTGCCGGGCCTCGCGGTGATGGTCCGAAGCGATGGCATCGACCCGACGAAGTGGACCGTCAAGCCGGGCCAGGTCGAAGTCACGCTCACCGGTGCCCTCCTCGCGGTCGAGAAGGCCAAGGCCGCGCTGGTGCCGGTGATCAAGCTGGCCGGCGGAGATCTGAGATCACGTGAGATCGACGT
The DNA here is from genome assembly GCA_028287115.1 of Myxococcales bacterium. Taxonomy (GTDB): domain Bacteria; phylum Myxococcota_A; class Polyangia; order Haliangiales; family Haliangiaceae; genus JABFXX01. The sequence continues at coordinate 53,162 of JAQBQF010000252.1, forward strand.
GATTATCGAGGGTGTCCCACCCGGCATCGGCGTCCGCATCTCGCCGGAACGCGTGAGGGTTCTTCCAACGCCAAAGATTCCGTGATCGTGCCCGTTCACGTTTGCGGTCACGGGTGCTACTCAAGATCCGATGAGCACAGCACGTAAGCTGTTCGGCACCGACGGCATGCGAGGCGTCGCGAACCTCGAGCCGATGACCGGCGCGACCGTGATGCGGCTCGGAATGGCGATCGCGGCACGCCTGCGTCAGCCCGGACGTCACACGCGGATCGCGATCGGCAAGGACACGCGTCTGTCGGGCTACATGTTCGAATCCGCGCTCGCGGCCGGAATCGTCGCGATGGGCGCCGACGTTTGGCTGACCGGCCCGTTGCCGACGCCCGGGATCGCGTTCATCACCTCGTCGATGCGCTGCGATGCCGGTGTCGTGATCTCCGCCTCGCACAATCCGTTCGAAGACAACGGGATCAAGGTCTTCGCACGCGATGGCTACAAGCTTCCCGACAACATCGAGGCCGAGATCGAAACCCTGATGAGCTCGTCTGAGCTCGACGGCCAGCGAGCTGCACCCTCCGACGTCGGATACTCGCGAAAGATCGAAGATGCACGCGGCCGTTACGTCGTGTTCTGCAAGTCGACGTTCCCGAGCGAGCTCACGCTCGACGGTCTGCGCGTGGTCGTCGATGGCGCGCACGGGGCCGCCTATCGCGTCGGTCCGGCTGTGTTCGAGGAGCTCGGCGCCACCGTCATCGCGATCCACACGAACCCGAACGGCAAGAACATCAACGCGCGCGCCGGCGCCCTGCACCCGCAGGCGATGTGCGAGATGGTCAAGCACCACGAGGCGCACATCGGCATTGCGCTCGATGGCGACGCCGATCGCGTCGTCCTGTGCGACGAGCACGGCAACGTCGTCGACGGAGACGCCGTGATGGCTCTCTGCGCCACGCGAATGATCCGCGAGAATCGACTCGCCAAGCAGACGCTCGTCGCGACCGTGATGTCGAACCTCGGTCTCGAGAAGGCGATGCGCGAGCAGGGCGGCAAGGTCGTGCGGACGCAAGTCGGCGACCGCTACGTCGTCGACGAGATGCGCCGCAGCGGTTACAACCTCGGCGGCGAGCAATCGGGGCACCTCGTGTTCCTCGATCACGCGACGACAGGCGATGGCATCGTCGCCGCGCTCCGCGTGCTGGCGATCATGGCGCGCGAGGTCAAGCCACTGTCAGAGCTCGCCAAGTGCATGACGCGGACGCCGCAGGTCCTGATCAACACCGCGGTCGACAAGAAGATTCCGCTCGATCAGCTGCCCGACGTCCTACGCATGATCGCCGATGTCGAGCGGAAGCTCGGCGAAGACGGCCGCGTCCTCGTGCGCTACAGCGGCACCGAGAGCAAGGCGCGCGTGATGATCGAAGGGATCGACGAGAGCCAGATCCAGGGCTGGGCCGAAGAGATCGCGGGAGAGCTCGCGCGAGCCTGCCGGACCTAATCCGGCGTTTCTGCCTCGGGTTCTCGGGGAACAGACGAGCATCCCCGCGTCCGTCGGCGTAGGCTCCGGCGCATGAAGCCGGTGGTCACCGCGGCGGAGATGCGAGCCCTCGACCGCGCGACGATCGACGAGATCGGGATTCCGGCCATCACGCTGATGGAAACGGCGGGCAGGGCGGTCGCAGACGCGGCGATGCGCATGATCTCGGGCGGGCACGTGGCCGTGATCTGCGGACCCGGCAACAACGGCGGCGACGGCTTCGTCACGGCGCGCGTGCTGCGCGGACGCGGTGTCGATGCGGTCGCGTATCTCGCGGTGTCTCGCGAGAAAGTCACGGGCGACGCCCGAGCTCACCTCGAGATCCTCGAGCGCGCCGGTGGTGTCGTTCGCATGCTCGATTCTCCGGAGGCGCTGGGAGAGCTCGGCGAAAGGATCAGCGAAGCGGATCTCGCGGTCGATGCATTGTTCGGGATTGGCCCCGTGCGCGCGATCGAGGGCCACCTCGCGCACGTGATCGGCATCGTGAACCTGTGCCGGCGCCGGCTCGCGGTCGATCTTCCATCCGGCGTCGACGCCGATACCGGGCGCGTGCTCGGCGCCGCGGTCTCCGCTCACCGGACCGTCACGATGGCGGCGCTCAAGGTCGCGCACGCGACATCGCCCGGGTTTGCGCGGTGCGGCGAGATCGACGTCGCGGAGATCGGGATTCCGCAGGCGATCGTCGCGACCCAGGTGCACGCGGGTCTGGTCGAACGCGCCGACATCGCCCAAGTCTTGCCGCGACCGACCTTGCTCGATCACAAGGGCCGTCGCGGCCACGTGCTCGTGATCGGCGGGATGCCGGGCATGCGCGGCGCCGGCCGGCTCGCAGCGATGGCCGCGTTGCGGGGGGGCGCCGGACTCGTCACCCTCGCGACCGCTGGCGAGGTCGACGCACCGGATTCGATCATGACGCGCGTGCTCGGCGCAACCCTAGGCTCGATCCTCGAAGGCAAGTCCGCCGTCGTGATCGGCCCCGGGCTCGGTCAGAGCGAAGCCGCCGCGGGTTGGCTCGGCGAGGTGCTCGCGAGCGGCGTGCCCGCGGTGATCGATGCCGATGCGCTGAACGTCACCGCCGGCATTCCGGAGGTCCTCGCGAAAGCCGCCGGGCCGATCGTGATCACACCGCATCCGGGAGAAGCTGCGCGCCTACTCGGCAAGGCGACCGCGCAGATCGAGGCCGATCGCCTGGCGTCCGCGCGTGCGCTCGCCGAACAGACGCACGCGGTCGTCGTGCTCAAAGGCGCCCGCACGATCGTTTGCGACGGCACGCTCGGTGACGAGTACTGCTCGATCAATCCGAGCGGCGGTCCGGCGCTCGCGACCGCGGGCAGCGGCGACGTCCTCGCGGGATTGATCGGCGCGTTGCTCGCTCAAGGTCTACCCGCCATCGATGCGGCTCGTGCCGCCGTGTTCGTACACGGCTGCGCGGGGGATCACCTCGCGGCCATCCATGGCACGCGAGGCGTCGTGTCATCGGACCTCCCACTTGCAATTGCGGGAGTGCTTGCAGAGATCCCGCGTCTGGCTTGAGACGCAACGCGTGTCTACAGGACCGCGCTCTCAAAAACAGGTTATCGAATCGCGATGTTAGGCGTGGCACGAGGGGTGCTTTTGACGGGTGCATGCGCTCCTCGACGAAACCCACGGTCCCGCCTGCCTCTCGTATCGTCCGCCGTCCCACCGAAGCACCTCGCCAAGCGCTCCGTGCCGCGACCGTCGAGAATCCGCACCACGCGTTCGAGACGGCGTGTCTTCCGCATCAAGCCGAGCTCTACGGCGTCGCGATGCGCATCGCGCGCGATCCCGATATGGCCAAGGACCTGGTCCAGGAGACCCTGATGCGCGCGATGGTCGCGTGGAGCAGCTTCGAGCAGGGCTCGAACTTGCGCGCGTGGATGTTCCGCATCCTGACGAACGCGTTCATCAACGGCTATCGCAAGCGCCGCCGACATCAGCGCTTCGCGACCGAGCGCCCGGGCGACGCCCTCGCCGCACTCTACGGCCGCGACCAGGACCACACCGACGAGCTCGACGCCGCGCTCACGCACGACGAGCTCTGTGACGAAGTGAAGACCGCGCTCGAGCACCTCGGACCGGACTATCGCGATGTCGTCGAGCGCGCCGATCTGCGCGGCGAGAAGTACAAGGACATCGCCGATGCGCTCGAGGTTCCGATCGGCACGGTGATGTCGCGCCTGTTCCGCGCTCGCCGCGTCCTCGAGACCGAGCTCGCCCCGTTCGCGGCGCGCGACTACGGCATCAAGCGCGCTGCGTAGTTACAGACAGTCCTTCTCGTAGAGCACACAGCACAGGCGAGGCGAGCCTCACCGGACCATTCCACGCGATCAGTACTCGCCTTCGCGAGAGGCAGCGGACACGGTTGCTTCGCCCGCCGGTGCGGGGACGCGCTCGAACGAAAGCTCGCCACGCGCATCGGTGTACGTAGCGCACACGATCCCGTCCGCGGTGTGCACGAAGTACGGTTCTTGCCGAACCGGGCTGTCATCGGCGGTCGGATCGATCACGTAGTAGCTGACCCACTGTTCGCGCGCCGGAACGGTAGGTGCGCCGCCTTGGGCGACCTTCGCGGCCTGACGGACGGAGGCATCGGGATCGGTGTCGGCAGCGGTCTTGAGCGCCGCGGCAACTCGGCCGAGCACCTCATGGTTCGCGCCGATGGCGATCCGGGCCAGTCCCGTCGCGGCGGCGGTTCGCACGTGCGAGCTCGCATCGTCCTTGAGGAGCTGGATCATGGTCTTGAGGATGTCGGGGTCCGGACCGAGGCTCGATAGCGCGGCGATCAGATTGATCCGTACGAGGCGCGACTTGTGAAACGCAAGCCCGAGCAGCGTCGCGCGCCGCGTTCCGGCGATCAGCTCGGCGCGTGACTTTGGTGGCTCCGCGCGCAGTGTCCGCGCGATCGCCGCCGCACTGTTGATCGACGTCGCCCAGCCCGCGTGCCGCGCGAGATAGAGCCAGCGCTCGGTCAGCGCAGGCACGTGACCATCGGCGGGCGCGTTGGCGGCGAGCTCGCCCAGTGCCCACACCGCGTCGCCCGCGAGGCGGTCGTCCTTGACGCCGAGCGTGTTGCTCAGCGTGTCGAAGGCCGTCGGGTCATGGAGCTCGCCGAGGGCCCAGGCTGCGGCGCGCCGGCGATCTTCGGCCGCTTGTTCGACCATCGCGCGGAGCAGCGGTGCATCCTCGGGACGATTCGCGGCGGCGAGCCCGGCGATCGCGGCGAGCGCGACCTTGACGTTCGAGTCCTGTGCGAGCTCGCGCAGCAGCTTGCGACCTGCGGCATCGTCGTGGTCGCGCAGTGTCGCGCCGAGAGCGCGCACGATCTGGTAGCGAGTCGGCCCGCGGTCCGTTTGCACTTGCGCGACGAGCATCGGGATCACCGCGGGGTCTGCGATGTACGACAGCGCCGTCGCGGCGGCACGATGCAGGTCGGCGGGACCTTCGCGCAACACGTCGAGCAGCGTCTTCGTCGCATCCGCCGAATACTTGATCGATCCGATCGATCCCAGCGCGTCGATCGCAGCGAGTCGCAAGCGCGTGGGGTTTCCTGCACCGGCGAGCGCGGTCAGCTTCGGTGCCGCCGACGACACCTTGAGGACGCCCAGGTACTCGGCCGCGAGCACGCGGACTTCGAGGTCCTCGTCGGTAAGGTGCTCGACGAGCACGTCACCCGCGCGCGCATCGGTGCCGAGCAATGGCCGCAGCGCATCCATCGCGGCGATCCGGATCGCGGCATCCTTATTCGAGAGCGTACCGAGCACCGGTACGAGCGCCGCGGGATCGCCCGTCGATCCGAGCGCCTTGAGCACGAGCGGTGTCGCGACGCGCCCGCGTTCGAGCTCCGCGGTCAGCGCCGCGGTCGCACGCGGATCGGCGGTCTCGCTCAGCAGTGTCACCGCGGTCGTCGGATCGCCGGCGATTCGCCCGGACAGCGATGCAACGAGCGCCGGCACCGCGGCCTTGCCGGCCACGCGCAAGGCCTCCTGCGCCGGCTTGCGCTGAGCGGCGTACACGAGGTTCTCGACGAGCTTGTGCATCGCATCCTCGCCGGCCTTTCCGGATCCCGGCGTCGAGGCGATCTGGCCGAGCGAATAAGCGACCTTGCCTTTGAAGGCGTCACTGCCGGTGTTGAGCTGTTCGGTCAGCGCATCGATCGCCTCGATCGCACCGAGCGCGCCTAGCGAGCCTGCGGCGGCCATCCTGACGCCTTCGTCGGGATCATTCATCAGTCGAACGAGCGCCGGCACGGCCGAGCGATCGCCGAGCTTCCCAACCGCGCGCACCGCCGACTTGCGAACTTCCGGCGAGGTGTCGCCGAATCGCGCGACCAGCGGAATCACCGCACGCTTGTCGCCGAGCTGTTCTAGTTGATCGACGGCTTCGCGCCGGACCTCGGACTTGTCATCTTCGAGTCGAGGAATCATCGCGATCACGACCGCCGGATTCCCGCGCAGCCCGATCTTGCCGAGCGCCTTCACCGCCCGCTGGCGAACCCCTGCGTCCGGATCACCGAGCGAGCGCGTCAGTGCCTGCGCGGCTTCTTGCGTTCCGATGTCACCCAGGACCTCGGCCGCGGCGCTCTTTGTCTTCGGTTCGGAGGCCGCGAGCCAGTCGATCATCGTCGGCACGGCGGCCGTCGCACCTCCGTTGCCGAGCGCCCTCGCGGCCGCGTGACGGACGGCCTCGTCCTCGTCGGTGAGCGCTCTTAGCAAGTACGCTTGCGTCAGCTCGATGTTGTCGTCGCCGCCGAGCTTACTCACCGCTTCGAGGCGCTTCTTCGGATCCTCGCTCTTCAGATCCTCGGAGTCGACCGCGATCTTGCCGGCCCAGTTGAACTTATCGGCAAGCGCAGGGGGCCCGAGGAGCATCAGCCCGAGGACAACTCGATAGATTCGCTCCGCTCGCATTCGCGGAGTATGTCACGACGATGGCGCAGGCGCCCCCGCTGCTGGGGCTGTGCGTGTCACCGGTTTCGCGAGCTCGTCGATCGCCCAGCGCACCTTCTCGCGGAGTCGATCCGGCAGATCGAGCTCCAGGAGCGATCGGTACTCGGCGGCCGCGGCGGCTCGGTCTCCGTGCTTCCACCGCAGCGCCGCGAGATTGATCCGAGGTCGCGGATCATCGGGCGCGAGCGCCTTCGCGCGCTCGAACGCCGCCTGCGCTCCCGCATAATCACCATCGTGATTACGGATCATGCCGAGGTCCTGCCACGAACCCGGATGATCGGGCTTCGCGGCGATCGCGGCTTCGAGCTGCGCTTTGGCGGCCGGGATTTCGCCCCAGCTCAGCAACGTCTCCGCATACTCCTGACGAGCGAATGCCTGACTCGCCGGATCATGTGCGTCGGCGATCGCGGTCTCGTAGCGAGCGCGTGCAACCTCGTGCTCGCGGTGAAGCTCGGCGGTCTCCGCGCTGCGAACATCGGCGCGGACCGTCGCGGTCGGTTCCTGTGGAGCCGCGGGGTGACCGCACGCGCAGATCGCGAACGCGGATGATCGAACGCCAAGGCGCCAAGATGCCAAGGTCAGACGAACGAAGACGTGTGCTTCGGTTCGGGAGGAGCGCCTGCGGAGAAGACAGATCGAACGCCAAGACGCCAAGACGCCAAGGACAAGGGAGACCAGAAGCTTTTTCGCTTCGCGAAGAGGGCGCGCGGCTGCCATTGCAACCTGAAGATTCCAAGCTCTTGGAGAAACTACGCTGACGGTGTTGGCGTCTTTGCGTCTAGGTGTTCTAGCGGCCGAGGAGTGCGCAGACTGTGAAGCGGGCCGACGCCTGCCTGCGATCCGCGATTCAGTAACCGCTCTCCCTGTGACGTTGGCGCCTTGGCGTCTTGGCGTTCGATTCTTCGACAGCCCTAGACGCGAAGTGAAGGCTTGCCTCTCCTTACGCCTTGGGTCTTGGCGTTCGATCAGAGCGCCCACGGTCACTCGCCGGGCTTCTTCTTGACGATGCCGATCGTGTTGCGACGCGCCGGTGGTGCGAGCTCGATCGCGGCCTCGATGTCGTCCGGATCGACCTCGGAGGTCGGATGTGGATGCCGCCCGTGCGAATCGAGGATCGGATCAGAGCGACGCTGGAGCCCCTCGCGGTGCAGGCGCTCGATCTCTTCGAACGATTGTTGTCGCGTTGGATCGGGGGCGCTGCCGATCAGCGCTTGCATCTCGGCGCGCGTCGGTGGGCTCACCGGCGTCTCGGTTCCGAAGTCGTCATCGAGTGCGGCATCGATGCGCGACGCGAGCTCCTTGCCCCAAGGCGAGTCCTCTCCGAGTGGCGCCGAGCCCGCGTGATCCGGCAAATGGAGCCTCGGCGTCGTGGTGTCACCGACCTCGGAGCTCGGCCGCTCGAGCCGCGGCTGCGTGACGGCCGCGTCGTCGACCCGGATCATCCGAGGCTGCGTCGTGCTCGAATCGTCGCTGCCTGATCGTGCAACCCACTCGGCGGTCCTGCGCGGGGCCGGGGCGGGCGGATCCTCGATCAGGAGCGCTTCCCTACGGATCGGTGGCGGGATCGTGATCCGCTCGTCGGCGGACACCGGCCCGGGCTGCTTCACGCGAGCCGGTGCGAGCTCGGGCGACGAGCTCGGCGTACTCGATGCAAACAGCGGCACGTTCGAGGCGGCCGGCGAGGGCTCGTCGACCTTGAACGGAGGCTGCGTCGGAGGCCGGCCTGGAGGAATCGTCGGCGAACGCCGCGGCGCGGGACTCGGCGGGAGCGTCGCGGCACGCTTGCGAGCGATGGAAGGGATCTCCGCGACCTCGCGAGGTAGCGCCGCCATGTTGTTCGACGTCTCGTTCAGGGCCGCGGCAGCGTCGGTTGCGAATTGCTTGACCTCGGCCGCGGTCGGCGAGCGCTTACGTTCGATCGTCTGTGCTCCGCGATCTTCTCGGTCGTGCTGCGGATCGGCGGCATCTCCTCGGCTGGGCACGATCACCGCGCCGCTGTCGGTCTCGCGAACGAACATCGGCGCGGCGCTCACGTCGCGCGGCGGCTGCGATCCTCGGCCGTGCTCGCGTGGCGGCTGAGAGTCGCGGCCCGACTGCCCGTGGCCATCGAGCGCCGTTTGCGCGCCCCGCGGCGACTCGTCTCGAGATGACTCCGAGGAACGCGCCTCGGGCGGACGCGACGTGCGGGAGCTGCGTTCGTCCCTTTGCGAGTCGCGCGCCGATTGCGACGCGGGTTCGCGCGATCGCTCCGGATCCCGCTCGTTCGGTGGCGGCCGCGAGGTCCGCTCCATGCGATCGCTCTGCTGCGCTTCGCGCGGCACCGGTGCGGTCGCTTCGATGCCGAGGTCCGCGTTCCCGTTGCTCGAACCGATCCGCAGCTTGGGCGTCGCCAGGCCGCCGGTATCCGCGAGCGCATCGTCGCGTACGGATCGCGGGGTGCGCACGCTGTCGGCCTCGGCGGGACGATCGAGCGAATCGAGCCGCGGCGCAGTCGTCACGCTGATCTCTGCGGACGCGCTCGCATCTTGCTGCGCCTTCTGCCACGGATATTCGATCCGCCCGTGATTCGCGTGGCGAATCGTCTCGCGCAACGAGTCCGCGACCCGGCGCAGATCGCTCATCGACAACCCCGATTCGTCGAGCTGCCCGAGGTGGAGCTTGCCGTACACGATGCGCTGGACGAGGCTCTCGATCGACTGCGCGTCCGGTTTCTTGAGCGCCCGCGATGCAGCCTCGACGGCGTCGCAGATCGCGAGGATCGCGGTCTCTCGGCTTTGCGGCGGCACGCCGGGGTAGCGAAAATGCTCGACGGTGAGGTTCTTGGGATTGCCTTGCTCGCGGCACTTCGCCCAGAAATATTCGAGCACCCCGTTGCCGTGGTGCATGTGCATGAAGTCGATGATCCGCTCGTGGAGGCCGGCCCGGCGCGCGGTCAAGATGCCCTCGGTGACGTGCGCGAAGATCGCGTCGCATGAGACCTCGGGCGGCAAGCGATCGTGCGGGCTCGTCTCGCCCGGCTCGAGGTTCTCGATGAAGTACTTCGGCTGAAGTGACTTGCCGAGATCATGAAAGTACGCGCCGACGCGCACGAGGCGGCCGCTCGCGCCGATCGAGTTGGCAGCGATCTCGGCCATGTTCGCCATCATCAAGCTGTGCTGCCAACTGCCGGGAGCCTTCTCCGCGATCTGCCGGAGTAGCGGATGCGAAAGATCCTCGAGCTGCACGAGCTTCTGCTGCGTGATCTCGCCGACGAGCAGCTGATAGAGCGGGATCAGCGGCACCGCGATCACCGTCGCGATCGCAGGTCCGATCGCGGCGGCGAGCCACGCCGCGTGCAGTGGGTCGCTTCCCGTCGGCAAGTGGCCGTGCGTCAGGTACTCGAGCAACACGTAGGTCAACCCCGTGAACAGCGTCGTGATCGCGCCGGCCGACAGCGCCGCTCGCCAGCGCGCTTTCGGACGCTCGGTCACGACGAGCCCGGCCGCGCCGACCTGCACGAGCAACAGGATCGCGACGCCGACGTCGAACGGCACGAGCATCGCGAAGATCAGCGCCGCGAGCGTGCCTGTCGCGAGCCCGACCACGCGATCGAGCACGAGCGTCGGCACCATCGCGAACAGCGCGACCGGTACGACGAGGATGCTGAGCGCGGTCGCGAGCATTAGCGTCTTTACGATGACCGCGGAGATCACGATGATCGCGAGATTGACGAGCTGGACGCGCAGCAGGCGACCGCGGTTCGACCGCCTCGTGTGATGCGTGAAGACTCCGGCGAGCACGCCCGCGAGCAGCAAGTATGCGAGATAGGGCACCGTGCCGTGCGGCGTCGCTTCGGTGATCGAGGCGAGGTTCTTCTCGTCGGTCTCGGTCGCGATGTCGCCGCGGGCGATCAAGATTGCCGCGTCGCCGCCGATCCGTCCGGTTTGCGTCTGATATCCCGAGAACGGCGGGACACGGACCGTGAGCGGCGCTGGTTGTCCGGCCACGACCCGTCCGGATCCGGAAGAAGCGAGTAACCGTTCGGCGGTGATCAGCGCCATCGTGATCGCGGCAAACACGATCGAGATCAGGAGCCCGATCCACCAGCGCACTTGCCGGCGGCGTGGGATCACCTTCGAGAGCTCGGCGCGTGGACCGGAAAGCGAATCCGAATTCGAAGGCGCGCGTGACGAAGGTCCGGAAGGCGTGGTCACGACATGCTCGCCGCACTGGACCCTGACAGCGTTGACGTCAAGGTCATCGTTCTCACAGCCCGATGTCGAACTCGGCGCGGGTTCGCGGGCCATGGATCGTCGGGAACTGCATGTTGCGCAGCACGCGATTCATGCAGCTCCACAGCCCGCCGGCTGCTTGGCCGTTGACCTTCACGAACGTGATCCGTCCGCTCGGCCCGTCGATGATGATGCTGATGTTCGCCTGGCCCGCGCCGGTCGACTGCAAGCAACCACCGAGCTGCGCGCCATAGTGGGAGTACACCGCGTAGACCTTGCCCATGTCGAGCGTCTCGGTCTCGTCGCTGTCGTCGCTGAGATCGAGCGCGAGATTCTCGCTGTTGTTGCCCGGAACGTTGCCAGCGTGCGTGTGGTGGCCGCCGGCGCCCGCATGATGTTGCGAAGGTGGCTTCTTCGGCTCGGAGACCTTGACCTTGAGCTGCGCGCCATCGAGCGCGCTGACGCCGGCAACTTTCTGCGGGTCATCGTCGTGGCGCGTCGACTTGATGATCAACATCACCGCGAGCGCGGCGCCGACGACGCCGAGGCCGATCACCGCGTAGAGCAGGGCGCCTCGCTTCTTCTCGGAGCTCTGGGCTTTGACCTCGGCTTGGGCGCGGCGGCTATCGTCGATCCGCTGCCGTGCGGCATCGATCATCGGCGCGAGGAGCGGGTGCTGCGCGACATCGCCGCGCGCACCGCTGTCCTTGTCCATGATCATATTGCCGGCGACGATCTCGCCCTTTTCGATCTGCTTGACGATGTCCGCGAGCGAGAACGGGCCGTAATCGAGGCGGCCCTTGCTGACGAGGAACTTCTCCGTGGTGTCCGCGATGGCGGCGGCGAGCGCGCGATCGACGACGTGATTGCCGGACGCCGAGGCGGCGAGGGTCTGCGAGCTCGCGGCGGCCGCGATGTCTTGCGCGAGGCTCTGCCTCACCTGCTCGTGGTGCTTCTCGAGCCCAGGTGCGCGCGCGAGCGTCGGCACCGCGGACGTCATCATCGCGCCGCCTTCGCCGAGTGCTTCGGCGACGACCTCGCCGACGACATCGACGCGGCCAAACCGTTTCTCGGGATCGCGATGACACGCGCGCGCGACGACCTCGTCGATCTGCTGGTTCGTGCCGGGCACGATCTCGGAGGGCCGCGGACCACCACGCTCGAGCGGATTGCCGACCAACACCTCATAGAGCAGCGCGCCGACCGCGTAGACATCGGTCGTGCGAGTCGCGGCGCCGCCGGCGTGGAGCTCGGGCGCGACGTTGCTCTGCATCTTGATGAGGCCGCTCTGCATCGCCGCGAGCGTGCCGGGCCCGAGCGCGAGATCCGCGACGCGTACGCGGCCGGTGCGGTTCACGGTGATCGACTCCGACGCGAGCGCGCTGTGCTGGACCTCTCCGAGTGCCGCGGTGACGCCTGCGATCAGGTTGCCGCTGCCGCGCGCGCCAAATCCGGCCGAGCCCGCTTGTCGCTTCTTGACGAGCATGTCGCGGACGAGGGAGCCGTCGACCTCCTCGGTCGCGATCCACAGCGTCTCACCGGTGAGACCAGCGGCGAGCGTCCGGACCAGATGCTTGTGCTCGGGCAGCGCCGCCGCGTAACGCGTGCCACTGATGATCTGATCGCGCACCGCTGACGCGGCGATCGGTGCGTGAATCACGTAGATCGTCGCGGCGCCTTTCGGACCGTTCGCGCGATATGCGTCTGCGATGCGCAGCGGCCACAGCGGCTGGCCGAGCACGTAGTCGCCGAGTTGCATGCCGGCTTGCAAGCGGGTCACGAACGCGGCGTGCGCACCCGACTGCTTGCCCGACGAAGTACCGGGCTGCACCGTCATAGCCGCCCCACCCAGCTACGCTTCGGTTCGCTCATCGACGAGCTAGGATACGGGGCCTCCGTGACGGCGGTCAATTGCTGGGGCAGCCTGCCGAATGTGCGCGAGCGAGCGCCGCAGAATTTCGCCCGAGGTCACGTAAGTACTTGCAACCGCGGGCGAGATCACCAGAGGTCAACAGGGCGTCGCCGAGCAGAAACCGCGCCCGCACGCTGTGTGGGTCGGCGTGCAATGCGGCGTCGGCCTCGATCAGCTGGCGGAAGTTCTTGCCCGCTTGCTTGGCCTGTTCGGCCGCGGCGAGGTGCTTGGCGGCTTCGCTGCTCGCCGGCATCACGAGCTTCGGTCTAGCGCCTGATCCGGGCGCGACGATCGGCGCCGCATCGACGGGGACCTCGACCGCTGCATCCGCGGCTGGAGCCTCGACGACCATCGCGGCAGGTTGCGCATCGATCTTGATGACGCCGGCTGTTCCGGTGCGCGGCTCCGCAACTGCTGCCTGCTTGCGCGAGGCGACGACGATCACCGCCGCGATCATGCCGGCGATCGCGAGTGCACCTGCCGCGAGCCACAGCCCTCGGTTCCCACCGCGCACCGTGGTCACCGTCCCCGTGGTCGTCGGAGCGTCGGCGGCGATCAGCGTCGGCGCGTTCGCGCGACTGACCGCTTGCGGGCTCGGCGGCGGCAACGTCGCATTCGGATCGAGCGTCTCGCTCGGCAGCGCTTGAAAGTAGCTCGATGGCGCCGACTTGAGCGCGCGCGCCACCTTCGTATGCGCGCCGACGGTCTCGCCGGTCTTGCGCGACAGCGTGCCTTCGATCGACGTCAGCAGTTGGATCATGTCGTCCGCGGTCTGCGGGCGCTGCTCGCGATGCTTGGCGAGGCATTGCTGGATCACCTGATCGAGCTCCGTGAACCGCGCGAGATCCGGAAGCCCTTCGGCGAGGTGCGGCGGTGGGGTCCGCGCATGATGCGTGAGCCACTCGATAGCCGAGCCTGCGCGATACATCCCGCAGCCCGTCAACATCGCGAACATCGTCGCGGCGAGCGAGTAGAGATCACTGCGGGCGTCGAGCTCGAGCCCGCACGCTTGCTCGGGCGACATGAACTCGGGCGTGCCGAACACCATGCCTGCTTGGGTCAGCGCGAGCTGAGACTGCGTGGACTGTTCGGTGCCGGCCATCAGCTTTGCGACGCCGAAATCGAGGACCTTCGCGTAATCGGGATCGTCGCCGACGCGCAGCAACAGCACGTTGTCGGGCTTGATGTCGCGATGGATGAGACCCATCCGGTGCGCGGCGCCGAGTGCACGCAGCGTTTGCTTCGCGATGTGCACGGCGCGCGCGGGCGCGAACGGACCGTCGACGTCGAGCTCGCGCTGCACCGAGCGCCCGTCGAGGTACTCGAGCACGATGTAGTAGTCGCGCTCCGGCGGCTGATACGGCGTGACGCCGAAGTCGAGGACCTTCACGGCGTGCGGTGACTCGACCTTGAGCGTGCTGCGCGCCTCGCGCAGAAACCGCTGCAGTGCGACCTCGTCCGTCGTCAGGTGCGGCTTGAGCAGCTTGACCGCAACCTTGCGATCCATCGCGAGGTGATGCGCGCGAAACACGGCGCCCATGCCGCCCTCGCCAAGCAAGGCATCGAGCCGATAGCGGCCATCGAGGACCACGCCGACAAGGCCGGCCGCGAAGCTTTGCTCGTCACTCACCGCGCTGCCACTCACCGCGCTGCACCCAGAGCCCGCTCAGCTAAAATCGCATGCCGTTCTTGACGCGAAACGAGAACCAATCCCAAGCCAGGTAGGCGGCACCGGCGAGACCGATCACGCCGACGACGGGTGCACCCGCGACGGCGACCACCCCTGCGCCAACGCCGGTCGCGACTGCCATCGCGCCTTTGCGCTTGGAAACCACTTTGTTGCGCTGAACCAGGGAGCTCACGCCCTAACCATACCATGCGGTTGGAAGAGGGAAACCCACACCGGATCCGGTGG
>JAQBQF010000295.1 GCA_028287115.1 Myxococcales bacterium
ATCGAAGCACGCCACACCTTCACTCGGGTGAACGGAGCGCCGGTCGGTGGTCGCGTTGAACTGTTGCTGCGGGAATGGCGTGAGGAGCAGGCGTAGTCCCTCGACCTGCTTCGGGTTCAGGATGTGATCGAACTGCTCGTGGAAGTTCTCGAGCGTGATGAGCTTGCCACCCGAGACATCTCCGAGATCGATGCGCGTCGTCAGAAAGATCGCCGGCGGGAACTCGGGCATGACGTGGTCGGGAAAATCAAAGTCGAGATCGAATCGCGTGAGGTCGCGGCCGGTCTGGCGCTTGGTCTCGTCGATCGTTGACTTCGGAAACACCATGCCGCCCTCCGGATGATTCGGGTGCGGCAGCGGGAGGAATCCCTGCGGGAACAGATCGCGCGCGCGGATCTCGTTCGGGGCGAGCGCGGCCAGCTTCTCCCAGGTCCATCCATTGGGCAGCCGGACGCGAATGCCCTCCTGGATGTGTTTGCCGCGAGTCATCGTGACTCCGGCCGCGGGTTGAACGCTCAGATCGTAACGCGCGTTCAGCAGGTCGCGATGAGCTTGCTCGATCTTCGGTTTGTCAGCCGACATCCGCGCCAGCGTCCTGGCGAACGGCTCCGGCATTTCATTCTCCGTCGGCTGTGCGAGAGCGATGATGCCAGCGGTGAACAGGCCGGCAGCCCCGAGTACCGCGGCCACTTTGATGTCGAGCTTCATCTGATCCTCCCGTGCGAGGTTGCAGCGCCCGTGACTCGCGGCACTTCGCGTTGGCACGCCGTGCACGTCGTGGACCAGGAGGTGGTCAGCGCCGGGGATTCGCGACCATCCGCGAACGCTTGAAGGATCTACTCACCTTTTCGAGCGAGACGCGTGCTCGATCTCCATCCGGCTCCGGACATACCGGGCGCTGATGTCACGCGTGTGACGACGTCTCGTGTCACTCATGACGTTCGCGCGGCCGCACCACCGGGGACCAGCTGGCGCAGATGCCACGCATGGAGGTGAAGGCGGGTTTGCGCATCCCGCAGGGCTTGGCGCAGCTGCATGAGATAGATGCAGAGCGCGACGATCGTGCCCACGCTCGTCAGCGTGAGCGTCACGATCGTGGGGAGCGGTTGCAGCGCGGTCATGTGTGGGATCACCGCGATGATGCCGTCGTGGAACTGGTACGACGGTGCGAGCACGCCGACGAGCTCGAGCGCGAGCGGCACCACGAGCGAGACGATCACGAAGCCGACGATCGCCGGCAGCCGTAATCCGGTGGGATGGAGCGTGCCTGCGACTGCAAGCCCCACGGCGAGTGTCGGTGCCGACGCGAGCGGCCCGACTACACGCGTGAGCATCGCGACGAGTAGCGCGCTGGCGCACGCCGTCGCGACCATCCACGTCTGGCCCCGGTCGGGCCATCGCACACCGAGGGAAGCGAACGTGGTTGCCATCGCGATCAAGCACAGCACTGCGATCGTCGTCGGCCAATCGCGAATGCCCATCCAGAGGTAGAACGGCAGGAACAGGTACCAAGCGGCCATGCCGAGAGCGCCGGCCTTGCTCGCGACACGGATGGTGTCGCGCAACGATGCGTCGAGCTCTGCCTTGGCCTCGGGTGGCATCTCCGAGGGTGGCTCGATGAGGAGCCGCGCGAGAGCTCGCGGCGCGTCCTCGCGTGTGGGATCGAGCGCCATCACGCGTCCGATCTCCTGCATCGCGCGTGCGCGCGCGCCGAGTGCGCCGGTCCCTCCCGCGGTCGCGCGTTCGGCCTCGCGCCGGGCGATCTCGAGATGCTCCGACGCGAGCTGACGCCGCAGCTCGAGATCGCGATCACCGTCGAGAAAGCGCGAGAGTGCTTCGCTCAGTTCGCGTGCGCTCGGATAACGCTGCGACGGATCCGTCGCAAGCGCGCGGCTACAGATCGAGTCTAGCTCGGGCGGAATCGCGAGGTCCGGGCGGCGTCGCGACGGACGGCAGTCGAGCTCGTCGTCGATCTCGGCGATAGCCACGGCAAGCGTTTGCATCGGGCGCAACGGCTCGAGAGCGAGGAGCTCGAACAGAATCGCGCCAAGCGCCCAGACGTCGGTGCACGGACCGATCGCATCGACCTCGCCGAGGAGCTGTTCGCGCGGCATGTAGCCTATCGTGCCGACCACCTCCCCCACTGTCGTCGCGTCGGCGATCGGCGAAGCGCGCCGGCTCGAGGTTATCACCACGTCGCTTGCACCGAGGATGCGTGCGATGCCCCAATCGAGGACGTAGACCTCGCCGAAATCACCGAGCATCACGTTGCCGGGCTTGAGGTCGCGGTGAACGACACCGCGGCTATGCGCGAAGTCGACCGCGAGACAGACGCTGTCGAAGGCAGTCAGTAGGCGGCGCCGCGAATACAAACCCGTCGCCGCGCGATCATCTGTGCGCAGGCGCGCGATGATGTCACCGAGCGTCGCACCGCGCACGCGCTTCATCGTGAACCACGCATCGCCGTGGCTGTCGACGCCCAGGTCGTACACCGGCACGACCGCGGGATGCTCGAGCTGACCTTGCACGCGCGCTTCACGAACGAAGCGAGCGCGGCCCGCGGTCTCGTCGCCCCGGTCGCGGAGCATCCGCTTCAACGCGATGTCGCGTCCGATCTGCACGTCTTTGGCGACGAGCACCTGGCCCATTCCGCCTTCCGCTAGAACGTAGGAGTCGCGGTAGCGCTCGTCGAACGGCGGGTTCTGCAGCGACGAGCTCGACGCGCCTACCTGCTCGGAGCCCTCGACATCGACGAGCGTGTTCGCCAACGCATGCTCGGCCGCGCCGGCGTGGTCCTTGAGCTCTGCCATCGGGCGAGTATACCGGTCGCTCGTGGCGGCGGATCGGGTCGCCATGTTCGACGTCCGGTCTTCGACGCGAGGGTGGCGAGACGGATCCCGATCGGCTATCGACAGTTCCTTCCCCCGTGTCGCGGAGCCTCGACTTTGTAGGCGGCAGGTCGATTTCTTCGGCTTGCTTCGACTACCCT
The DNA here is from genome assembly GCA_028287115.1 of Myxococcales bacterium. GTDB lineage: Bacteria > Myxococcota_A > Polyangia > Haliangiales > Haliangiaceae > JABFXX01. The sequence continues at coordinate 2,990 of JAQBQF010000295.1, forward strand.
GACCCATGGTCAAGGCTCATCTCCTTCAGAATCTCGCTGTGCCCATGTTGTTCGCGCTGACCGCATGTGGCGGGTCGTTCCGGCGGCCAGTGGGAACCGAGACACTCGCCCAGCTCCGAGTGGTCACCCTCGACTCCGAAGCGCAGGGAAACGGCGCCGAAAGCGAATGCATCTTCAAGCGCGACGTCAACGCGTGCGCGTGGGTCAGCGCGTACTGGAAAGCGGATTACGCCGATGCGATCCAGAACTGCACCACGGGCGATCTCAAACGCTGCAAGGACGCCGTCTCGTATGCAGGCGCCTGTGAGATCCGCGGCCTGATCAGCGGTCATGACGGGGGTGACTACCCCGAGCTCAATCAGGAAGGCGGCGGGCCCGTCAACGGCTGCTACAGCCACGGCTTCCCGCCCGACCTCGTAACCCCGCCGTCACCGATCAGCATCGACAAGGCGATCGAGTATCTCGCGATTGGCTGCAAGCGTGGAGATCATCGCAGCTGTCTGGCAGGAATGAACGCTCTCGACAACGGCATGATGCTCGGCTTGGAAGTCGGACAAGACTTCGAGACGGCAAAGGCATTCTGTCTCGTTGCCATGCCTACTGCACTTGAAGGCAATCCCGACGGGTGCGATTTGCACGGTAGGATGAAGGAGACCGCCGAGGACCGCGCCGCGCGCTTCGACCGCGTCACCGCGGTCTACGCCGCGCATCAGCAGGCGTGGGCGGCGCTCGCGGGGAAGATCAAGCAAGACCGCGCCGAGTCGGAGGGAGCCACCCTGCGGGCGATCGGCAAGGGTCTCTCGGAGGGCACGGCGACGAACACCGCCGTGACCGCGAGCCTGACGACTGCCCAACAGAAGATCAATACGACGGTGGCCGCGAGTGACGCGAAGAACAAGAAGCTGCCCGCGGCGTCCGGACCGACAGCAGCACCGAAACCGGCACCGGCACCGGCACAAACGGCGGCTGCCGCAAAGCAGAAGAACCTCGACGACTGCCTCGCGCGACCGATCACACAGCTCCGCACGACACAGACCAACCCGTTCATCGCCAACCGACAGGGCTTCGAGTCGCTACTCGCCGCGGTGCATCGGTGCAAGTCACAGCCGTGGAAGACCTGCATGTTCGCCCCGCACATGGGCGCGCTGTGGGCGATCGAGCCCAGAGCCGACAGCGACCATACAGACCTGTTCCGCCGGTTCAACGCGCCCGGCATCCACGGCGTTTCCGACGTCTGTCTCGATCAGCCGGTGAGGGGAACGCGTGGCGACTGCGAGACGGACGTCACCACGAACCGCGATGTCTGCATCGCGCGCCTGACCCAGGACATCGACCAGATGAACTGCGACTTTGGCATGCTCCCCAAGGTGTGGGCGGCCGAGACCACCAAGCGCGATGCCGACGCGAAGACGAAACAAGACGAAGCCTGTCATCGCCAGTTCGATTGAAAGACGCAACGCGCTGGCACGACGTCCCCGGAGCCGAGGACCAGAGGTAGTCTCGCGGGATGCGGTACGCGGCCTTCCTTCGCGGAGTCAGTCCCCTCAACGCGAAGATGCCGGAGCTCAAGCGTGCCTTCGAGGCGGCAGGATTCACCGACGTGAAGACGGTCGTATCGAGCGGCAACGTCGTGTTCTCGACGCGCGCTACATCGATCTCTGCGCTCGAGCGCAAGGCCGAAGCAGCAATGACGAGGCATCTCGATCGATCGTTCCTTACGATCATCCGGCCGGTCGAAGCACTCCAGGCTCTGCTCGCCTCCGATCCGTATCGCGTGTTCGAGCTCTCCTCGAAGGCGAAGCGCGTGGTCACGTTCCTTCGCGTGCCCCCCAAGACACGGCTGAAGTTGCCGATCGAGTCCGATGGTGCGGGAATCCTCGCGGTCGCGGGCAACGAAGTCTTGAGCGCCTACGTCCCGGGCCCGCGCGGCCCGGTATTCATGAGGTTGATCGAGAAGGCATGCGGCAAGGACGTCACGACCCGCACGTGGGACACGATCATCAAGGTGACGCGCTGAGTGCGTCGCCGCGCAGCGACGGCGGATCTCCGCCGCTCGAGGATCATCCCAAAGGCTTCTCCGCCTCCGCGGTGATCGCGAGGTTTGCCTCCGCGGCCTTGTTACTCGGTTGCAGTACGAACAGCTTGCGCCGCTCGAGCGGCTGGCGGTCGCTCGCCGGGAGCGTCATCTGGTATGTCACCGCGCGCGCGTGATCCGCCAGCTGACGTTTCGGGTTGTAGACGGTGTTGAAGCGCCACAGCATCTTGATGAAGTTCGTCTGGCCTTGCAGCAGCAGGCGGGCCGAGATCGCAGCCGTTGCTTTGAGCGCGGCGAGTCCGAGGTGCTTGCGGTTGAGCACTTGTTGCGTCTTCACGAGCTCGGCGTAGAAGCGTTCGAGCGGCAACTTCGTCGGAAGAACCGCATGCTGGATGTCGAACAGGCGATAGTCGCGCGTCGTGAAGGCGCGCGCGTTGGTGACAAAGCTCTCGGTGCCCGGATAGGGCGTGTTGACCGTGACGTTCACGATCTCGGGCACCGATAGCGCCCAGTCGCGGATCACCGCGAACCGCGCCTCGTCCCAATCGGGATCGGCGATGATGTTGACCGCGACCGTGATGCCGAGCGCGCGCGCGCATTCGAGCGCCTCGAAGTTCTTGCTGAGCGGAATGCGCTTGCGGAACACTTTGAGGCCCTCGGCGTCGATCGCCTCGAGACCGAGGAACATGTACTCGAGGCCGAGCTTCTTCCACCGCGCGAACAGCTCCTTGTTGCGCAGCAGCACGTCACCGCGCGTCTCGAGGTAGTAGCGCTTCTTGATCCTTCGGCGCTCGATCGCGTCGGCGATCGCGTGGCCGTGGTCGGCTTGGATGAACGCGACGTCGTCGACGATGAACACACCTGGTTCGCGGATCGTCGCGAGATCCGCGGCGCAGACCTCAGGCGCGATCTTGCGATAGCTACGGCCGTAGAACGTCCACGCGCTACAAAACGAGCAGTCCCACGGACACCCGCGGGAGAACTCGATCGACGCCGCCGGATCGAGCACGCCGATGAAGTATTTCTTGCGATTCGCGAGCAGGTCGCGCGCCGGGCGCAGATGGTCGAGGGAATGGATCGTCTCCGGCGGCGGCCCTTCACCGTCGAGCGTCATCACGCCGGCGACGCGATGGAGCTGCGTCGGGTCGTCGCGCCACGCGGCGAGCAAACGCGGTGCAGCTTCTTCGCCTTCGCCGCGCACGACGCAATCGACTGCTCCAGCCGCGTGATCGAGGAGCTCGCGTGCCGTGAACGAGGCACTGTGCCCGCCGACGCAGGTCAGCGTGTGCGGCCGCCGCTGCTTGATTGCCTTGCAGAGATCGACGACCTCGGGAAGGTTCGCGAGGTAATTCATGCCGAACAGCACCGCCTCGGGACGAAACTCGTCGACGAGTCGGAAGAACGTGCGATGCGATGAAGCTTGCAGATCGAGCAGCCGCACGTCGTGGCCAGAGTTGCGAACGGCGGCGGCGACGAGCTCGACGCCGAGCGGCTCGAGACGCAGAAAGATCTCGTTGTACATGAGCCCGCTCGGGTGAACGCACAGGACCCTCACGAGCGTGGCGTGCCCTTCGGGTCATCGACGTCATCGCAGCACAGCCGCGAATCGCGCTCTCCCCCGACTGGTTGGATCATGCTGCGTTCGTACCTCCGAGTACGTACGCGGCCAGTCGGAGTGGCGGAGTCTCTACGATCTCACGCGCCGGCGATCCGGATGCGTGTCGCCGAGCGCCCGTGTCGCAGTCCTGGCGTGATCTCGACTGCGGGTCACGGGCACCGCAGGACTTCGAACGTGCCGCTCAGCGAGTACATCTTTGTACTGATGGTGTCGGAGTACGAAACCGTCCCCGCAACACTCGCGGAATTCGAGCTGGTGATCTCGACCGAGCCGCTGTTCGAGCCAGTCCCGGTGAACGAACCGATGTTGTGTAACAGCTCGACGCCTACGTTGCCGTAGTGGTTGACGTCGAGCGCGGGCATCGAGATCGCTGCACTGTCGCCGCTCGGTGGGTCGGCGGCCGTGAGGCTATCGCAGTTGATCGGCTCCGAGCCGAGCAAGATCACGAAGCCGGTCTTTCGCGGCGCGGCGACGCCGTACTTGATCGCGTAGGCGGAGCCATCGTAGCTCCCCGCGACGCTGCCCGAGATCAGGGGCTCGCCGGTGATCGTGGTACCCCCGCAGCCCGCCGCTGACGCCGAAGCAACTATCATGATCTGGTAGAGACGCATCATCGATTCCCTCCGCACTCGTGTGTTGCAAGGCGAGCACCGCGCCTGCAGATCACTCATTATGCGGGCACCTGTGACCGCGCGGTCACACGTCATGGAGACTTTCGACAACACCCGATGTTGGGCTACATGTCGTTTGGGCGAAGCAAGCCATGATCGACAGAGCTGTTCTCGCAACGCTTCGCGCCATCTGCCGGCGCGTTCCCGAATCGAAAGAAGAGGCGGCGTGGGTCGGAAGGCGCTGGAAGATCCGCACGCGCACCTTTGCGCACGTTCTCGAGATCAATGACGGTGGCCTCCTGCGTTTGCCCGCGCCGCGGGGAATGACGGTCCCTTGATCGTGCTGACGTTCCGCTCGTCGGGGTTCCTCTACGATGCCCTTCGCACGGCGGGCCCTCCGTTCTTTCACGCCGAGTGGGGGACCCTGTGGGGGAGAAGGTGATCGGCATGCGACTGGCCGGCAAAGTCGACTGGGACGAAGTCGCGACCGTCCTCACCGAGAGTTATCGGTTGCTCGCGCCGAAGAAGCTGGCCGCCGAGCTCGGAGATGTGTCGCCGAGCAAGCGTGCAGCGACGCGCTCCCGCAGATCCGGATCGCGCAGACGTGGTGGCTAACGTCTCGGTGTCGACAGGTGACGTTCCGGCGAGCGAGCGAGCTCGATTCTCGCTACGTTGCGCGCATGCGTCTCTACACGTATGCAGGTTCGCCGAACGGGTACAAGGTCGAGCTGCTGCTCGCGCTCCTCGGCCGCGCGTACGAACGAGTCGAGGTCCCGATCTTCGACGGCGCGTCGCGCACGCCGGAGTTCTTGCAGAAGAATCCTGCCGGTCGAATTCCGGTACTCGAGCTCGACGACAGCACGTTCCTGCCGGAGTCGAATGCGATCCTCTGGCATCTCGCACGCGGTAGCGCGTACATGCCGCGATCCCTCGCCGACCAGGATCGCGCTCTCGCGTGGCTGATGTTCGAGCAGTCAGAGATCGAGCCGGTGATCGGTAGCGCGCGGTTCTGGATCCTCACCGGCCGCGATCGCACGCGCCGCGACGAGACCGAGCGCCGGGTCGCGTGGGGCAAGCAGAGCCTCGCTGTTCTGGCAGGCGTGCTGAGCGCCCGTAAGTTCCTCGTCGGAGATCAGCCATCGGTCGCGGACCTCGCGGTCTACGCATACACGCACGTCGCGCCGGAGATCGCGCTCGCGCTGCCGGAGCCAGTCGCCGCGTGGTGCGCGCGCATCGCCGGTCTACCCGGGTACGTGGGCCGCGTGTTCGAGTACGACGCGAAGGCGCGATCCGAGACTTAGACGGTGATCCTCTTCAGGATCGGGCTCTACGAACGGCTGATCGGTACGTTCACCACGCGATCGAGCTAAGGTGATCCCCGTGATCACGAACGCGGCCTTCGACGAGCTCGTCGCACCGCTGCGCGGCGAGCTGCACGCGCACTGCTACCGGATGCTCGGATCGATCCATGACGCCGACGACGCACTTCAAGACGCGCTGCTCGATGCCTGGCGCGGCTTCGCCACGCTCGAGAATCGCAGCTCGTTCCGCGCGTGGCTGTACAAGATCGCGACCCACGCGTCGCTCGCGGTGATCGCCAAGCGCCCGAAGCGGATCTCGACGAGCGACTACGGTCCTGCCGCGACCGGAACCGACCTCGCCGCGTCATTACTCGAACCGCTTTGGATCGAGCCGTATCCCGATGATCCGCAGATGCAGTACGAGCAGCGCGAGAGCATCGAGCTCGCCTTCATCGCGGCGCTGCAGTTTCTCCCTGCGACCCAGCGCGCCGTGCTCCTCCTGCGCGACGTTCTCGGATTTTCCGCCGAAGAGACCGCACGACTGCTCGAGACCACCGTCGCTTCGATCACGAGCGCGCTGCAACGCGGACGCGCGCAAGTCGCAGATCGCATTCCAGCTCGCTCGCAACAAGCAACGCTTCGCGAGCTCGGCGAGCCGGCGGAGCGCGCGCTCGTCGCCGCCTACGTCGATGCGTGGGGCCGCGGCGATGTCGACGCGATACTCTCGATGTTGTCGCGCGACGCGAAGTTCACGATGCCTCCGATCCCGACGTGGTTTGTCGGCCACGAGAGCCTCGCTCGGTTCTTTACCGAGCGCATCTTCGCGACCGGGTGGCGGCTCGTTCCGATGCGCGCCAACGGCCAGCTCGCGTTCGCGTGCTACCAAGGTCCCGACTTCCGCCTCGGCGCGTTGCAGCTCGTAACCCTGCGAGATCGCGCGATCGTCGAGCTCACGGGATTTCTGGATCCCGCGATCCATCGCCGATTTCTGCTCGCCGAGCGATGAGTTTTCGCGGCTCGGGCCCTCTTATCTTTATGAAGAAGACCTACACAGGCTCGTGCCACTGCGGTGCCGTCGCGTACCGCGTCGACCTCGATCTCGCAGCGGGCACGTCGCGCTGCAACTGCACGTTCTGCTCGAAGAGCCGGATCTGGATCGCGATCGCGAAGGCCGACGCGTTCGAGCTCGTGCGCGGCGCCGACGCGCTCACCGATTACCAGCACACGCCACGCGGCAAGCCGGCGCCGTTCCTCCACTTGACGTTCTGCAAGACGTGCGGTGTCCGCCCGTTCGCGAAAGGTGGCCACCTGCCCGCCCTCGGCAGCGAGTTCTACGCGATCAGCGTCGCGACGCTCGACGGGCTCACCGACGAGGAGCGCGCGAGTATTCCGATCCAGTACGTCGACGGGCGCAATGACGACTGGCAGCACGCGCCGTCCGAGCATCGGCATCTCTGAGTCAGGTCAGCGATGCAGGCCGTGCGGGTCTTCGCGATCACACGCGCTGGCCAGATCGTGCCGTGCGGGCCCACGGCCGATCATGACTAACCGGCATAGCGGGGTTGCATCGATCCGGCCGCCAACTCCCTCAGTCGTTCGATCCGTTCCTCGATCGGCGGATGGGTCGAGAGATAGCGAGAGAACTCGCGCGCACCGAACGGGTTCACGATGAACAAGTTGGCAGTGCCCGGCGAGGCGTGTTCCGGGGCGATTCGCTTCGCGGCCTGATCGAGCTTGAGTAGCGCGCTGATGAGGCCGTCGGGATCGGCCGCGAGCTTGGCGCCGGTCTCGTCGGCCTCGAGCTCACGCGACCGCGAGATCGCGAGTTGGATCAGCGTGGCAGCGATCGGCCCCACGATGATCCCGACAAGCCCGGTCAATGGGTTGCGGTCCTCGGATCGACCGCCGAACATCGCGCCGAAGCTGAGCACCTGCGCGATCGTCGTGATCGCCGATGCGATCACGGCTGCGACCGTCGAGATCAGGATGTCGCGGTTCTTGACGTGCCCGATCTCGTGTGCGAGCACGCCGCGGATCTCGCGCCGATCGAGCATCGTCATGAGTCCTTCGGTGACCGCGACGACGGCGTGCTGCGGATTGCGGCCGGTCGCGAACGCATTGGGCTGAGCCTCGGGGATCACGAACACACGCGGTTGCGGAATCTTCGCGGCGCGCGCCAGCTCCCCGACGATCTCGTAGAGCTCGGGCGCTTCTTCCTCGCTGACCTCGCGTGCGCGATACGTCGCCAGCACGATCTTGTCGGAGAAGAAGTAAGCCCCGACGTTCATCACGAGCGCGATCGCGACAAACACCATCAGCGAATCCGGGGCCAGGGTTCCACCGATTCCGATCAGCAGAGCCGACAGAATGCCGAACAGAAGAATCGTCTTGAGCTGATTCCACATGACGTTCGCAACGTAGATCCGCGTCTCGCGGCGACAAGGTGCACGAATGCGGTCATCCCCTTGCGCGTCCAGCACATAGGATTGCTGTCATCGCGAGAAACGGGGTCAGGTGGACGGCCAGCAGGCATCCCGCGTCGCCGTCACGGGCGCGGGATGCGCGGCGTTGCTAAACCGAGGTGCGCAGCGCGCGTCGCCGGTGCACGAGCAGGATCGCGACGCCGACCAAGAGGAGCGCGCCGAGACCGCTGCCGCCGAACAAGAGGCCCATCGTCTTGGTCGTCGGCTTGGGCGGCGGTGGTGGCGGAGCCGGTGCCTTCGGCTGTTGCTTCTTGTAACCGATCTCCCACAGGTCGCGGTTGATCACGCTCGCGAGGTCGAGCTTGCCGCGCGGCGCGAATGCCGTCTTGCCCGCAGCGATCGCGATGCCGCGGCCCCCGTTGGGCGGACCGCCCCAGACGCCGCGCTGCGGCGCCGAACACTTGATCGCGCCTTGCCACCAGTAGCGGATCGCGTAGCGCGCCTGGAAGTAATTCTGCGCGGACGGCACGGCACCGTACTCGATGCCGGACTTACCCCACTGCTCGCGGCCGCCGGTGACAGGCTTGGCCTCGCGGAACCGGAGGTCGTCCTTCATGTCCTTCTTGCCGTAGCGCGCGTGGAGGCGCGTGAGCACGAAGTTACCCTTGGCGAGCTGGCCGCCGGTGATGTCGGCACCGAGGGTCATCAGATCCGGGTTCGTGATGTCCGCGTCGGTGCACGGATCGCAGTGGTAGCGCGGCCTCGCGGTCCAGGCGTACTCGGTGACGACCGCGCCGGGGTTCGCCTCGATCGTCTTGTCGAAGACCGAGTTGTAGAACTCGCCGAACCGCGACTTGACCGAGGCTTTGACGTCGAAGTTCGTCGGGACGAACACGTTCTTGTAGTTCGCGACCTCGTAGCGCTTGTCGGCCGACAGGATGTTGACGATCAGATCCTGCTTGCCCGACGAGTTCGCGAGCCCGAGCCGGATCGGAAGGGAGAAGTCTTCGGTGTCGTAGTGAAACCGCAGTGGCGACAGCGCGGCGTGGCCATCGATCATCTTCACCTTCTTCGGATCGACCTTCGCGACGAAGAACTTCGAGCCCGACTCGATGTACGGGCGAAGCAGCGGCTCGGCGCCCTCGGGGATCTTGTACCCGTTGAGCTTGAGCCAGTCCTGGAGGCCGGCTGCTTCGGTCGCAGACAGGATCACGATCTGATACTCGGCAACGTCGAACTGCGCCTCGATCTTGACGACGTTGATCTTGATCTCCTTCTGCGACTTGCCGGCCGAGTTGGCGCAGGTGAGCGTGAGCTTCGTGCTCTCTTGCAACGTGACGCTCGTCGCGGCGCCGTCGTACACGGCTCCGACATTGTGATCGACGTTGCACGACGGATCGGGCCACGGCTGGTTCGAGTAGCGAAAGCCGAACGTGACCTGGGTCGCGGCGCCCGCGGTAAGCGTCATCGGATTGGCCGTGAACGAGGCGAGCACGGGTGCGATCGCCTTTCGCGGAGGCGCTGCGTCTTCGTCGTCCATCGATCGTGCGCCGCCGCTCGCGCTCATACTCGGCGCCGGCATTTCCATCTTGCGCGACGACATCTTCATCCTCATCGGGCGCGGCTCCTCCTCCTCCCTGGGGGGCGGCGGACAGGGATCTTGCTCCCAGTACTCGACGAGCCTCGGCGACCCGAGCGAGTCGAGCCGGTCGAACACCGCCTTGTCGAGCACCCTGACATCGCTCTCCTTGAGCACGACGGGCACCGGCACGACCATCGCGAAGTCCTCGAGGGGACCGCGATAGTCGTTCTGCATCGCGAGGACGGTGCGAGTGCCGTCGCGCATGAGCACGACCTGCGTCGCATCGTTGAACATCTTCTGATTCGAGCCGGCGACATAGAAGCCGCAGAACGCGTGTGCTGCGATGGTCGTCGCGGCGAGCACGGCTGTGGCCCCCACCAAAGTTCGGATCGCTCTCATGTCATCCCCCCTGTGCAGACGTTTGGGCTGTAAACGTACCCGATCGCCGGTCGATCTACTGTCGTTGGCTCCTCGACACGTCGACAATTTCGACCACCACCCGGCGGCCGCAGGTCGAGCCGGTGTCGATCATCCCGTCCGGGGATCCCGCTGCGTCATAGGAACTGCATCAGCGCGTCGGTCGTGCCCTTGCGATTCTCCTCGAGCACCCAATGGCCGGTGTTCGCGAGTACGACGGTAGTCACGTCGGCGGCGACCTGTTTCATCTGCATCGCCAACACCTCGCCAAGTGACTTCTCGCCGCCGATCACGAGCACGGGCATCGGTAGCTTGACCTCGGCGAAACGAGCGAATTGCTTCGCGGTCGCGGGGAACGACGCGAAGTACGCCCAGCCCGCGCGCATCCGGCCGGGGCGTGAGTACGCGACCGTGTAGGCCTTGCGATCTGCTTCCGGAATCGAACGCGACTTGTCGGCGGCGAAGTCATCCCAGAAATGCTCGAGGTAGATCCGCTCGCGGCCTTTGACGAGCGCTTCCGGGGTCGGCCCGAGGAACCGGAAGTGCCAGAGGTTCGGGTCGTCATACACGGTTCGCCAATCGCCCACGCCCGGGAGGAACGCATCCATCACGACGAGCTTCCCGACTTCCGTCGGAAATTGCGCGGCATATGCGTACGCGACCATCAGGCCGATGTCGTGGCCGACGACGATCGCCCGCTGCACTCCGATCGACTTCGCGAGACTGTGAATCCGCATGGCCGCCGTGGTCATGTCGAGTCCGTTCACGGGGATGGCGGAATCGCCGATGCCCGGCAGATCCGGAACGATCACGGTGAACCGCTCCGCGAGCGCCGGCATGATCGGTCGCCACATCCGCGAGGTCTCGGCATAGCCGTGGAGCAGGATCAGCGCCGGACCTTGCCCGCCGATCGTGTAGTGCAAGGTCACGCCGTCGATGTCGGCGCTGCGCGAGGTGAACGACACCGGCGCTTGCGCGTTCGCCGGCGAAATGGAACAAGGCGCGAGCACGCCTAGACCGCATGCGGCGGCTACCAACAAGCTGCGTGTCATCATTCCTCGGATCTGCGTCAACAACGCTTCATGGTGAACGTCGCCATCGTCGCGACGCTCGGCAACGCCGAGGGCGCAGATGGAGCAGGTCCTCACCTCAGCGTCGCCATTGCGTGCGAATCGGAGGGCCTGCTTGTCGGCCCTTGGTATCCGCAGAGGCATACGCACGCGAGCGCCCGTGCGCGCCCACAGACGCCATGCGTGTCCGAACGCGGCACGCCTCCCCATACGTAGTACGCTGCGCACCATGCGCCGTTGGCTGCTGATCTCGCTGCTGCTGTGCACAGTCGCGAGCTCGCGCGCGGATGCCGGCGCTCCGATCCGGATCGCGATCGAGTGCGAGGAGACCGGGCGCACCAAAGCGTGTCCCGCGTTCCTCCTCGGGTTTGTCGACGCCAACAAGGTCCTGTTGAATTCACCGCGCGCGGGCGCCGATGTCGTCGTCTATGCAACTGCGACCGAGGTCGAGCTCGTCGATCGGTTTCATCTGCGCTTCCTCGGGCACATCCCTGGCGCGCCGCCGGTCATCGAGGTCAACGTCGATCTCGACACGCGCGCGACCGATGACGAGCAGCGCGCAGCACTCGAGCCCGCCTTCTTGCGCGGGATCGCGATGTTCGTCGCGGCGCGGTACCCGAACGCCGTCACGATCGCGCTGGCGGTGCCGCCGGAGATCACGGCGACCAAGGCCGAGACCTCGCCCTGGGGCATCGCACTCAGCGTGTCGGCAAATGGCAACTACACCGCGAAATATCGTTCGGCCGGTACCGAGCTCACGCTGGTCGGCCGCTACATCACGAAACGGTTCCGCGCGCTGACGCTCGAGGCCTTGTCCGGCGGGCTCAACCGCCAGCCGCCGCTGACCCTCGCCGACGGGACGCAGGTCTCGCTCGATAGCAATCAGTGGGCGTTTCGCGGTGGTGCCGAGGCGGTCCGCTCGTTCAACGATACGTGGTCCATCGGCGCCGGTGCCTACACGAGCTTCGAGGATCCGAAGGCGCAATATCGCTACAACTCGCGCGCGCGCATGGCGATCGAGTGGGACATGTTCCCCGCCGATGATCCGCGAGGAAACCGGCTCGGCGTGTTCTATCACCTCGGCTGGGGCATCGACCGGTACAACATCCGCAACGATCTCGGTGAGACGTTCGCTCAATATCCGCTGCACGGCATCGACGCGTTCGGAAGCGTCCGTCACGACAAGATCTCGTACGGCCTCACGCTGTCCACCGACGTACAGCTGAACCATCCGGGAAGGCGCCATCTCCTGACGGCCGCCCCGTTCGTGACGATCCAGATCGGCAATCATATCGACGTCAACTTGGCGTTCTCGATCACCCAGCGCCAATTGCCCGCACCCGATCCCAACGCGATCGATCCATCGGATTACGCGCAGCTCTCACGGCTGTCGTACGCCGAGCCGCTCGCGATGTCGGGCACCGTCGGCTTCACGATCCACTGGGACCCGACGAACGGCGATCGCAACAATCGGATCGAGTCGATCTGATCAGGATTTCGGCGGCGTCACGAGTGCGAATGCGGCGCCCTGCGGATCCAAGAGCTGGACGATGCGCTGGCCACCCGGGACGTCCATCGGTCCGTTGAGGACCTTTGCGCCCTTCGCCTTCGCGCGTGCGAGCGCGGCCTCGAGGTCGCTGGTGGTGACGTAATACATCCACGATGGCGGCACCGCGCGCCCGTCTGGTGTCTTCATGTCTTTGGGCATCGTCATCATGCCGCCGAGCTGCGTGCCGTTGCGGCCCCACAACAGGTACTTGCCCATCGCCCCCATGTCGAACTCGCCGAGGCGTTCCCAGCCGGCGATCGCTTGATAGAACTTGAACGCCGCCTCGTAGTCGGTCGTGTAGAGCTCGTGCCACGAAAACTCACCGGGCTTGGTGATGTCGTGCGACTGCATCTCGCTCACCGGCGTGAACACGGAGAGGACCGCGCCCTGCGGATCGGCGATCACCGCGAACCGGCCGACGGTCGGAACATCTTCGGTGACGTAGACCTTCCCTCCGAGCTGCTTCACCTTCGCGACGGTCTCGTCGACGTTCGCGACCTCGACGTTTGCCTGCCAGTACGGCGGTGCACCCATCTTCTTCGCCGCATCCGGGAGAAGGGTCACGCCGCCGAGCGGGCCCTGGCTGCCGACCCACATCGTGTAGTCGTCGCTGCCGAACGGTTGCGTCTTCCAACCGACGACGTCGGAGTAGAACGCGATCGCTGCCTTCGGATCCGAGGTGAGCAGCTCGTACCAAACAAACCGGCCGGTGTTCGCTTTTGTCATCTCGCGGAGCATCGACGGGCTCCGCGGCACGCGCAAGCGGGAGCGAAATCGTTACTCGTGCAAATCGAGCATCTAGCGGTCGCGCCGATCGCGATCAACACGTGCCCCGTGCGAGAGGTCCGAGACCGTCAGTGTTCGCAGCCCGGGAGCGGACCGCGACCGGGCCACGTCCAGCTGCAGTGCAGCGCGGGACCGACAGGGGACCTGCGCTGCTTGCCGAACACCACGAGCTCTTTCGTGTTCGTCGAGCCCCAGAAGCCGTTGAACCACATGATCAGGCGGCCGGCTCTCGTCAGCGGATGCTCGACCTCGCCCATGTTGTAGAGGCGGGTGGTCTCGGGCACGAGATAGCTCGGGCCTGATCCATTGTGGGGATTGAGATCGACATCCAACGGTCCGACGTTCACGTGCGCGTGGCCCCACGGACCCGGCCAGAATTCGTGCGCGCCATTCTCGATGTAGACGACGACATGCTTGAAGTGCTGGTCGTCGATGAAGAACTGCGCTTGGTTATCGCTATACGCCTCCGGCTTGTCGAAGAAGTTCGGCGGATCGGGATCGTAGTTCGGTCCCTTCACGTTGATCGTGCAGTTGCGGCATGACGGCGTGAGCGATGGAATCGTGAACGTGATCGCTTTCGCGTGAACGAGGTAGCGAGCCTCGACGAGACGATGCAGCTCGCGGTCGAACCACAGCTGCACGCTCGTCCAATCGCCCTCGTGGTCGCCGAACGAGCCCATGCCCAGCACCGAGATGTCTTGGTTATTGAACGCGAAGAACTGCCAGTACTCGATCTTGTACGCGGAGTGTCCGTTGATCGTTGCGGGCGCGACGTGGCCGTACAGCCCGGTCGCGTTGGCTTGCGCTTCCGCGAACGAGACGCCGTGATACCGCGCGTTCTCGAGGTTCAAGGCGTAGTTGCTCTTGTGCGGCGACGTGACGAGGCTCGTGTCGGTGCGGCAGGTGTAGAGCGCGTCCGGCGGATCGAGGTGATGATCGCCCGCGCGGCCGCAGCCCGCGATCGGGTCGCTGGTACCATCGCCACCTTTGGCTGCGATTCGTAGCTGTGCATTCGTGAGCTGAGCGATCGGATCTGCGGGGCGATACTGCTCGTCATCGCCGTCCTGCTTCGAGAATCGGTAATAGGGCCGATAACGCCGCAGCAGCATCTCTTCGACCGTATCGGGGATCCCATCGCCATCGAGATCGACGGACTTCTCGGCAACGACCGGTCCGTCTGCTTGGTCCTGGATCATGACGGCGATCGCGTCGGCTTGGCCCGGGTCCTCCGCATCGGCCTCTTCGTCCACCGCGTCATTCGTCTCGAGCGTGGCGGCGCAGCTCGCGAGGGCCAGGAACAGGAGATAGCGGAAGCGCACCATGGCCTCGGGCCACAGCAAGCGCCGCGCCGCCCAGTCACCCTCGCAACCCCTCGCGATGACAGCTGACTACTCGAGTTGCCGTGAGATTGCGTTGCCCACTGCAACCGCGATCGAGTGCAACCAAGATGCAGCACCGCGCGGCGTGTAGCTCGCGGTGCCGCGGCTGGCCCAACCACGTGCGATCGTCATGCGGCGTACGTCGGCAGCTATGGCACTTCGACCGCGCCCGCCGTGCACGGTTCAGCGCGTGGGTTGCCGAGCTGGTCCGTGGCAGGACAACCCGTTGCGATGCCGCGCGCGGCACTCGTCGGTACAGGTAGCAGCGTTTCGGAGTCGCCGCCGTTGTGACCGAGCGCTCCGAGCATCGGATCGGCGACCAGCGGCATGGTGGTACACGGCGAGCCGCCGGGCCACTGCAGATTGCCGCCGCCACCCGAGCGCGCGACGTCGCAGCTCGGTGTGTACATCGCGGTGTTGCCGGCGACGATCGTGTTGACGAGCGTCAGCCCATCTCCAAAGATCGCGCCGGCGACCTGGCCGTGGAGTGGTTGTTCGCGATCGTGCAGTTCAGCATCGTTCCGGTTGGCGAGTGACCGAGCCACATGCCGCCACCGTTGCTGCCGGTCGCGATGTTCTCGGCAATCGTGACGTTCGTCATCTGGACCTGACACGTGTTGATCCAGATCCCGCCGTTGTAGAACGCCTCGTTGCGCGAGATCGTGCTCGCCGTGATCGTGATCGCGAGGCCTTCGAGATAGAGCCCGCCGGCGTTTCCGGATCCGGACACGGTGACGCGGTTGTGATCGACGGTCGAGCGATCCATCGCGAACGACCCGGTGTGATCGTTCGAGACGCGGAAGAAGCCGCCGCCGATCGCGCCCGCAGAGTTATTGGCGATCGTGACACCGCAGAGCGACGTCGCTTCGTTGCGGCCGTCCATGTAGATCGCTCCGCCGGCACCTCCGTTGCCCGGGTTGCCGCCAGTTCCCGTCGCGGAGTTTCCGGTAAACGTGCTGTTGATGACGGTGAGGTGACCGTTGAGGCTGCCGACCGCGCCGCCATCACTCGCCGCGTTGTCCGTGAACGTGCTGCCGACGATGATCGTCTCTCCGCCGCCGAAGCCGTAGATCGCACCGCCGGCGACATCCTGTCCTTGCGCGGGCGCATGGTTGGCGTCGAACGCCGAATCGATGACGGTCAGGCTCCCGCCGTCGCGATAGATCGCGCCGCCGCCTTGCGCGGTGTCGGCACCGCCGGCGGGGCTGAGGCCGTCGCGGAACGACATCCGTTGCACGGTGAGCCGCGGCGTCGGCGTGTTGTAGTTCGAATCGAGATAAAGGATCCGCGTCGTGCCTCCGCCGCTCAACGTGACGAGCGCCTTGCCATCGAGCACGGTCTCCTTCGTGAACGTGATCTGCGACGTGACCGTGATCGTCACGGGCGCCGGACCGCAGTTGAAGACGATCGTCCCGCCACCGGCTGCCGCTTGTTGAAGCGCAGCGGCGGTGCAACTTGCGGCTGTGCCATCGCCGACGACCGCGGTCGGCGACGAGATATCGACGAGTGGCGGACGGTCGCAACGGGCCGCGGGCACGGCGGCGTCGGATGACGAGCCGCCGTCGACGCCCGTGCCGCCACCGCCACACGCCGCGAACACACACGCGAACACGAGCAGGCTACGCATTGGATTCCCTTCGAGCGTCACCTCGACCAGCATCTCACAGCCAACCGCTGTCAGCGCCCGAGAGGTTTCCACTTCGCGTTGACCTTGAGATACGCGCCTTTGAACGGTGGCGTGCCGCCCGCGGGTCCGAGCACGTAATCCGCGCGGCGGTTTGCGGGCTCGTCGGTGTCGTCGGCCGTCTTGACCTTGAGGACGTCCTCGCCAAAACCGGCGACGACGATCGGTATCGCCAGGTGCTTGGCCGCGAAGTAGCGACCGATCGCGAGGGCACGTTCGAGGGAGAGCTTGCGATTCTTCGCCGCCGCTCCGACGGTGTCGGTGTGTCCCGCGATGTAGAGCGTCAGCTTCATGTGGCTGCCGACCTGCTTCGCGATGTCTTCGATCTTCGAGAGGCTCGCATCGAGCTTCGCGCGCTCGTCGGGATCGATCGCCGAGGCGTCGGTCCTGAACTTGATATCCTCGTGATCGATCGTGACCGACCACGGGATCAGCTCGACGTTCGTTGCATGGCCGTCCGAGGCCTTGACGCGGAGCTCGAGCATCATGACGCGCGCGTCCGCCGGTTGGGTCCACGTGATCGACCACCACGCGTCGGCCGGTGGATGCTCGTAGGTCGCCGCGTTCTTGCCGAGCTCTTTGCCGTCCTCACCGATCGCGACGAGCGTCGCCTCGGTGATCGGCCGCGACGGCTTGAACTGAAGGATGTGCTTGTCGAGATCGAGATGCTCCGCATCGTAGGTGACGTGGATCGGCGGCCGCTTGTCGGCACCCGCCGAGCGCGTTGCGAGGAGCGCGATCGCGAGGACGAACGTTCGCATGTCTCGAGGATACGCGAGCCGGCGGTCCGTGCCACCGCCCACGAATCGATCGCACGGTGCGGCGAACGTGGGTTATGCTCCGCCAGGTGTCACGGCAGTGGTTGGCTGCAGTTGGACTCGCGCTCGCCGCGTGCACGGGCGACGCGCACGACGAATCGGACTGGATGTCGCGCGTGACCGATATGCGCTACCTGACCGAGCTCTCGATTCCGGGCACGCACGATGCGGGCGCGAGGTTCGAGCCCTATCCGGGACTCTCGAAGGCCCAGGAGCTGACCATCGCACAACAGCTTGCCGCCGGTGTGAGGTTCTTCGACATCCGCTGCCGCCACGTCGACAACCAGTTCCTGATCTATCACGGCGCGATCGATCAGAATCAGACGTTCGACGAAGTGCTCGCGACGATGTTCGGCTTCCTCGACGCGCATCCAAAGGAGGCGCTGATCGTCAGCATCAAGGAAGAGAGCGTTGCATCGGGCGCGACGCGCACGTTCGAGGAGACCTTTGCAACGTACGTCGCACAGGCCCGCGACCGCTGGTTCCTCGAGGCCGGCGTGCCGTTGCTCGGTGACGCGCGCGGCAAGCTCGTGTTGCTGCGGCGATTTCCCGCGACGTCGTTGCCGCTCGGCATCGATGCCTCGCCGTGGGCGGACAACGCCACGTTCTCGATCGCGAACGCTGCCTCCTTGCGCGTGCAAGACGCCTACAAGGTCAGCGACGACGCCTCCAAGTGGACCGCGATCGCGAGCCTCCTCGCCGAGCCCGGCGCCGGCAACTCGCCGACGTTGTTCCTCGACTTCACGAGCGGCTATCAGACGATCATGGGACTTCCGAACATCACGAGCGTGTCGGATGACATCAACCCGCGGCTCGATACGCTGCTCGCGGATCCCGCGACCGCAAACCTCGGCGTCCTCGTGATGGACTTCGTGACCGCACCGCGCGCCGCTGCGATCGTCTCGACCAACCTGCGGTAGACGAAGCGCACTTCCGAGCCCGATAAGCGTAGATACTCGGGGTATGGCCGAGATTCCCGCGCTGCAAATCACCGCGCTGCTCGGCCGCGTGCGCGATGGCGATGCGGTCGCACGCAACGAGCTCTTGCCGCTGGTCTACGACGAGCTCGAGAAGATCGCGCGCGCATACGTGAGCTCCGCGTCGTCGCTCGAGCCACGCGGGCTCGTGCACGAGCTGTATCTGCGCCTTGCGGCCTCGCCGGTGGACGCGAACGACCGCAAGCACTTCTATACCATCGCCGCGCTCGCGATGCGGCAGATCCTCGCGGACCGGTCGCGCCGGCGCAAGGCCGCGAAGCGTGGCGGCGATGCCGTGCGCGTGACCCTGTCGGGTCTCGCCGACAACAAGCTCGACGCCGACGTGCTCGATATCGAGAGTGCGCTCACCCGACTCGAAGCGCTGAGCCCGCGGCAGGCGCGAATCGTCGAGATGCGATGCTTGCTCGGCATGTCGGTGATCGAGACCGCGGAGGCGCTCGATCTCTCCGAGCGCACGGTCCACTCGGAATGGCGCGTCGCGCGTGCGTGGCTCACGCGGGAGCTCGAGAAGACGTGAGCGAAGCGCACGACCGCCTCACCGAGCTGTTCGGCGAAGCGATCGGCCTTGGCGAGACCGACCGCGCCGAGCTCCTGGAGCGAGCTCGCGCGACGGATCCGGCGCTTGCGGACGAGCTCGCATCGTTGCTCGCCGCCGACGAGCGATCGCCTCTCGCGACCGGTGCGCTGGTTCCGACCGCGAACCTACGAGGCACGACGAAGCGTCCGCCCGCGAAGCTCGAGATCACGGGCTATCGCATGCTCGACGTCCTCGGCGAGGGCGGGATGGGAACCGTCTACGCCGCCGAGCAACTGTCACCGCGCCGGCAGGTGGCGATCAAGGTGCTGCACGGCCGGCACGAGAGCACGCTCGCACGGTTCAAGACCGAAGCGCAGATCATGGCGCGCCTCGATCATCCCGGCATCGCGCGCGTGCTCGAAGCCGGTGAAGCCGCCGGGCATCCATTCCTCGTGATGGAGCGCGTCCCAGGCGTGACGCTTGATCATCACGTCGCGACGCTCTCGCTCGACGCTCGGCTCGAGCTGTTCGCGGCGATCTGCGATGCGGTGCACCACGCGCATGTCAAAGCCGTGATCCATCGTGACCTCAAGCCGGGCAACGTGATGGTCAAGCCGGACGGCCGGCCCGTCGTGCTCGATTTCGGAATCGCACACCTCACCGACGATCTCGGCACGACGCGCGCGGGCGAGCTTGTCGGTACGCCGATCTACATGAGCCCCGAGCAGGCGCAGCTCAAGGCACACGAGGTCGACGCGCGCTCCGATGTCTACACGCTCGGCGTGATGCTGTATCAGCTCGCGTGCAACGAGCTGCCGTACGAGACGAGCGGGCTGTCGTTCGCGGCGCTCGCGCGGACGATCGGCGAGGCGCCACCGATCCCGCTCGGCAAGCGCGATCCGGCGTTGCGCGGCGATCTCGAAGCGATCACCGCGAAGGCGCTCGAGAAGGCACCGAGTGCGCGTTATCCGTCGGCTGCCGCACTCGCGGATGATCTGCGGCTGTTTCGCGCGAATCTCCCGGTCTCGGCGTGGACGCCGGGCCCGATCGAACGCGCGCGCAGGTTCGTGCGGCGGCGACCGCTCGCGGCTGCCGGGATCGCCGCCGGTGTCGTCGGTGCGGCGACGTTTGCGACGGTCGTGACGACGTTGTGGCTCGATGCCCGCGCGGCGCGCCGCGTTGCCGACGAGGCCCGCGCTCGCATCGACATCGCAGCGGCCGGACTCGAGACGCGCACCAATCAGCTCGTGCTCCGGCAGGCGCGCGCGGTGCTGGCGCGGGATCCGACGGAGGCACTCGCATGGCTCGCGACGCTGACTCGCCGCGATGTCGATCCGGGCACCGCGTGGTTGATCGCCGACGAGGCGCTTGCGCGTGGCGTGGCCAAAGACGTCCTCCGAACGCGCGTGACCGAGGACGTCGCGACGCTCGCGACCGGCGATCGATATTCGGCGCGCGGCAGCGACGATGGACACATCGAGGTTCGCGATCGCGACGGTCGCGAGCTCGCGCTCCGCGGTCACGCCTCGCGCATTCGCGAGCTGGAGCTGACCGGCAGCGTGCTGCGCTCCGTGGACGACGACGGCATGATGCGCCACTGGGAGCTCTCGGCGATCCCGACGACGCTGTTCGATCTGCATGCCCCCATTGACACGATGGCGACCGACGGCGCGCAGCTCGCGGCGGTCGACGCGGCGGGAACGATCACGCGCTGGACGATCGCGACGGGCGGTCACGTGCAGGTCGGGAAGGTTTCGGGTCGCGTCACCGCGATCGCGCTCGCCGATGAGGTGGTGATCTCGGGCACGGCCGAAGGCGTCGTGACGTGGTCTGGAGGCCCGGACGTGGCGCGAGCGATTCACGGCGTCGTGAAGTCGATCCGCGTGAGCGACGACCTAGTCGCGGTCGCGACGACCGCCGGACCGATCGCCCTGTTCACACGCGCCGGCGAGCCGCTGTCCGTGCTCTCGGGAAACGAAGGCGGCACGGAAACGATCGCGTTCGATCCGAGCGGGGTGCTGCTCGCTTCGGGAGGTCAGGATCGCGTGATCGGTGTGTGGCGGCGAAATGGCGCCGGATTCGCGCAGGTCGCGAGCCTGCAAGGTCCGCATGGTGACACCCACTTCGTCGCGTTCTCGCCGAGCGGCGATCGCCTGGTGTCGGCGGGCAACGACGGCAACGTGTTCGCCTGGTCCGTGCGCGGCGGTGTTGTCGACGAAGGTTCGCGCAAGCAGATCGCCAAGCACACCGGTCAGGTGACGGCGCTCGCGGTCAGCCGCGATTGGATCGCGTCCGCCGGTCGTGACGCGACGCTCGTCCGCTCGCATCTCGACGTCGCCGAATCGAAAACGATCTCCGCGGCCGCGAAGACCCTCGCGCTCGGCGATGACGGCAGCGTGCATGCCGTGACGCGAACGGGCAGTGCCGTTCGATGGTCGCAAAGCACCGTCGCCACCGAGATCGATCACGGACTTCGCGGAGCGATCGCAGTCTCCGGAACGCAGTGGATCCTCGCGTTCGAGAACGGCAGCCTGCTGGTCAGCCCGCTGCCTTCGCGGCCGTTCGCCGAGCTCTTGCCCACCCTGCGGCGCGCGACGAGCTACACGCCGGCTTCCCGGTAGCAAGGCCAGCCACATCGCCCTGCTCGCGACAAAGCTCGACCGGCTCGTTTACGGCAGCTCGCGCTCGAGTGCCTGGACCGCGGCGACGAGCTCGCGTTCGTCGTTGATCGCGCGATCGCGAATGCCGACAAGTGGAACGAGGCGAGCACACTCGGCATCGATCTCGGCGTGCTCGCGCACGAGCTCGGCCTCGAGCCAGATGCCGTGCCGCTCGAGATCTTGGCGCAGCGCGACCGCGATGGTTCCGGTGACCGCGGGTTCGAGTCGTGGCTCGGTGTCGGCGAACATCGCGTTCGCGAGCTGGCCGAGCGTTGCGATGCGTTCGTCGAGATGCTCGATCGCATCCGCCTTCAGCGAATCGAGCGATCGGAACAGCGAGGTCAGGCGACGTGCGACGGTGCCGAGGGCCGTGCCCGGGCTCGTATTCTCGACCACGAGCTCCACGGTCAGCCACGCCGGCAGCGGATCGGACCTCGAGGTTCCTTCGCGCAACGCACTGACGATCTCGAGATACTGCGCACGCGCGTGCTCGGTCAGCTCGTCGATCAAGATCCGGAGAGCCTCCGCGTGGATCGCCTGGAGGTTCGCCGGTGATTCCTCGTCGAGCTTGGCCGCTGCGGTCCGCAGCGCATCGGTCGATGTGCCTTCACGCAACCGATCGGCCCACTCGGCCGCGACGCGCGCGATCGCGGTGTCGAGCCGGGTGAGCGCACGACGTAGCGAGCGGTGAGCGTGCTCGATGATCGCCGGGCGCAAACGCGCGAGCTCTGCCGCGACGTGCTCGTCGGGATTCGCGATCCGGCGCGCTTCGAGCTCGTCGATCCGCTTGCGAAACCCCGCCTCCGCGGCTGCGAGAAAGTCATCGAGGCTCGCGCGGCCTTTCGAGAGTGCGGCGATCGCGCGGCCGCCGCCCGACAGCGCACGCTCGAGCGCGGTGAGCTTCACGAGGCGCGGCGCGACGTGCGCGAAATCCGCGAGGCGCCGAACGCGCGGATCGGGATACGCAGGAATCGCGACAGGGCCGACCGCGAAGATGTGCGGTGCGAGCGCGAGCATCGCGTCGAGCTGTGGCGTCTTGGTGATGCCGTTGCCACCGCACGCGACGATGTAGAGATCGGCGGCCTTGGCCGGGACAGCGGCCGGCAGCTCGACCACGATGACATCCGCCGGCAAGAGGCCACCGGCCACTTCAACGGCGAGCTCTTCGAGCGTTTCGTCCGCGAGCAGCTCGTGCAGCACATCCCGAAATTGCCGGCGCGGATCTACGACCGGCGCGGTCTGTGATCTCACCGGCGGTTTTTGCGGAGTCGTGGGAGCCGGTTCGATCCGCTGGATCGGCCGCTCGATCTGCTGCCGGATCGGCTCGACCGCGCGCCGGCGACGCGACCGCCGAGCTCGCAACCACAGCAGCAACCAGCGCCACACCGCCCACCACGGGATGCGCCGCACGAGCTGGGTTTCTTCGAGCGGCGGTGGCGGATCGGACGGCGGAGGATCGGCCGGTGACTCTTCGAGGATCCCCGAATCTTCGACCACGAGCGCACCCGACGCCGTCGCGCCCAGCGTGTGGGTCTCGATCGAGCCGTCCCGGCGGCGCGCACGCAGGGTCGTGATCATCCCGCGCCGGATCGTCATCACGGTGCCCTTCGGATCGCGGCGCTTTGGATCGAACAGCCGCTCGCCCGCGAGATAGTCGAGCAGCGCTGTCCTCGCGCCGACCTCGCCGGCAATCGCGACCGTATACGGCGGACCCTCGCGGGTCTCGTCGAGCGCTTGCAGCGTACCGCGGATGACATCGGCCGCCGGTGGCGCCGCACCGAGGCGACGGAGCGCCGCCCGCGCGAGCTCGAACACCGCGGAGCCGCTAATCCTCATCCACCCTCATCCACAGTACCAGAGCGGCCCACGCGCCTGCGCTTGATGTGCAAAATGTAAATCCTCGTCGGTGTGCACGATTCGTACGTCGCTTCGTGCTTGTCGATCGTGATCCGACAAGCGTACGGTCGGCGCGTCAAAGCAGGAGGGCGCTTTGTTGAAATCATCGGTTCCGGTTCTTGTGGTCATGGTCATGAGCGCGGCATGCGGGCCGAGCAAGTCGCATGGCAACGGCAACAATGGCGACGTCGACGGATCGACATCCGGCGGAGCCGATGCACCCGCGTGCGCGACCTCGATGGTGAAAGCCGATCAGATTCCGCTCGACCTGTTCATCATGCTCGATCAGTCCGGATCGATGAGCGACGCAGTCGCCGGCGGAACGAAGTGGACCGCGGTGACGAGCGCGCTCGGCTCGTTCGTCCAGCAGCCAGGTCTCACCGGCATCTCGGTCGGGATACAGTACTTCGGCTTGCCGCCCGGCGGCGCCACGTGCAGCGCGATCACGTGCACGACGACCGCCGACTGTGGTGCCGCCGCATGCGGACCCTGCCTCGCCGGCGTGTGTCTCGGCGCGTTCGGCGGAGGAACCGATTCCTGTACCGCGAGCGACTACGCGGGTGCGGCGGTCGAGATCGCCCCACTACCCGGCGTCGCGAGCATGATCACTTCGTCGATGAGCGCACACTCGCCCACGACCTCGACGCCGACTTCGGCGGCGCTGCAGGGCGCGATCATGCATGCGACTCACTGGTCGCAGACGCACGTCGGCGATGCGGTCGTGGTCGTGCTCGCGACCGATGGCGATCCATCCGAGTGCGACACGTCGATCACGGGTATCGATGCCATCGCGGCCGCCGGCGTCGCCGCGATGCCGAAGATCCTGACGTTCGTGATCGGCGTCGGCGCTTCGCTGTCAAACCTCAACAGCATCGCAGCGGCGGGCGGAACCTCGTCGGCCTTCCTCGTCGACACCAACGCGAACGTCAACCAGCAGTTCCTGGCTGCGATGAATGCGATCCGTCACGCGGCGCTCGGCTGTCAGTATCAGATCCCGGTTCCGACCAACGGCTCGCCGAACTATGAAGAGGTCAACGTCGTGTACACGCCGCAGGGGGCAGCGTCGCAGACGTTCCCCTACGTCATGACGAAGGCAAACTGTCCCGCCAACGGCGACGGCTGGTATTACGACAACCCGGCGAACCCGATGCAGATCATCCTGTGCGACTCGACCTGCAACCGGATTCAGGGCGACACCACCGGCGAAGTCGACATCACGCTCGGTTGCTCGACGATCATCCTCTGAGTCGCGCGGTCGCGGTGGACATCGATGATAACGTGCGCGCGTGTTTAGCTTCGCCCGCGTCACGTTGATCGTCCTCACCCTGCTCTCCTGCAACGACCACGCGCAGCCCGCCGCGGAGCATGCGCCGTCGATCCGGATCACGGTCGCCGACAAGCCACCGCCCGTCGATGCCAAGCTGCAAGCCGAACGCGACGAGTACGTCGCCGCAGCGATGGCCTTCACCACCAGCTCGCACGACGACGTGCTCGCAAAGATCCACGGCGCGCCGATGAAGGAAGAGTGGAGCGCGTGGGAGAAGACCGGTCCGATGACGGACGCGCGGACCAAGCAGTTCTACAAACAAACGAAGAACTACATCTACGATCTCGGCAGCTGGCACCTATGGACCGCCGACAAGCGCGAGAGCGATCTCGCTCTCGTCGACGACATGCGCGCGGCCAAGCCGAAGAACATCCTCGATTTCGGTGGTGGCGTCGGCTTCAACTCGCTGATGCTCGCGCAAGCCGGATTCGACGTGACCCTCGCCGATCTCGATTCGGCGACGCTGCAGTTCGCCTCGCTGCGCGCCGACCGCCAGCACGTCACGTTGAAGTTCTGGAAGTCCGACGTCGACGCGATGCCGCCGGACAAGAAGTACGACGTGATCTTGTGCCTCGATGTGCTCGAGCACCTGCCCGAAGGCGAGCTGCGCGAGATCGTCGACAAGCTGATCAAGCTCAAGCACCCGACGACCAAAGTCATCATCCATGCGCCGTTCGGACGCACCGACGTCCATCCGATGCACCTCGAAGCGACCGGCGAGACCTTGCGCCAGGTCGAGCGACTGAAGACCGAGCTTCCGAAGGAGTGAGCGCTACGCGGGCCAGTCGAGCGCGTCGCACGGAAACCGCGTGCCCGCCGCGAACTGTAGACCGAAGTGCTCTGCAAGGACGTCGAGCATCTCGTCGGGTGAGTGCAGCACGCGGTGATCGGCGTGGCCGTCGCGGCGGCGTACGGTCAGCTCGCGATTGAGGAGCCCGACTCTTCCGCCTTCGGGGAGCGCGCGCGCGACGAGCAGCCGGTTCTTGAAGTGCGACGCCGGATGGGCGCTCGTGTACCAGTTCGCGACGATGCGATCGATCAGCGGCATCTCTTCGAGCGTGAACTCGCAGACGTCCTGCCATTCGCCCGCGAGCTGCACCTGGTGATAGAGGCGGTCATGCTCGCGAAGCAGCCGGCGCGGTTCGTGCGGCGTCGCCTGTGGTCCGTGCTCGGCGAGGCGGAGCGCCGCCGTGACCGACATCGCGCCCACGCCGACATCGACGAGCCACGACTCGTCGAGCTCGACCCGAACAAAGAGGTGCGTTCGGGCCGGCGTGTAGTCGCGCGGGCGCTGGTACCGAACGCGTGCGCTCAGCGGATGCGCATCGAAGCCGAGATCGCCGAGCACGGTCAGCAGCAGCGTGTTCTGCTCGAAGCAGTAGCCGCCGCGACGCGCGTGGACCAGCTTGCGCTCGAGCGCGCTTGGCTCGAGGTCGATCGGCAGGCCTTGCAAGACGTCGAGGTTCTCGAACGGTATCGCCTGCACGTGGGCGTTGACGATCGCGTTCAGCGTGTCGAGCGCCGGCGCGCGCGAGCCGCGGTAGCCGATTCGGGCAAAGTACGCGTCCAGATCGATCACGGCCCAACGATGCCACCGGCACAGCCCGATGTCGCGGCCGCGAGCGCAACCGAAACAACGAGTTGAACGAAACCTTGCGACCGTGGGCGCGCTCGAGGTTCGGAGCCTTAGATGCGTGTCGTCTTGCGAAACGCACACCCTGCCGGCGAGACGCGAGATCTGCCGCAGCGTGCCATCGTGTCGCGTGTAACTCCGCGAATCCTCGCGTGCGGTTTTGCTAGCGCAAGAGCGTTCGCCGTTCCACGCTATCGGCGTCACGAAGATGTGTCGATCGCTCGATGACGCGAACAGATCGGCAGGTTTGGATCATCCGATGACGGGAATGGATTGTCCGCGTTGGTCGTACTCACGACTTGGGACGCTTCATGTCGAGCGTTGACGTGCGGCGCGTTGGTCGGGTGGTCGCGGGAGTGTTGCTCGCGGCCGGAACGCCGTCGCCCGATGAGCTAGCGCGCGCAGATGCGGGCCTTTCGGCACTCGGTAGGCCGGCGCTCAAGGAACGCGACTTTGTCCGCGAGACCCCCGAAGCGCTCGCGCCGCGGGTCCCGGTCGAGCTCCGCGCAGGGTTGCTCGACCTGCTTTATGTCCTCGCCGGCGACGAGCCGATCCGGCGGCGACTTGCAGATGCGTACGCGGGTCTCTGGCATGACCAAGCGGAAGCGCCCGCCGAGCGGCGTGCGGGCTCGCCCGTGATGCGTTGGCTGATCGGCCGCTTGCCACGGCATCAAGTCGGTAACTCCCCGGAGGACATCAAGATGATCGAGAACCAAGGTCCGTATCGCGGTGACGATGTTGATGTAACCGAGTTTGCGCCGGTCGAGCGGTCTCCGCTGCGCGAGCGGGTCGAACGGATCCGCGAGGAGTATCTGCGTGTGGTCGAGGCCGTCGAATCGGTGATCGTCGGCAAGCGCGACGTGATCGAGCGGGTACTGACCGCGATGGCCGCGCGCGGTCACGTGTTGCTCGTCGACGTGCCGGGGGTCGGCAAGACGCAGCTGTGCAAAGCGATCGCTGCCGTCATCGAGACTCGCTTCGGGCGCATCCAGTTCACGCCGGACTTGTTGCCGATGGACATCACGGGCGCCAACGTCTTCGACGTCCGCGACAAACAATTTCATTTCCGGCCGGGACCGATCTTCACGCACCTGCTCCTCGCGGACGAGATCAACCGCGCGACGCCCAAGACGCAGTCGGCGTTGCTCGAGGTGATGGAAGAGCGGTGCGTCACCGTCGATGGCGTCACGCATCGGCTCGACGAGCCGTTTCAGGTGCTCGCGACGATGAATCCGCTCGACCACCAGGGCACCTACGCGTTGCCCGCGGCGCAGATCGATCGCTTCATGGTGATGCTCGAGATCGGCTTCCCTTCGCCGGAAGACGAGGTCAAGGTCCTCGACTATCACCTCGGGACTGCCTCGCCACTCGCCGCGCTGACACCGGTGATCTCTCGCGCATCGTTTATCGAATGGCGCGAGACCGTACCGCTGATCCACGTCACGCCCGAGCTCAAGCGCACGGCGGTCGACTACATCAACCGACTCCGTCGCGGCAGCGAAGAAGGCCAGTCGATCAGTCCGCGCGCAACGCTCGCCTGGGTTCGCGCGTCACAATCGCGGGCGATGCTCTCGGCGCGCGAGTTCGTCACGATGGAGGATCTGCTGCACGTCGCGCCCGACGTGCTGAGTCACCGGCTGTGGACCGACCGCGCCACCGTGCGCGAACGGCTGCGCGCGGTCGCCGTGACAGGAGCACGCTAGCCATGAAGGCCAAGACGTTGCGCATTGCGGCACTCGTAGTGCCGTCTCTGCTCGTGGCGAAGATCGTCTCGATGTCGCACGGCGACCCGATCCTTCATGCGGCTGGACGGCCGCTCGTGATGATGTTCATGGTGATGGCCGGAGCGCTCGTGATGAGGCTCCTCGAGATGCGCGGGCCCAAGGAATCCGAGGACAGCTCGCGGTGGGACCAGCTCGACATCTTGACGCCGAGCGGAATCGCGGTCGCGTGGTCGGCGGCAGCGGCTCTGTGCGCCGCGCGGATCACCGGCTGGGCGAGCCTCAGTGTCGTCGGGCTACTCGGCCTTGGCATCGTGTGCACCACCGTGATCTGGTCGACACTCGTCGCCGGCGGCACGGCACCTTGGCGGCGCGCCACGATCACGCGAGCGATCGTTCCGGAGACCTCCGTCGAAGGCGATCCGTTGCGCGAGGAAGTCCGCCTGACGAGCGTCAGGATCCCGGCCGGGATGCGGCTGTTCGCGACCGGACGCGCGCTGCGCCACGGCGCCACGTCGCGTTATGCGATCGGCTCCGACGGCTCGGGAGCCGACATCCGACTCGAGAGCGAGCTCGGCCCCGCGCTCCGCGGCGAACATCACGCCCCGCCGCTCGTCCTGTGGCTCGGAGACATCCTCGGCCTGACGCACACGCCAGCGGTGTACCGCGGCGAAGTAAAGTTCACGGTGATGCCGAAGGTGCAACGCATCGACGGCGTTGCCGCGTTGCGCGGCGCCGGTGGCGACGATGCGACGTCGCAGCCGACCTATCGGCAACCGACCGAAGGTACGTTCCGGATCCGCGAGTACGTGCCCGGCGACGACACGCGCCGGATCCACTGGGTGCGTTCGGTTCAACAGAACGAGCTCGTCGTCCGGCTTCCCGACGAAGTTCCACTCGCCGAGCCGTCGGTGCGGCTGATCCTCGACACGCAGCTCCACGGGGTCGAATCGCTCACGTGCCGCGCGGCCGACGAAGTGCTCGACGCGCTCGTGCGCGTGTGGCTCGGAATCGGTAAGTCGCTCACCGAGGTGGGCTCGCATGTCACACTCGTGGCAGCCGTCGAGAACAAGGGCTCGATCTCCGCGGTCGAGCGCGTGATGACCGCGCGATCGTCGCGCCAGGTGGAACGCTTGGGTGCGCGAGTCGCTTGGCAGAAGACCGTGTCACTTCAGACCTTGGTCACGAACAGTGCGCCGCGGCAGATCGTGGTGTCGAGCCGCCCACGGCGGTTGCCTCTCGTGAAGGAGGTAGTGTGGGTGCTCGTCCCGGAGCACGCATGGAGCTCGTCAGAACCGGCGTTTCCGGACAAGCCGTTCTTCACGCTGCCGTACCCATCGGGCGTCGACGATAATCGTCCCGCGCGCGTCAATCGCGAGCGGTTTCGCATCGCGACGATGTGGCAGGACCGCGCAGTGTTCAGCCAGATCGTGTGCTGGAGCGAGTTCTCCGGCGACTACGTCGCTCGCATGACAAAACCCGGCCGTATCGGCCTGACGGTGATCCCATGAACGCGCACCAACGAGATCGGCTCGCGGCACCGGTGGTCCTTGTCTACTGGCTGATGCTCGTCGGCGGCCTCGGCTTGTTGATGGCACTCCGTGGCTCCGAGGGTGGCTCGCTGCTGCCTCTGTGGGTCGGCGCGATCGTCGGCACCGCCGCTGGCCAAGCCCTGGCGTTACGCGACTTCCGGTTGTGGGTGGTGATCGCGGTGCTCTTCGTGCTGGTGTTCTGGCTGCTGCCGTTCCTGTCGGGCACGCTCGGCAGTAGCTCTCTGTGGAAGGCGTTCGTGCCGGCGATCTTGTGCGGGTACTGGAGCCTCGGCGATCGCGCTTCACTCACGGCGTTCTGGTTTCCCGCCGTGATCTGGATGCTCTCGATCCTCGACCGCACGAACGGGCAGACCACGCCCGATGGAGCAGGCATCGTGTTGCTCGGCGGTGTCGCCGTGCTGTTCGTCGTGTTCTTGCGCGTTCACGAGTCCCGCCGCGTTGGCTTGTGGAGCGCGATCGCGGCGCAGCCGCTCGCTAGAGCGATCCCACCGACGGTGCTCAAGGAGCGACCGGGCCGTCATGTCGCGCGTGTTAGCTGGGGGTTCTTGGTCAGCTCGATCACGTTTGCGATCACGGCTTGGATCGCACCGCGTCTGTGGCGCGTGGAGTCGTTCGACGGTCATGCGCAAGCCACCGCCTCCACAGCATTCGGTGGAACGCCGTGTTGTCCCGCGTTTCCCGATGTCGATAGTGATCGCACGCGCGTGAAGGAGTACTTCGATCTCGGACTCACGCATTCGAATGGCGCGCGCAGCTCGGACATCCGATGCCACGTCTGCACTGGATTCGGGACCGGGACGAGCGGTCTCGGAACTTACGAGCCCCCGCATGTCGCCTATCCACCGGTTGCAGCTCGTGACACCGAGCCGCTCCCCGTCGTGTACACGGGTACCGGGGCATACGAAGGCAGCACCGTGCCGGCGGGCATCGTAGACTCGAGGTTCGAGGAGACTGTCGGCGAACAGGATCCGTGGCCGACGTACCAGGCGCCCGACGTGATGCCGCCGTCGAGGGTACCCGACGTAACGCCGCCGTCCGCCGTAGCTGACCTGACGCCGTCATCGACGTACGGAGCGCGGGTGCCAACGGTAACGACCGCGCCGACGACGATACCCCTGGTGACTGCACCCGCGCCCGCACCGGTGCCCACGCCACCGCCGACGCCCGCGACGCATCCAAATGTCGCGCCCGCCGTGGAACCTCCGAACGTCTCGCCCGCCGTGGAACATCCGAACGTCTCGCCCGCCGTGGAACATCCGAACGTCGCGCCAGATGTGGAACATCCGAACGTCGCGCCCGTGGCCGAGCATCCAAGCGTTGCTTCCAAACCGAAGGCAGGATCGTCGACCCCGCCACCCCTGCTGCAGTGGCTGATGTTGATCGTCGCGGCGGCGCTCGTGTTTCAGGTCGTGAATCTCGCGTTGCGTCCATTCCGCCGGATGCTCGCGGTGCGTCACCTGCGGCGACCGTTCTGGAAAGAGACGATCGATCAGCGCGTCTCGAACTCGTGGCAGCTCGCATTGGTCGGACTACGCGATGCGGGCTGGCGCGCGAGCGGAACCGAAGCACCGCGAGAATTTGCACAGCGCACCGGCGTCGATGGGCTCGAACGCTGCGCGACGATCCTCGAACGTACGCGTCACGGCATCGGAATCGATGCAGAGGATCTGTCGCAGATGAGCGCATCCGCGGAGTCGGTGTATCGCAGCGCGCGAGCGGAGCTCGGTCCGATCGCTCGGGTCGTCGCGGCCCTTCGGTGGCCGCTCACGTAGCATCAGTAGCGGTAATACTGGTGGTGATACTCGCGATGATGATGGCGGTAACCACCGCCGGTGTCGATGTAGCAGCTCGCCAGTGTGCTCGCGAGCGTGAAGGCTAGGATCAAACGTAGGGTCCGCATACCCTCAATCTACGACCGGCCGAGCCGGTGTCACGGACGACGTTGGGCTCCGCACGCGGCCTACGATGCTCGCTCGTCCGACGCGCCCCGATGTTGCGAGGTAGTCCGCGCGGCGACTGCGAACTCAGACGTAGAAGTTGCGGCTCGCCGAACACAGATGATGGCCGTCGGACGAGATCATCTGCGGCGGAGTCCGGCGACGTTCAAAGACCGCGAGTAGCCTGCCGATCCGCGCCGATCGGGCCGAAAACGTGCGCTCCCCTACGATCCCAGGCGAACTTCACGTTCCGCAACATCAGCTGACATGCCGAGACGCTTTCCTCTTGCGTCGCGAATTGCGAGTCTCCCCTCAATGCAGGACCAGCTCACCGAGCTCGTAAACCGCATCGCACAGACGGCGCTGCAACAGCATCAGTCCAACGCGTCCGACAATGCGCCGCGGATCGCGGCGATCAAGGCCGCGCTCGACGAGCACGCGGAGGACGGCACGTTCGGCGAATGGGGCGTGCTCGCACGCGACCAGCTCAAGCGGCTGCAGATCACGGTCGGTTTCGATGCGCGGGCGCGCGCCTTTGTCGCGAATACGGCGGAGATCGCCGAGCAGATCCGGCGAATCGGCGCGTTCGACTGAGGCACGTCACGTTGGGCATTGGAAGACTGTGGCAAGAAGGGATCTGCCACGTCCGATGTTTCGGCTCGCGCACAGATTCGTGAGATAGCTAGATCATGAGAACGAGTCTTGTGTGTGGCTTGGTGATCGTAGGGTTCAGTGCCGTTGCGAGCGCCCAACCTGGTGCGCCCGACGGCGAGCCCCCTCCCCCTTCGGATCCACCGGCGGCTGGACCGCCCGCGCCTGCTCCGGTCGCCGTTGCGCCGCCGGTGGCGCCGGAACCCCCGGCGTCGACGGCCGACCAGGGGGTGATCGAGGATGCGAACTCGCCGGGCGCCTTCTTGTTCCCGTCGGCCCTGAGCGAGCCGGCCGGCACGTTCACCGCGAGCCTCGGCTTCGGTTCGGACACGGACTTCAAGCACCCGGAGCTCACTCATATTGGAGTGTCGTACTCGCCCACCAACGAGGTCACGCTCAGCGGGTCGCTGGTGGCCCCGACGGTTTCGGACCTTCACATCGGCCTGCTGTCCGCGAAGATCCAGGCTGCCCGCTCGGGCCGCATGCGCGTCGCGCTCGATGGAACGCTGGTGATCGTGAGCTCCCGCAGCAGCTCGGATGAGGCGGGGCTGGTCGGTGGCGTCGTGAGCTATTGCTTCGATGATGGCTGCAACTCGTACGCGTCCGGTTATCTCGGCATCGGCATCGAGCACAGTTCTTCTTCGGCGGTTCCGTTCTTGGTCTCGGGTTCTGTGGTGGCCCAGCTCGCGCCGCACTTCAAGCTCGTCGGCGAGGTCGTCACCGGCTTCCAGGCGGGTGGTGACGCCAGTGGAGCCGGCAGCAGTCAGTTCATCGGGTTCTATGGAGCGCGCATCACCCAGAAGAACCTCGGCGTGAACCTCGGGTTCATCAAACCGTTCGGCGACAACATCGGCGTCGACGGACTGGGCGCGTTCTTCGCGACCGCGACTGCACGCGTCCTACCGTGACCGCCGGCCGCGGCGTCCGAGCGCGCGCCGGTTAGTCACTTCTTCGCGAACAGCTCGTCGAAGAAGGTCTTCATCGCCGTCCACGAGCGCGCGTCGGCGGCCGCGTCATAGGCGCAGCCCGTCGACGGATCGGTGCTCGCAGTCTTGTCCGTGAAGCAGTGCACCGCGCCGCCGTACTCGGTCAATTGCCAGTCGACCTTCGCGTCGGCGAGCTCTTTTTGAAAGGCGGCGAGATCCGCGGGCGTCTCGTAGACGTCCGCGGCGCCATGGAGCGCGAGGACCTTGCCTTTGATGTTCTTGCCGTCCGCGGGCGCCGGCGAATCGAGGCCGCCATGAAAGCTGACGACGCCACCGACCGGCGTGCCGCTGCGCGCGAGCTCGATCACGGTGGTTCCGCCGAAGCAGTAACCGATCGCCGCGGTCTTGCTCGCATCGACATTGGGGCTCTTGAGGAGCTGTGCGAATCCGGCGTTGACGTTGGTGCGTAGCAGCTTGCGATCGGACTTGTACTTGCCCGCGAGCTTGCCGGCCTCATCCTTGTTCTTCGGCCGCATACCCTTGCCGTAGATATCGGCGGCGAACGCGACATAACCCAGTCCGGCGAGCATATCGGCGCGCTTCTTCGCGTTGTCGTCGAGCCCCATCCACGCGTGCACGACGAGGATGCCCGGGCGTTTGCCTTTCGCGGCATCGTCGAAGGCCAGGTAGCCCTCGAACACGGCGTCCCCTTGTTTGTACTCGACGAGCTGGCCACGAACTTTTGCATCGGCGTGATGAGCGAAGAGCAGCAGACCGAGCGCGCAGAACATCCAGAGCTTCATGCCCGCATCCTCGCAGATGTGGCCGGAATTTCCACGCAGCCGGCGAGCTAACGTGCGACGCGCGGCACGACCATCGAATCGAACTCGGCGCCCGTGGCATCGAT
>JAQBQF010000296.1 GCA_028287115.1 Myxococcales bacterium
TTGTCGAGCTGGATCCGAATTCGCCGCGCGTGATTGATGCGCTTGACGAGCGTCATCAGATCGTTGCCGGTGACCTCTTTGCCGTCGCCGCGGCGAAGCATCGTTTCCTTGCACACGCTCGCGAGCAAGTAGTCTTCGAGCGCTTGCTCGTTCTTGAGATAGAGCTCGTGCTTGCCCTTCTTCACCTTGTAGAGCGGCGGTTGCGCGATGTAGACGTGCGCGCCCTCGAACAGCTCGTTGTAGTGGCGGAAGAAGAACGTCAGCAGCAGCGTGCGAATGTGACTGCCGTCGACATCGGCGTCCGTCATCAGGATGACTTTGTGATAGCGGAGCTTCGCGATGTCTTTGTCTTCGCCGATGCCTGCGCCGAGCGCAGTGATCAGCGTCGTCAGCTCTTGTGACGACAGCATGCGATCGAAGCGGACCTTCTCGACGTTCAAGATCTTGCCGCGCAGCGGCAGGATGGCTTGAAACGCCCGGTTGCGCCCCTGCTTGGCAGAGCCGCCGGCGCTCTCACCTTCGACGATGAACAGCTCGCTCTTCGCAGGATCGCGCTCCTGACAGTCGGCGAGCTTGCCAGGCAGCGAGGTCAGCTCGAGCGCGCCTTTGCGCTGAACCATCTCTCGCGCCTTGCGAGCCGCTTCACGCGCACGCGACGCCAGCAGCGCCTTGTTGATGATCGTGCGCGAATCCTTCGGGTGTTGCTCGAGATACTGCCCGAGCTTGTCGCCGAGGATTGCCGAGACCGCGGTCGCGACCTCGGAGGACACGAGTTTGTCCTTGGCCTGGTTCGAGTACTTCGGATCGCCGACTTTCACGGAGATCACGGCGGTGAGGCCTTCGCGCAGGTCCTCGCCCGAGAGGCCGCCTTTGACTTCCTTGAGCAGCTTGTACTCGTTCGCGTAGTTGTTGATCGTGCGCGTCAGCGCTTGGCGAAATCCGGTGAGGTGCGTGCCTCCGTCACGATTCTTGATCGTGTTGGTGAAGCACGTGACGAGCTCGCTGTAGCCGTCGTTCCACTGCATCGCGACGTCGACGGCGCAGCCTTCATGCTCGCCGGTGAAGAAGATCGGGTCGGAGACGACGGTCTTGTTCGCGTTGAGATCGGCGACGTACGTCGCGATGCCGCCCTCGAACTTGAACGTCTGCGACTTGTCGTTGCGCTCGTCGAGGATGACGATCTCGAGGCCGCTGTTGAGATACGCGAGCTCGCGCAGCTTCTGTGCGAGCTGCTCGAACGAGAACTCGAGGATGTTCTTGAAGATGTCCGGATCGGGATGGAACGTGATCTTCGTGCCGCGCCGGTCGGTGACGCCGGTCTGCTTGAACTCGCTGACCGGAATCCCGCGCGAGTACTCCTGGTAGTAGACCTTGCCGTCGCGACGAATCTCGAGCTTGAGCCAGTCGGAGAGCGCGTTGACCGCGGACACACCGACGCCGTGCAGACCGCCGGAGACTTTGTAGCCAGCGCCGCCGAACTTGCCGCCGGCGTGCAGCACCGTCATCACGAGCTCGGCGGTTGGACGATTTTCAATCGGGTGAATGCCGACCGGAATCCCGCGGCCGCAGTCCTCGACCGTCACCGAGTTGTCGAAGTGAATGACGACGTCGATGCGGTTGCAGTGACCCGCGAGATGTTCGTCCACCGAGTTGTCGACAACCTCGTGAACGAGGTGGTGCAGACCGGTCCCGTCATCGGTGTCTCCGATGTACATGCCGGGCCGCTTGCGGACACCTTCGAGGCCTTTCAGTACGCCGATCGAGCTATCGTCGTATGTGGTCTCGGAAGTATGCGAAGTCGTTGTGGGATCAGCCATCCGCGTGGTGTTTCCTGTGGAGGTAACGGCATACCACGTGAAACCACTCCCAGGAAGAGATCATGTGTCGGATTTCACGAGGAAATCTGCCCGTTTTCGATGCGGTAATCCGCCCGGTCCAGGGCGAGCAAAACATGCCGCTCGTGAGTGGTCGTGATGAAGCACTGTCCTGCCTGTTTTGCGAGGTGCTCGAACAGGTAGGCGTTGCGTGCCGGATCGAGCTCGCTCGACACGTCATCGAGCAGGAGAATCGGCAAGTCGTCGTGCGCGCGCGCCAGCACCGAGAGTTCCGCGGTCTTCCAGGCCAGCATGATCGCGCGTAGCTGGCCTTGAGATGCAAATCCGCCGGCATCCCGGTCATCGAGCTCGAACGCCAGATCATCGCGATGGGGCCCGAGCTGGGTCGACTGTGAGGCCAGATCCTTGGCGCGACCTTCACGCAACATCGCTTCGACGGCCTGGGGACTCGAGCCTGCGATCTTCGAAACGTATCGCGTGCTCGCCGTATGCTCGCTGCGGCCGATCGCTTGAAACGCCTGCGCGAGCTCGTCGCGAATCAGCTCGAGGAAGCTTGCGCGCGCGTTCGCGATGACGAGCCCGAGCTGGGCGAGCTGAACATCGTAGACCGCGAGCATCTCCTCGACGCGCGCAGGTGACATCGAGCCTTGACCGGCCATCCGCAGCACGGAGTTGCGCTGCTTCAGCACCTTCTCGAAGTCCTGCACGGTCGCGAGATAGTCGGCTCGCAGGTTAAACACCGCTCGATCCAAGAACCTTCGGCGTTCGCTCGGCGCGCCGCGAGCCAGCGACAGATCCTCCGGCGTGAATACGACGACGTTGAACCCGCCGAAGTATCGCGACAGCGGCCTCACCGCCTTGCCGTCGAGCCGAACCTTGCGCCCACCGAGCGCGAGCTCGATCTCGTAGACGCGCGTCATGCCCTGCTTGACGACACGGGCGCCGATGTTGGTCTTCTCCTCGCCGAACGAGACGAGGTCCGAGAGCTTCGCCGTGCGGAACGAGCGCAGCGCAGCGACGACGTAGATAGCCTCCAGGAGGTTTGTCTTGCCCTGGCCGTTATTGCCCACGAACACGTTGAAGCGTTCGCGAGGCTCGAGTTGAAGCGTCTTGAGATTGCGTACGCCGTGCGCGCGCAGCGCTTCGATGCGCAGCTTTAGATCCTCATCGGCATCACGACGCCGAGATACTCGTCTCCACCCATGGGCTTGATGAGCCCTGGGTCGAGCTCACCGCCGAGGCAAAGCTGCACCTGGTCGCTCGTCATCTGCGACAGCAGCTCGACGACGTACTTGGGATTGAACCCGATCGCGATGGGCTCACCGGTGTACTCGGCATCGAGCTCCTCGCGAACTTCGCCGAGGTCCGGGTTGTCGCTCGTGATGGTAATGCCCTCTTTGGTCGCTGCGACCTTCACGCCGCGCGTCTCCGACGACATCAGCTGCGCACGACGCAGACCGTCGATGAACCGCCCGCGGTCGACGGTGATGATCTTCTTGTGGTCCTTGGGAATCACCTGCTCGTACGGTGGGAACTGCGCGTCGATGAGCTTGACCGCAATCGCGATGTCTTCCTGGACGAGAAACAGGTGAGGCGTCTTGATGGCGAGCTTGCAGGACGGCCCCGCCTCGAGGACCTTCTTCATCTCGAGCAGGCCCTTCTTCGGAATTATAATTCCCGCGGAGAGCTTGGGCCCATTTGCCAACGTGCGTTCGACTTTACTGAGTCGGTGTCCGTCGGTGGAGACCATCCTCACTTTGCTGCCGTCGCTCTCGAAGAACACGCCATTGAGATGGAATCTCGTCTCGTCGTTGCAGACCGAGAACAGCGTGCGGTCGATCATCTCGCGAAGGACGGCAGACTCGACGGTCGAGTAGCTCGCCTCTCGATGATCTGGAACTTTTGGGAAGTCACGGTCAGGCATCCCGACGATGCGATAGGCGACCTTTCCCGAGCGAATCTCTGCCCAGTGGTTGTCTGCCTTCTTGAGCGTGATGTCATCGCCTGGAGCGTTCGCGATGAGCTCGTAGAGGTTCTTGGCACCGAGCGTGATGCCGCCTTCGTTCGCGTTCTGGCTCTTGAGCTCTGCGGTGAGCGAGACGTTGAGGTCTGTGGCCGCGACCAGGATCTGATTCTTGCCCTGCGTACGCAGCAAGACGTTCGCGAGCATCGGCATCGTGCTCTTGCGATCTGCAATGCCTTGCGCGAGCCGCAAGCCGCGCAGGAACTCGTTCTTTACGATTCGAATCTCCATGGTCCCCTCGTTCGTCTCTTCGTCCGTCTTCTCTTGTTGTCTTACTCTTTAAGAATTAAATCTGAATAGTAGTAGGGATCAGTAGGTCCTGTGGACACGGTGGACAAGTCGTCAACTTGCGACCGCGCCTTGGCTTTCTAGACAAGACCACGAGCGTCTGACGTCCGTAGTCTGTGGTGGATGACATGCCGTGAACGTGTGGACAACTCCGACGAGGAAATTCATCCAGGATCGATCCACAGGCTGGTCAACAGAGTAGGACACAGCGCGATTCACTTGAGAATCAGCCCTTCGATCGCATGAACTTCGCTGCGAACGGACGCGTCGTCCTTCACGCGCTCCGCGATCTTCTGAACGGCAGAAATCACCGTGGTGTGGTGCTTGCCGCCGAACGCGCGCGCGAGGTCGGGATACGAATCTTTGGTGTGGTGCCGCGACAGGTACATCGCCACCGCGCGCGGGTTCGCCAGCGACTTGTGGCGGCGGTCGGACTTGATGTCAGCGGTTTTCAGGCCGTAGTAGTTCGCGACGATCTTGATGATCGAGTCCACGGTGATGATCTCTCGCGGCCGCGTCAGCGCGGCGCCTAGCGTCTCCTGGGCGAACTCCAGATCGATCCGGCGCTTGGACAGCGATGCGTACGCGGCGAGCCGAATCAACGCGCCCTCGAGCTCGCGGACGTTCGATTTGATCGCGGTCGCGATGTACATCGCAACGTCGTCGGGAAGCGTCACCGCTTCGACCGCGGCCTTCTTGCGCAGGATCGCGATTCGAACCTCGAGCTCCGGTGGCTCGATGTCGGCGAGCAAGCCCCACGCGAAGCGCGACCGCAGCCGGTCGGCGATATCGGTGATCTCGTGCGGCTTGCGGTCGGAGGTCAGGACGATCTGTTTGTGATTCTCGTGGAGCGCGTTGAACGTGTGGAAGAACTCGTCCTGCGTGCTCTCTTTGCCCGCGAGGAATTGCACGTCGTCGATCAGGAGGACGTCGATGCCTTCGCGATAGCTGCGGCGAAACTCGTGCATCTTGCCCGTGCGAATCGCCTGCACGTACTCGTTCATGAACCGCTCGGACGAGATGTAGACGATGCGTGCGTGCGGACGGTTGATGAGCTGCTGACGACCGATCGCGTGGAGCAAGTGCGTCTTGCCGAGACCGACGCCGCCGCAGATGAACACCGGGTTGTACTTCGGCGGATAGGACATCGCCGCCGCTTGCGACGCTGCGAACGCGAGCTGGTTTGATGGACCCGCGACGAACGTGTCGAACGTGTAGCGAGGATTCAGCGTCGCGGCGTCGGGCGCTGGAAAGCCGGTGTCGTCGGTGGCGGCCGTCGTCGCGAGGGGTTCGTTGGTGGCGATCGGAGAGAGCGTCCTTGTCGGAACCGAGCCAAGCGGCATCTCGATCGGCTCCGGAGTGGGGATCTGAGCAGGCCGACCCTCCGCATCCGGATCGAACACGACCACGATGTCCTCGTGCCCGAGATCGCGAAGCTCCTTCACCAAAGTCGTGAGGAAATTCGATTCGAACCAAAGCCTGACGTAGCTGTTGGGAGCGCGGAGATGCAGCGTCGATCCGTCCCACGAAGTGAGCTCGATGGGACGCAGCCACATATCGTAATTCTGCGGCGTTACTCGAGAGCGAAGTCTCCCGACAGCCTCATCCCAAAGGAGCTCTTGCGTCATTCCCCAACTCCAGGACAAAGTCCTGTGAAGTCAATATGTTACGACCGGCCTACCAACAGACAAAGAACAACCAATCCAGAAGTTATTCACAGCCCCTTCTGGGGTCCCCCCGATGGCCACTCGTAAGGAGTTGTCCACAGGAGAAAGTCCGGCGTAGGTAGCAGATGGCGCTTTCACTGTGCAAGACAAAACCGACAGCAATTCGACTCCCGGCAGGCACTCAAATCGACTCCCGAAATCGAGGCGAAAATCGCCGCGAAAATTCGAAGCGGACGAAGTCTCGAAGCGACTCGGTGATCTCCGGCTTGACACCCCATCTCACCTTGAGTATCGATCCCCCTCCGCAAGTCCCAAGACCCAGTTAAACGACTGGGTGATCGCCATCGCCGGAGTCATGCCGTGAGCAAGCGTACCTATCAGCCGCACAACAAGAGCCGCAAACGCACCCACGGTTTCCGTGCCCGTAAGAAGACCCGTGGTGGTCGCGAGGTGCTGCGTCGCCGGCGCGCGAAGGGTCGCAAGCGGATCTCGGTGACGATCGCCAAGAAGTGATGCCTCGCCGCGCTCCTTCTGGAATCAGCAAGGAGATGCGGCTTCGGCGCCGCGCCGAATATCTCGCTGTCCAATCGACCGGGCAGAAGCTCCACGGGCGCCACCTCCTCGCGCTCGCCTCGAAAAGAACCGATTCCGACCTCGTCGGTAGGCTCGGGATCACCGTCACCAAGAAAGTGGGAAACGCGGTCGTTCGAAATCGAATCAAGCGTTTGGTACGCGAGTGGATGCGACTCCATGGCTGGGTGCCGGCAGGCTGGGACATCGTTCTGGTTGCCAAGGACTCGGCGGCGCGGCAGCTTCACCCAAGCGACTTCGAGCCCGATCTGACTAGCATCCTTCGCAACGTTGTTGCCTCATCGCGCTAACACCCTCGCGCTAACACCCGGCGCCAACACGCACCCATCGCGCCCACTCACCACCGACACTCGCGCGCAGCTAAACACCTCCATGACACGATCGCTCCTGACCCTCGGATGGCGCCGGCTTCACTCGGCGCTGGTCTGGATCGTGTTGATTCCGGTGGCGCTCTATCGGCGCGTGTTGTCGCCGCTCAAGCGCGCTCCGAGCTGCCGGTATCTCCCGACGTGCTCGGAATACGCGATCGAAGCGGTGCAGACGCGCGGCATCCTCGTCGGTGGAACGCTCGCGACGTGGCGCGTATTGCGTTGCAATCCGCTGTTCCGCGGCGGCATCGATCCGGTGCCTCACAAGCATCGTTGTCAGGAGCAGCACTGAATGCAGGATCAAGGTAAACGGCTGCTCCTCGCGGTCTCGCTGGCGCTGGGGTTCATGCTGATCTGGCAGAACTTCATCGCGAAGAAGCCAGACGAGCCGCCGGCCAAGCCGACCGCCGGATCGCAAATGGCGCCGATCGCCAAGCCAACTTCGCAAGTTGGTGTGGGCGATCAGACGCCGCCGACCACGACGCCATCGACCACGACACCATCGACCGCGACGCCATCGACCACGACGCCGTCGACGACACAACCCGAGCCGGTCGCGCCGCCTTCGGTCACGAAGCCTCGCGGACCCGAGTCGGTGATCACGGTGACGCACCCTGGGTTCACCGCGCAGTTCTCGAGCTACGGCGGTGTTCTCAAGTCCTGGCACCTGACCGATCCGCGCTACATCAACGATCCGTCGTCCAAGGGCGAGCTGGTCCCACAGCTTCCGGGCACCGGTGAGTTCAACGTCAACTTCGCGAGCTCGACGTACGTCCTGCCCGTGAGCTCCGAGTGGACCGGCACGAAGGTCTCCGACACCGAGATCCGTTACACGATCTCGACCGAGCAGCTCGACGTCGTGAAGACGTACGTGCTCGTGCCCGACGCGTTTCTCGTCAAGATGACCGTCAAGGTCACGGTCAAAGTCCCGGCGAATGTCGTCGCACACCAGACGCTCGCGCTCACGAGCTACGGGTTTCAGGATCCGAACGCGCCGCATGAATCGAGCCGTGGCGTGCAAGCGCGCGTGTGGGAATCGTCGACGTTGTTGCGCGACGGCACGCTGCTTTCGACACCGATCCAGAGCTTGCTCGAGTTCCCGCGCTACGAGCCGAACATTCAGTGGACCGGCTTCGAGCATCCATACTTGCTCGTCGGGTTTGCGCCGAATCCGGATGGCGGCATCGTCGACAAGCACACCTATGCGCAGCCGAGCGGCCTCATGCAGACCGACATGCTGTTCCCGGCGGTGCAGGTCAAGTCCGGTGATCCCGCGCTGAGCCGCGAGGTCGTCGGTTATCTCGGCCCCAAGAACTACGATCCGCTGACGAACGCCGACGGGCCGGCGGGATTCTCGACCGGCTTCAAGGATGTCATCGACTTCGGCTGGTTCGGAAAGATCGGCCGGCCGCTGCTGTGGCTGCTCCTCAAGTTCTACGGCGTCGTCGGGAACTGGGGCATCGCGATCATCTTCCTGACGTTGCTCGTCAAGGGCGCGACGATTCCGTTCACGACCAAGTCGATGCGGTCGATGAAGGCGATGGCCGCCCTCGGCCCGCAGATGAAGGGTCTGCAGGCGAAGTACAAGGAGGACCGCCAGCGGCTCCAGGTCGAGACGATGGCGCTCTACAAGGAGCACGGCGTCAATCCGCTCTCGGGATGTCTGCCGATCTTCCTGCAGATG
The DNA here is from genome assembly GCA_028287115.1 of Myxococcales bacterium. Lineage (GTDB taxonomy): Bacteria > Myxococcota_A > Polyangia > Haliangiales > Haliangiaceae > JABFXX01. The sequence goes on from JAQBQF010000296.1 coordinate 8,457, forward strand.
CCGATCTGGCTCGCGCTGTATCGGATGCTGTCGAACGCGGGCGAGCTGTACCTGCAGCCGTTCATCCCGGGCTGGATCAACGATCTGACGGCACCGGATCCGTCCCACGTGCTGCCGATCGTCCTGATGGTGACGATGTTCGCGCAGGCGCGACTCACGCCGCAGACGACGGACCCGTCGCAGCGGATGCAGCAGAAGTTCCTGCAGTACGGCATGCCGCTGATGTTCGGTGTGATGTCGTTCTTCTTCCCGTCGGGGCTGACGCTCTACATCTTCACGAACACGTGTCTCTCGGCGCTGCACTCGCTGTACATGAACAAGTTCGACAAGAAGAGCCTCGAGATCGCCGAACGGCTCAAGAAGAGCCAAGCAGCCGCGGAGAGCAAGGTCGTCGCGAAGGACGTTCGCAACGCAAAAGACGCGAACCCGAAGCCCGCGCCCGCGGACACCACCAATGATGCCGACGATGATGAGGACTCGGAGAACGAGCCGTCGGTCAACGCGAAGGAGCGCACCCCACGCGTCGGACCTGCAAGGTCCAAACGCAAGAAGGCGCGCCGGAGATAGGTTATGGAGGCTGTTGTGACCGAAACTTCTGATCGTGAAGATCTCGCCGAGAAGGCGAGCGATTTCCTGCTGGGCGTTCTCGAACGCATGGGCATTTCCGCGGACATCGATATCAAGGACGACACCGATAAGACGGTGCTCGAGATCCAAACTGCGGACACGGAGCTCGTGATCGGGCGTCGTGGCGTGGTGATCGATGCGCTGCAACACCTCGTCAACAAGGCGGTCTACAAAGAGCGTCGCGACGAGAAGACCAAGCCGCTCGTCGTCGATGCCGGCGGCTTTCGAGACAAGCAAGTCTCGCGGCTGCGCGAGATCGCCCAGAAGATGGGAGAGAAGGCGCTGCAGACCAAGCAGATCGTCGAGCTCCAGCCGATGACGCCCCACGATCGTCGCATCGTTCACATGGCGATCGCAGAGATCCCGGGGCTGTCGAGCCGCAGCGAGGGCGAAGGCGAGGATCGCCACATCCTGGTCGTCCCCGAACCTGCGGCGCCCGGCGCAACCGCCGAGTAGATGGCCGCCGCACGCGACGCGGGGCCCGACGCCTCGGGTGTCGAGACCATTGCAGCGATCGCGACGGCGTCAGGAGTCGGCGGCGTCGGGATCGTTCGTGTCAGTGGACCGCGAGCGATCGCGATCGTCAGCAAGGTCATCGGTGGTGGTGAGCTCGAGCGCGCAATTCGCGTCGGCTGGGCGCACGCACCGGATGGCACGGCGATCGATCAGGTGATCGCGTTCGCGATGCGAGCTCCGGCATCGTTCACCGGTGAAGATGTCGCGGAGCTTCAAGGCCATGGCGGTGCACAGAACTTGGCGCAGTTGCTGGCGGCGGTCCTGGCGAACGGTGCGAGGCTGGCAGAGCCAGGTGAGTTCACGCGGCGAGCGGTGCTGAATGGCAAGCTCGATCTCGTTCGCGCGGAAGCACTCCTCGATGTGATCCACGCGGGCAGTGAACGCGCGCTGCGCCTGGCGCACGCGAATCTCGCGGGACAGCTCGGCACGGTGATCGAGAGACTCGAGCGGCGGGCGCATAGGGTGCTGTCCGAAATTGAGGGACGGATCGATTTTCCCGAGGAGGGAATCGCGGCCGCGGACGAGCAGGCGATCGATGCCGAGCTCGGCGGACTCGAAGCCGAGTGCAGGAAGCTCGCGGAGGGCTTTCGCCATGGCCGGGCCCTCACCCAGGGCGTGACGGTCGCTCTCGTCGGGCCCGTCAATGTCGGGAAGTCGTCGCTCCTCAACGCGCTTGTCGGCAAGGAGCGCGCGCTGGTCGCCGCCGCCCCGGGGACTACGCGGGATTATCTCGAGGCGACCGACGTCTGGAACGGCGTCGCGGTGACGATCATCGATACCGCGGGCACGCGAGTCACCGCGGATCCGGTCGAGGCGCGCGGCATCGAGCTCGGAGAGCAGCGTGTTGCGAGTGCCGACGTCGTGATCGTCGTCAACGATGGAAATGCACCTTGGGACGATGGCACGCGTTACGATCGGCGCGGTCTCGTCGTGCGCAGCAAGGCGGATCTCGGCGGCGGCGTGGGCGCGCGGGCTGCTGTCCAGACCTCGGCGACAACCGGTGCAGGACTGACCGAGCTCAAGTTACGCGTGCTCGCGCTCGCGGGGGTTGCAGATCGTGAAGGCAACGAGGCTGCGTTCGTCACTACCGCGCGCCAGCAAGCGATGGCGGCAGCGGCTCGCGATAGCTTCGACGCGGCGAGAACCGCATCGAGGCAGCATCTGGCCTCGGAGATCGTCGCGCTCGAGGTGAGGCAGGCCGTTCAGGCGCTCGCGCAGCTTCGTGGAGTCGAGGTCGGCGATCGCATTCTCGACGAAGTGTTCGCGCGCTTCTGCATCGGCAAATGACCTTCCGCGGTCGCTGAGTCGCTCGGGCAGCTCCACCCGCCTCGCTGCATGACCTGCCTTGCGGGCCGGGACTCGTGGCATCGGAGATGGTGTGCGAGGACGCCGGATCAGGCGGCGTGACATCGGGCCGCTCGCAGATATAGTCCGGCTCGTGAGCCTCGACGAGGATGTTCGAGCGGAGCTATCCGCCCTCGAGGCGTTGCATCGGCTCCGAACGCCCCGGACGATCGATGGCATCACGGGACCACGCACGACGATCGATGGCGTCGAGGTCGTGAACCTCGCTTCGAACGATTATCTTTCGCTCGCCGGCGATCGTCGCATTGCGCGGGCTGCAGCCGGTGCGGTCGAAGCAGATGGCGTTGGCGCGGGCGCATCGCGCCTGATCACCGGTAACCATCGTCGCCATGTCGAGCTCGAGCGCGTGCTCGCCGATTGGATGCAGTGCGGCGGGGTCAGGCTGTTCAACAGCGGATATGCGGCGAACGTTGGCGTGTTGACCACGTTGCTAGCGGCGGGGGATGTCGTGTTTTCCGACGAGCTGAACCACGCGAGCATCATCGATGGCTGTCGGTTGTCGCGGGCCGAGATCGTCGTGTTTCGTCATCGCGATCTCGACGAGCTCGGCGCGGCCCTTGGTGTCCATCGCGGACGCCGGCGAGTCGTGGTGTCGGAGAGCTTGTTCTCGATGGATGGAGATCTCGACGACGTTCGCGGCCAGTCGGAGCTCTGCAAGCGGCACGACGCGGCGCTGATGCTCGATGAAGCGCATGCGATCGGTGTGATGGGGCCGGAGGGGCGCGGGCTCGCAGCGAGTGTCGGCGTCACGCCGGATCTGCTGATCGGCACCTTCGGAAAGGCGTTGGGAACTTTCGGCGCATTCGCCGCGACGAGTGACGCGATCGCGAAGTTGCTGTGGAATCGAGCGCGGTCGTTCGTGTTCTCGACGGCATTGCCGCCGATCATGTCGGGGGCGACGCTTGCGGCGCTCGAGATCGTGCGAGGACACGAAGGCGATCAGCGGCGGCGGAACCTCGCTGCGAATGCGCGACACTTGCGGTCGCTCCAACCACGCGCTGGAGGGGCGTCGGAATCGCCGATTGCGCCGATCCTCGTCGGAGATGATCGAAAGGTGATGCACTTGAGCGACCAGCTGTTTGCGCGGGGCGTGTTCGTTCAGGGCATTCGACCGCCCACCGTGCCCGAGGGCACCTCGCGCCTCCGCCTGAGCCTCTCCGCGGGTCATGCGACGGTAGATATCGAGAACACAAGCCGATTTCTAGATGACGCGATGCGTCAGTCCGAGTGAAACATGAGCCTCGCAGCACTAGATCAACAAGTTCTTTGGCATCCGTTCACCCAGATGGCCGCGTGGTCGCCGCTCGTGATCTCGTCTGGACAAGGCAGCTTCTTGATCGACGACCAAGGACGTCGATACCTCGATGGCGTCAGCTCTCTTTGGTGCAATGTCCACGGACATAATCACCCGCGGCTGAATCGAGCGCTTCGCGAGCAGGCCGAGCGCATCGCCCATTCGACCTTTCTTGGGCTCACCCACGAACCTGCGATCCGGCTCGCGGCCGCGCTGCTCGAGGTGGCGCCGCCGGGTCTCTCGCGCGTGTTCTATTCGGACTCGGGCTCCGCGGCGGTAGAGATCGCGCTCAAACAGTCGTTTCAGTACTGGCAGCTCCGCGGACGACCGTCGAAGCAGAAATTTCTTCGGCTGACCGAGGCCTATCACGGTGACACGCTGGGTGCTGTCGGCGTCGGAGGGATCGAGCTGTTCCACCGGATCTTCGGGCCGCTGCTTGTTCAAAGCATTCCCATTCCGACGCCCGCGGGAACAGACGGGACAGGGTCACTGCTCCACCTCAAGCGCGAGCTCGAGTCCCGTGCGTACGAGATCGCAGCGTTCATTCTCGAGCCGATGATCCAGGGCGCCGCGGGCATGCTCGTTCATCCTCCGGGATTTCTCGCGGAGGTATCGAAGCTCTGCAAGCTGCACGGCGTGCACCTGATCGTCGATGAAGTCGCGACCGGCTTCGGCCGCACTGGAGCGCTGTTCGCGTGTCAGCACGAAGCTGTGTCTCCAGATTTCCTTTGTCTCGCAAAGGGGATCTCCGGCGGGTATCTCCCGCTCGCCGCGACCCTCGCTACCGAGGAGATCTATTCGGCGTTCCTCGGTGAGCATCGCGAGATGAAGCACTTCTTTCATGGACACACGTACACGGCGAATCCGCTCGCGTGCGCAGTCGGTCTCGAGTCGCTACGCCTGCTCCAAGAGACGACGCTGCCAAATGCGATCGCCAGGTCTGCCGGGCTTGGTGCAGCTCTCCGCCGCATCGAGGCCCTTCAAGGTGTTCGAGCGACCAGGCGCTGCGGGTTGATGGCCGGCATCGAGCTGGAGCCCGAAGAGGGCCGCTTTCTCGGTGCAGAGGTCTGCGAGCGAGCTCGAACCCACGGGCTGATCCTTCGCCCTCTTGGTGACGTCGTGGTGTGGATGCCCCCCTTGAGTCTTTCAGCCGGAGAGCTGGATCTCCTCGAAACCGGAACTCGAGCCGCGATCAAAGACATCTTCGGATGAAGGGCCTGTTCGTCACCGGCACCGACACGGGCGTCGGAAAGACCTTCGTCGCTGCCGCCCTCACGAGGTTACTTTGCGCCCAAAACCAGCGGGTCTTCGCATTCAAGCCGATCGAGACCGGCTGCGAGCTCCATAACGGGCAACGGAAGGGCGCCGACCAGGAGCTGCTCGCCGAAGCGGCCGGGAACTGGCAGCAGGGGCCGCTTCGAGGCCTTTATCAGCTCCGCGCTCCCGTCGCGCCGCTGGTTGCGGCTCGCGCCGAGGACATCGTGATCAGTCTGGATCTAGTCAGCAACACCGCTCACGAAGGCTCGCTTCAAGCGGACTTCACGCTGGTCGAAGGGGCCGGCGGTTGGCGGGTCCCCATTACCGAGGACGCGGACATGGCCAGCTTGGCTCAGCGCTTGGCCCTTCCCGTCCTCCTGGTTGCACGGGCGACGCTTGGAACGATCAACCATACGCTGCTGACCATCGAGGCCATCGAGAAGGACAACTGCACTGTTGCCGGCCTCGTTCTCTCGCTCCAGCCGGGACAGAGCCTCGACCTCGCCCTGAGCAACGAACAAGAGATCCGAAGGCGCTGGCCTGGTCCAGTTCGGCTGCTCTCGACCGATCCCCTCTCATTGTCCGATCTGCTCCCGGCCTGACCAACCGTCGGGCATGACCGCTCGACGTCCCGATCGACCGAGGCCAAGGCACCAAGCGAGCACCCGACGTTGTTCCGCGTGGAAGATCTCCGGCCCACAGCAGATGACGGGTGACTCCGTTCCACGTGGAACATCTCCGGCCCACAGAGGATGACGGGTGACTCCGTTCCACGTGGAAGATCTCCGGCCCACAGAGGATGACGGGTGACTCCGTTCCACGTGGAACATCTCCGAGCAGTGGTTGAGTCTGAAGACACCGTTCCACAGGCAAGTCCGGCACGCCGATCGCTCGGGCATTCCAGCGGGCGGTTGGGTCCAGTGCTCAACGCGTCAACGGATATGGACTGCGGCCGGGCCGGCTCGGCTGACGAGCGTGCGGATTGTTGATCGGGGAACGCGCGCCGATCCGGTCCGCGCCCACGCTTCCGGCGAGTTGCGGATTGCGGACGAAGACCGCGGACGGGGGAACGGCAGGAACGGCAGATCGCGAGCGCCGCCCACTGAGACATGTAAAGCCCAGGACTCGGCTTCTGGATCGCAGACGCGGGAAGAAGATCGCGAGCGGGGCCGGCAGCAACCGAAGATCGCGAGCGGGAACCACCGCCAGACCGAGGCCAACGGTACGGAGCCTAGATCGCGGGCGCGGAACCAGAAGATCGCCGCCGCAGCGCCAGAGCAAGATCCGGACGCGAGACACAAGGCGGCGGACCGCGGGGACGCTGGTGACCGAGGGGGAAGGTCGCGGACCGACCCGAGAGGATCGAGGAGCGCGAAGCGGGCGCCAGTGCGAAGCGGGCGAGCGCGAAGTGGGCGCGAGCGCGAAGCGGTCAGCGACGGACGAGAACGATGGCTCGTTGTTTGTCACCGAGCGCGTAGGGGTGCCGCTCCACGGTTGGAGGCAGATCGGAGCGCGGAATGGCTTCGAACCCGACGACGACACCCGACGGCGCCACGAACGCTAGACCTCGTTCCAGCCATTCGCGAAGATCAAACGTCGCTCGAGAGGTCGCCGCGTCGTAATCGCGGACGTCGTGATCATCGAGACGTCGGGCAAATGCGCTGAGGTTTGGCAACGCCAGCTCGCGCGCCGCCGTTCGGAGGAACGCATGCTTCTTGTGGACGGGCTCGAGCGACGTGAAGGTCGATGCCGGAAGACAGATCGCAGCAACAACGACCGGAAACCCACCGCCGGACCCGACGTCGAGCACGCGCATCCGATCGCGAAGGTGTCGCGTGACGTGCAGGCTGTCGATCACGTGCTCGACGAGCTCCGCACGCGTGCTGGCAGCCGAGAGGTTGATGCTCGCGTTCCATTTCTCGAACAGCTCTACGAAGTTCCACAGCCGGCCGGCCACCGACCGATCGATCGCGAGCCGTTCAAGAGTTTGCTCGAGCTCGTTCATGAGGATGCTTCACACAATAGATGACTCGCGCGCGGAAGCACCAAGATGCGTCCGTCGGACGAACGAATCACCGACGCCGGAGAATCCGCGTACTCCAGCAACGTCTGATCGACCTGGTCACGCGGCAGTGAGCTCACCAGGAAGAGTCGGGCGCCTGAGGGCAGACGTGGAAGCACGCCGATCCGGAAGATCGCCTCGTTGACGACTTCGAGAGGGCCGACTCCGTCTGCGCATTCGGCCACCACGACCAAGGTGCCGTTAGGCTCGACAAGAGGTGCAGCGGCCGCCGCGATCTTCGCAGCTTGGTAGAGCGATGCGGTGACCGGAGGCTCGTCGGACGCGATCACGACGGGCGCGGGTCGTGATCGCACCGTGAACCATGGACGAGCGAGCGCGACACCTTCGCGAAATGCGGAGGCCGGATCGCCGGCAACGACGGCCCGCACCTGATCGCCCGGGCCGCAGACTCCATTCAGCAAGAACACCCGAGCGCTGACGAATGAGACGGCTTCTTCGATGTCGTCTCGGCATGGATTCCCGTCGACGATTCCTGCGCGCGATCTCGGCTCGGTCTTGAGCCGGTGGTTCACTCGAATCGCGGTGGCTTGCCCGAGTCCCGGAAAGATCGCTTTGACGCCGGCGCCGAATCCCGCGAAATAATGTGGTCGAATGCATCCTGTCGCGATGACGAGGTCGGTCTCGACGACGCACCGATGAATCCGCGCCGGCGTGCCGCGTGAGGTCGTCCCGAGATCGACGAGATCGGCGTCGGCGTGACCGTCGTGGTTGACGATCGTGGCGCTCGAGAGCAGGCCCGCGGGAATGCCGAGCTCGTCGAGGTTCGTCGGGCCGTGGGTTCCCGTCGCGATCGCGATTGTCAGCCGGACACTCGGGAGGTGTTCCCGGAGCGCGCGGAGGAAGGCCACTCGAGGCTCGGCGCGCGTGGCATCGCTGAGGATGACCGTGACACGATCGCCGCCTGCACAACCGAGCGGCTGCGACATGAGGGCCACATCAATAAGCTCATCGACCGCTCGCGGCTGCGTGAGCGCGGGTGCACGAATCACTTCGGCCTCTCGATCCTCCAGATCGAGCAGGTACGGAGCTCGGCCGTAGGGCAACTCCAGCTTCATACGTGATTGTCCGACCCATACCGAAAATCGCCGAAACGTTGGGCGGTGAAGCCTCGGCGGCTGGCGGGGTTCTGTCTAGTTGGATACGATTCTTGGGCCCGTCTCCCGTTCCGCGCTAACACTCGGTTCGCGCTAACACCCTCAGTTTTCGTGTCGAAGCAAAGCCTGCTCTTGGTCGACGGGGACACTCGCAGTTTGCGAGTCCTCGAAGTCTCGCTGCGCAAGGCGGGGTTCAGTGTCACGGCTGCACCCACGGTGAAGGACGCGCTCGACAAGCTCGAGCTTCATACCCCAGACCTCATCATTTCGGAGACGAGCTTCGCCACGGATCTCGACGGCTTCGAGCTCCGCCGCCGGATTCGCAGCTCTCCGGATCTCGCCGAGATCCCGTTCATCTTCCTCACGGCCGAGACCGCGATCGAAAACAAGATCCGTGGCCTCGAGCTCGGGGTCGACGACTACCTCACGAAGCCGATCTACATCAAAGAGATCGTCACGCGGATCAACATCCTGCTGCAGAAGCGCCAGCGTCGAGGCTTCGACGATCGCAAGGATGGAACTCGGTTCGCGGGGCGCGTCACCGACATGCCGGTCGTCGACGTGATCCAGACGATCGAGATCAGTCGCAAGTCGGGCGTCATCAACTTTACCGGCGAGCGCGGACGGCAAGCAGCGATCTATTTCCGCGAGGGGCGCGTGATCGACGCGGAGGCCGGCACGCTTCAAGGCGAAGACGCGGTCTATCGCCTGCTGACCTGGAACGAGGGCGAGTTCGAGGTGATGTTTCGGACGGTGCGTCGTCGCGAGGCGATCACTGCGAGCTCGCAAGGCCTGCTCATGGAGGGCATGCGCCGGCTCGATGAGTGGTCGCGCCTGCTCGAACAGCTGCCGCCGCTGGCGCATCGGTTCGAGGTCGATGCCTACGAGCTCTCGATCCGACTCGGCGAAATTCCCGACGACAACAATCGGATCCTTCGGCTCATCGATGGAAAACGATCTCTGATCGAGGTGATCGACGCGTCCGACTTCGGCGATCTCGAATGTCTACAGACGATCTCGCGGCTGTACTTCGAAGGGATGCTGATCGATCTCGACCCGCACGAACGCGCGCGGCGAGATACGGGCAAGCCGATGCCGCTGATCCAGGTCGACGACGCGCCGACTCCGATCGAGGAGGTCGCTTCGGGGCCGATCCATTTGAGCGAGCTGCAGGCGAGATCGAGCCGGATTCCGCCAGCACAGCCGCAGCCAGAGCTCGAACCGGCGCCGGCCCCGGAGCCCGACCTCGAGCCGACGCCTGTCCAAGCAGAATTTATCGAAGAAGAAACGCCGATCCCCGGGCCGCTGATGGGCGGGTACCGCCAGTCGAGCTTGATGCTGATCGACGCTGCCGTCGCGGCCGCCGAGGCGATCGAGCCCGGCCTGTTCGATGACGATGCGCCACCCACCGCCGAAGAGCCCGTTGCGGCGGTCGCTCGCGTCAAGCTGGCGACGCGCAGCAGCGATCCGCGAATCCTTGCTGCTCGCAATCTGATCGAGCGTAACAGCGGGGAGGAACACATCAACGGCGCGGTCGCATCGGGCGAGATCGGCGGAGACCACGATCAGACGCAGTCGATGGAAGCCGACGAGCCCCCCGAGATCAACGAGCCGCCGCTCGCCGATTCATACGAGGTGGACGAGGCTTCGAGTGATCCGTCGAAGGCACGTCGGTTCGCCGCGACGATTCGCCGCGACGAGCCCGCGCCGAAGCGCGAAGAGCCCGAACCGGTCCGCGACAAACCCGAGCGAGCGGAGGTGAAGCGCGACGAGCCGGCACCGAAGCGCGAAGAGCCCGACCGAGTGCAGGTGAAACGCGAGGAGGCCCCGAAGCGCGAGGAGTCCGGCTTGCGGATGATCGGCTCGCTCGGACGCGATCGCGCGGAAGCCTCTGGTGAGCTCGCACCGATCTCGTCCTCGCAGTCCGATGCGATCGGTCCGCAGCGCGAGCTCGTCACGATCATGCCGCGCCGGAACACGCGCGAGTTCCCGACGGTTCAAGTGGCGGAGCCTGCGAAGGCGATCGAACCGGTCAAGCTGCCGCCTCCTCCGGCACGGACGCCCGTCGCCGGTGGCGTCCATCGAGCGCAAGGTCCGGGCTCGCTCGCACGTTCGTTGATGGTCGCCGCGACGCTGCTGATCGGCGCGGCGGCATATATGAAGTGCCACAAGAAATCGGCGCCGGCGCCCTCGGACGGAACCGGCAGCGCTTCGGTTGTCGTGCCCGTGCCCGTGCCCGTGCCCGTCGACGTGGGCGCCGTCGCTGTGACCTCACCGCCCGACGCGCAGGTCGCGATGTTGGAGCATCGTGATGCAGGCGCGAAACACCACGTCGACGCTGCGGTCGCAACCGCGAAGCCCGACGCGAGCCCACGAACGAACGTAGTGGTAGCGCCGCCACGCGACGCGGGCTCCGCCGGTACGGCCGACAAGACCAAAGAAGCGCGCGACCTGCTGGACAAGGCGCACGATGCCGTCGACGACGGAGACTACGAAAAAGCTCTCCAGCTCGCGGATTCCTCGCTCAAGCTGCGCAAGACGGCGCGGACGTATCTCGTGCGTGCGCAGGCGCTGCAGCGCCTCAACCGAATCGATGATGCACTGAAGTCGATCGACGGAGCGACCGACATCATCGCGGACTACGCGGCGGCGTGGGAGCTGCGCGGCATGATGCTGTGGTCGGCGCGCCGTTATGATGAAGCGCGCACCGCGATGAACAAGTATCTCCAGCTCGATCCCAACGGAAAGAGTGCGCCCGCGATTCGTCGCTTGCTCGAAGAGCCGCGATGACCAGTAGATCGAGCAGTAGAGCGACCAGTGGCTCGACTGCGTTTCGCGTGCTCGGGCTCGAGAGCTCGTGCGACGAGACCGCGGCTGCGATCGTGGAGAACGGCACGGTCGTTCGAGCCGATGTCGTCGCATCGCAAGACGAAGTCCACGGCCGCTACGGTGGCGTGGTTCCCGAGCTCGCATCGCGCGCGCACATCTTGAACGTCGTCCCGGTGCTCGAAGCAGCGCTCGATCGCGCGGGCATCACGCTCGCCGAGATCGACGGGATCGCGGTGACGAATGCACCGGGCCTCGTCGGTGCGTTGCTCGTCGGGCTACAGACTGCGAAGTCGATCGCGTGGGTCACCGGCAAGCCGCTCGTCGGCGTGCATCACCTCGAAGGTCACCTGACCGCGATCTATCTCGAGCCCGATCCGCCGCCGATGCCGCACCTCGCGCTGATCGTCTCGGGCGGCCACACGTCGCTGGTCCGCGTCAACGATCACGGATCGATGATCGAGCTCGGCGCGACACGCGACGATGCTGCCGGTGAGGCCTTCGACAAGGGCGCGAAGCTCCTCGGGCTCGGGTATCCCGGCGGCGCCGTGCTCGACAAGCTCGCGCAGACCGGCGATCCAACCGCGATCGCGTTTCCGCGCTCGATGACCGGCGGCGAGCACGGGGAGGAGTTCTCGTTCAGCGGGCTCAAGACCTCCTTGCTGCATCACGTTCGCGCACACGGCGTGCCCGAAGCGCAAGCACTCGCGGATCTCTGCGCGAGCTATCAAGCGGCGATCATCGAGGTGCTCGTGCGCAAGACGCGGCGAGCGGCACGGAAGCATGGCCTCCAGCACGTCCAGGTCTGCGGCGGCGTCGCGGCGAACTCGGCTTTGCGTGCCGCCTTGCGCGCGGCCGGCGCAGAGGACGGCTTCAAGGTCTACGTCCCGCCGCCGGCGCGATGCACCGACAATGCGGCGATGATCGCAGCGGCCGGATATCACCGCCTCGTGCGCGGTGAGCGCGATGGTCTCGATCTCAACGCTGCGCCGACCTCACCCTTGGCACGGTCCGCGTGAGCGGCAGCAACGGAAGCAATGGCAGTAACGGCAACGGCCACGGCGCCGGGTTGCGCGCGGATCCATTTCCGGACGCGCGCGTGCTGCTCGGTCGTTATGGCCTGCAAGCGAAGAAGGCATTCGGGCAGAACTTTCTGATCTCCGATCGTGCACTTCGGGCGATCGTCGATGCGACCGTGAGTGCCGACGACGACTGGATCGTCGAGATCGGGGCAGGGCTCGGAACGCTCACCGCGCAGCTCGCCGAACGCGTCACCGAAGGCAAGATCATCGCGCTCGAGCGTGACCCCGACATGCTGCGCGTGCTCAAGGCAGAGCTCGCCGGCGTCGACAACGTCGAGATCGAAGCCGTCGATGCGCTTCGCTACGATCTCCGCATGGCCGCCAAGTGGCGGGGGGACGTCATCACCGTGTGCGGGAATCTGCCGTATCACATCGCGGCACCGCTGATCTTCAAGATCATCGACGCACGCTCGATCGTGAAACGCGCCGTCGTGATGATCCAGAAGGAGATGGCCGATCGGATCGTCGCGCCGCCCGGAGGCAAAGACTACGGCGCGATGGGCGTGATGGTCCGGACGTACATGGACGTCAGCACGGTCGCCAAGGTCGGCGCGGGGTCGTTCTTGCCGCCGCCGAAAGTCGACTCGACGGTGATCAAGCTGGTGCCGTTACCGAATGCCGCGCCGCGGGTTCCGATCGCCGACGAGAAACACTACTCGAATGTCGTCCACGCGGCGTTCGGGCAACGGCGCAAGACGCTGCGCAATGCCCTGCGCGCGGTGTTCGATGAAGCGGTGGTCGATGCGGCCCTTGCGTCGACCGGGATCGATGGCCAACGTCGCGGCGAGACCCTCGACATCGCGGAGTTTGGCGTCCTGACTGCGGCGATTCCGGTGCCCTCCGCTGTCTGACCGCTCTCCGACGGACATGAAGACGTTTGGGAGCGTAGCCGCGCGCGAAACCGCCTGACGTCCTTGCGTGGTAAGCAGCGGGAATGCCCGAGCTGCCCGAAGTCGAGACCGTCAGGCGCACGCTCGCGCCTACGATCGGCGCGAAGATCTCGGCAGTCTGGGACAGCGGCAAGGGCCTCCACATGCACCGCAAGCCGCCGCGAGCTCGGCTGCGCAAGCTCGTCGGTGCAACGATCACGGGGGTCCGGCGTCACGGCAAGTATCTGCTCGTCGATACCGATACGCCGAGCTCGTTGCTCGTCCATCTCGGGATGACCGGTCGGTTCTTGATCACCGCGCCCGAGACCGCGCGCGCAAAGCACACGCACCTCGTCCTCGATCTCGGCGACCGCGAGCTTCGCTTCGTCGATGCGCGACGGTTCGGTCAGATCGACGTGCTCTTGCGCGCGAACGAAAAAGCGCATCCGGCGCTCGCGATCCTCGGGCCCGATCCGCTCGTCGACGGTATCGACGACGCTGCGTTTCACGCGCGCGCGCGGGGCAAGAAGGCGACGCTCAAGGCGTTCGTCCTCGACCAAGGCGTGATCGCGGGCGTTGGAAACATCTACGCGTCCGAGGCGCTGTGGCGGGCCAAGCTCAGGCCGACGACCCGAGCCCACAAGCTCTCGGTCGCCGCGGCGGCGCGGCTGTGCGAGGCGATTCGCGAGGTGCTCGATCACGCCTTGACGAAAGGCGGGACAAGCCTGCGCGACTTCGTCGATGCCGACGGTGCGCAGGGCGAAAATGCTGATTATCTGTGGGTGTACGGAAGGGCTGGTGAGCCATGCCTGCGGTGCAAGACAGCCATCCGTCGATCTGTCCTCCAAGGACGGGCAACGTATTACTGTCCAACGTGTCAGACACCGTAAGGGGCCTCAGGTTTGGGCGTTATTGGTCGTGGTAGTGTGCGACAAGACCCTTCGAAGCTCGCGTGCGTAGATAATGTTCAACGACACAGCCGACGAAGACCTGATGGTCATGTACCAGAAGGGCGAAGTTCGCGCCTTCGAAGTGCTGTTGTCACGCCATCGCAAGCCGGTCTTCAACTTCATCCTGCGGTTCGTGGGCGATCGCGAGACTGCAGAGGATCTGCTGCAGGAAGCCTTCATGCGCGTCATCAAAGGCGCAGAGGCTTACAAGCGACAAGCCAAGTTTACGACGTGGCTTTACACCATCGCGAGGAACCTGTGCGTTGACCAGACGAGGAGACGCAAACATCGCAAGCACGCGTCGCTGGATGCCCCGATGGATTCCAGCGAAGAGAGCGGCACGCTGTTAGATGTCATCCCCTCGAACGAAATGGCCAGCGACCGCAAGAGTGTGAACAAGCAGCTGCACGAGCAGATGCAGCTCGCGATCGCTGCGTTGTCAGAAGAGCAGCGCGAAGTGTTTCTGATGCGCGAGTTCCTCGACATGCCGTTCAAGCAGATCGCGGACGTCGTCGGGGTTCCAGAGAACACGGTCAAGAGCCGGATGCGATATGCGCTCGAGAAGCTCCGGCTCGAGCTCGACGAGTACAAGGATCTGGCGAAGGCCGCCCCGTGAGTGATCCGACTCGAGATGGCGACGACGATCCTCAGCTCCGATCGTTGCGCGCGATCTGGCTCGCGCTCCCCGACGAGGAACCACCGCAGAGCGGCCTCGCACAATTGATCGCTGCGGCTCGCGTGCAGGCCGAGCACATGGGCAAGCCATCTGTCTGGCACCGCGTGTTCGAGATGTTGCGCCGTCCTGGGGTGCTCGCACTGGCGACGATCATCGTGCTGATCGGAGGCGCGCTGTTCATCAGCCGACGGAGCGACCAGCTCGAGTCCGCCCCTGCGACGGTCTCGGTGACGACGTCTCGAACCGAAGGTGCACCGGTCGCTCCGATGGAGCGCGAGCGGGCCGTGGTTCCGGAACCCGAAGCGTCAGCGGCTGTTCCGGGCGGCGCGCCGGGCGTGGTTGTCGAGGAGAAGCCGCCCGTTACAACGGTCCCGAAGGTAGAAGCCGCTTCGACCGTTCGCGTGTCACCGCCCAAACCCGCCGCGCCGATCGCCAAGACCGATCGACATGCCGGTGTTCAGCGCAGCGACCTCGGCGCGGTCAACCAGGGCCCGGCGAGTGGGCGTGCAAATGGTGTGGTCGGCGGCCTGGCCGCCGAGACGGCCCCGGTTCTCGATGACAACAATGGACCTCCGAGCAAGCCGTACAAAGCGCCCATGAAGAAGGCGACCAAGGCTCCTGCGATGATCGCCACTGACGACGTTGCACCGGAACCAACGTCGCAGGCGGATCTGGAGAGCTCGCGCGATGCTGCCAAGCAGCCCGAAGTCGCTCAACTCCTCGCACAGTGTCGTTCTGCCGCGACGCGAGGTGACTGCGCCGCGGTGCGCGCGATCGCCCAACGGATCGCGAAGCAGAACGCCGTGTTCTATCGAGATCGAGTCTCGAAAGACGCGATGATCACGAAGTGCCTCCTCGCCGAGTAAGCGAGCTTCGTCAGATCAGCTCGAGCTGCAGCGTGAGCGGCCGAACATGGCCGAGTAGATCGGCGAGATGCGGATACGGCCAGCTCATCCGCGCTTCGTCGGGCAACCGGCCATAGCGCTCGACGTACGCACGCAACCACTTGCGAGTCGCTGCATTCGCGTAGCCACCACCGGCGATCGTGCCTAGCTCGGGCTCGTAGCGCTGCTTGATCGCATTGAACCGATCGTCGCGGATCACCTTGGCAACGACCGAAGCCGCCGCGACCGCAGCGTGATGATCCTCGGCGTGATCGACGGACGTGAACTGCGCGTACTTCTGCCCGAGCGCCGCAAACATGCGCTTGCCGTCGGCGATGATCTTGTCGCAAGCCGGCGCCTGATCGATCAGCTTGGTCGCGAGCTCGCGCTCGAGAACGTTGAGCTCGCCACGGCAGACGCGCTGGTCGATCTCGTGATGCTCGACTTCGATCGTCATCACGAACTTCGCGCGCACGCGGATCTCGGCCGCGAGCTCCTTGCGGATCTCGTGCGCGTCTTCTCCGGCGCCGTATGCCTTCGAGTCGCGCAAGCCTTTGCGGGTCAGCGAGGCGGCGGTGCGCGAGTCGATCGCGACGGCGGCCATCACCATGGGCCCTATCGCGGGACCTCGGCCAGCCTCATCGATCCCGAGCGTCAGCCGGTTCGGGATCGGGCTTGTCGAGCGCGGGATCCGCTTGGCCATGCCCGGGCATCCTAAGCGGAAAAGATCGATCAGAGGAAGGACCAACTGAACGTGCTCGCGAGTCGCCGAGACCCGAGTGCGCTGCACCTCCGAGCCAAGTCCAAACGCGCTTCGAGGACGATCTCGCGATTCATCGATCACGCGAGCTCGGATCCAACCCAGCGCGCACCGTAGAGGCGCAATGCTGCGACTTGGATCGGAACGGGAGGCCATCGCGCAAAGCCTACGATCACAACCGCGCGGCGACGATCTCGAGAGCTCTTCCGACCCCGACTTCGAGGTCGAACGTCTGAACATCGACGACAGCGCCCCAATGATCGAGCCGTCGGGCGAGTGCGGCAAAGGCCTCGGTCGCCGCGCGTGCGAGAGGTTCTCCGAGCTCGCGATCGAGATCGGGGGCCCCGCGGAACAGCGCGTGATACACGGCGTCTTCGGAGAGCTCCAGACGCGGCACGTCGTTGCGAAAGAACGCCTCGACGTAACCGCCCTGCAGGTAGCCACGCAAATAGGCGCGCGTGCGATCGAAGACGCGAGACAGCGCGAGGCCGATGCGGTCGTCCGCCGCGCGGCGCAGGTCATCGACGACATCGGTGCCGAGGGCGACGGCGAGCTTGCGCGCTGCCGCGTCGGCGGTTCGACTCCGCTCGGTCAGCTCGAGCGCGACGCGGCGCCGCCCGCTGTCGATCGCGGCATCGAATCCCGAGGACAACAGCGCGATCAGATAATCGCGATCGGCGGCGGTCGCGGTGTGAGACGAGAATGGCAGCCGGCGTGGGCGCACGAGATCGAGGACCTCGCGTGCGGCGCGGCGATACAGCGTCGAGGTGTGCTCCGAAAGCGCCTTGCGTTCCGCGATCACCATGGCGGAGGCGAGCTCGCGTGCCGCGGCCATCAGCTCGTCGCGGCCTTCGCGTGCGGCGGTCGCGGCGGAGGAGGATCGTGCGCGGGCACCATCGATCGAGCGTTGCGCATCGGTGACAACGTTGCGCAGTGAGCGGGCACAGGCATCGCGCTTGAGCTGCCGTGCCTGCGCGAAGAACCGCTCTTCAAGCGCGTTCGACAGCTTGCCCCAGTTCCCGTCGTTGCCGGCGCTCGTCTGCTTCCAGGTGACGGCGTGACGCGCGGAGAAGGGGACGATCGTCTCGACGAGCTCGCCGAGTGTTCCGCCGATGAACTCGACAACCTCCGAGATCTCCGCGGTCGAGAGCTGATCGGCCTTGTTGAGGACGCCGAGCACGCGCTTGCCCTCGTCGCGAATCGACTGCAGCGCCTTCTTCTCGCTCTGCTTGCCGCCTTGCGAAGCGGTGAACACCCACACGACGGCGTCGGCACGTGCGATGAATGCGCGCGCGGTCGCTTCGTGCTCGGGTTGGATCGAGTTGAGGCCCGGCGTGTCGACGATGTTGATCTTCTCGAGCTGAGGCAACGGCACGAGGATCTCGACGCGATCGATGCCGCGCGCCGCGTCCGGGGTCAGCGCGCGAAGATGAGACATCAGCGAGTCCCACCCGAGCTCGAGCGTCGTGCCATCGGCGGAGATGATGCGACCACCGCGCTCGCGGCCGTAGCGCACGACGTTGATCGTCGCCGTTGTCGGTGTGATGCCGGTCGGGGCGACGTCGGCGCCGATGAACGCGTTGACGAACGACGACTTGCCGCTCGAGAACTCGCCCATGACCGTGACGAGCAGCGGCTGATCGAGACCGCCGGCTGCACGCGCGACCTCGCCGACGTGATGTCCGAGCTCGCGACGACTGGCGACCGTGCGCTCGAGGAAGCTCGCCAGCTCCGCGATGTCTTCGTTCACCGGGCCCGGAAGCTGTGCCGCGCGAGCCTGCGTGAGGATCTGACGCGCGCGCGCATGGTGCGGCTGGACGCGCAGCGCGGCGAGCGCAGACGCGGCGGCTCGGCTCGGATCATCCGGCAGTGCGAGGCGCGCCAGCTCGACGTGAGCATCGACGTCGTCGCGTGCCGCCGCGAGATCGAGCAACGCGCGCGCGGCCGCCGGCTGATCCTTGGCCATCGCGGCGCCCTTGGCGACGAGGGCTCTGACATCCGTCGGATCGCGACCGAGGAGATCATTTCCCCATTGCAGCTCGCGTGCGGAATCGGCGGCGGCGATCGCGGTATCGACGGCTGCGCGTAGGACCTCTATCGCGGCACTGGAGTGATCGAGCGCGAGAGCTCGATCGTAGCTCGCGAGTGCCGACGGCAGATTTCCGATCGTGCGATGCGCCGCCGCGATCTTTGCGTGGACATCGGCGCGCTTGGGCTCGAGCTGGAGTGCTTCGAGATAGAACTGGTGAGCGCGAGAGGCGTCGCCCTCTGCAAGTGCTGCATCGCCTTGCGCGAGCCTGACGTCGAGCTTCAGCTGTGCGCCGAGCTGGGTGGCATCGTCGTCCGACATCGCACGCGCTCTCGCGAGCCGCTCTCCCGCGATCGCCGGAGATTCCTCGAGCAGCGACAGCTTGCCGAGCGCATACAGCGCGAGTGCCGGCGGCTGATCCGCAGCGGCCGCTCGTTCGAGATGGCGCAGCGCTTCGTCGGAGGCTCCGGAATCCGCCAGCAACGCCTCGCCGAGTGCCGCGCGCGCCTCGAGATCGTCCCCATTCTCGGTGACCGCCTTGCGGAGCTCTCGGATCGCCTTGTCGAGATCGCCACGCCTTCGCCACGCCACGCCGAGCCCGCGATACGCGTCTGCGAGGATCGCTCGATCGCCGCCTGCTTCCGCGACCGCACGCCCGAGCGACGCGATCGCCGCCTCGTACTTGCCGAGGATGACGAGCGTCAGCCCGTGACCGACGAGCGCCGCCGGATCTCCGGGCCGATGATCGATCGCGCGCACGAAGGCGTCGTGCGCGAGGTTCGGCTCGCGGGTCGCGAGGCGCGCTTCACCGAGCAGGATCAGCGCTTGACCGTGCTCGGGCTTGAGGACGAGCAACGCCTCGAGCACCTCGATCGCACCGGAGAGATTGCCGGTCGAGATCAGGTGCTTCGCTTGATTGAGCTGGTCGCGTCGCTCGTCGAGGACAAGCTCGCTGGCGAGATCGCCAAGCCGGCGCTCGAGCCGCGACCACAAAGACATGTCGCAAGCGTAGCACTAACCCCAGCGATCACCGGGTGCTAGCGCGTCGCGGGTGTTAGCGCGTCGCGGGTGTTAGCGCATCGCGGGTATTGGCGCGTCGCGGGTATTGGCGCGTCGCGGGTATTAGCGCGTTGCGGGTGTTAGCGCGTCGCCGGTATTAGCGCGTTGCGGTGAACGTGGCCGGCGTGTGGCGAAGACCCAGGCCGAGGTTCATCTCGGCATCCCACGTCCCGCCGGCGATCCGATCGGCGACGCCGTCCTGATCATCGTCGATCAGGTGCGCCGTGCCCGAGGCGTAGTGGAACACGTCGATTCGGAGCTGCGCGAGCCCGTCGTGGACACCGTTGACGACCAGATCGAGGCCGCCTTCGCAGATCGACGTCAGCTCGGCCTTGTGCCCGACGCAGATGCCGAGGATGCACTTGTTACTGATCGACTGCGCGAGGTTCGGACAGTTGATCGCCGTGCCGAGCGTCGTGCGGATGTCGGCGCCGAATTTCGCGGTGCACGCGGCGTTGATCGCGTTCCAGGCGTATTCGCCGAACTGCAGACCGAAGTGTTGGTCTCCGAACGTCAATGCTCCGCCTTCGGCGACGACCAACTCTGGATGTTGCGTCAGGATATCTGCGGCCAGGCCCGTGATCGGCAGCTTCGCGTTCACGCCCGCCGGCGAGAAGTCGATCATGTCGAGTGTGTGCGTCGCTTGATCTCCGTCGAGGCTGAGCGTGCTGTCGACGGCGAATTGCGAGAGAGCGGTATCAGAGAGTCCGGCGATCTCTCCGGCCCACGTGGTGACCGGCTTGCCCGCGATGTGAACCTTGCTGATCTCGCCGTTGATCCAACCTTCGAGCTGGTTCTTGAGCGCGCTCGGAATCACGCCATAGAGGATGCCGATCGCAGGAACCCCGGCTTGTTCGGCGAGATCGAGCATCGCGTGCGCGGGGTTGATCGAGAAGTCGCGCAGCGTCGCGACGACGAGCTCCGCTTGCGGCGGCAAGATCGCTTCGACGGTCAGATCGATCTTCGAGACGACCCGATAGGCACCCTTGTCGACAGGCACCGGGTTCTCCGGCGTCCCGAGCGCGTTCGGATCGCCCGGACCGCCCGAGCTCGACACCCCACACGCGGTGAGGAGCGTGAACACCAAACAACCGGTGGCAGGGCGCTTCATGGCAGCCACCATCAGCAAACCTCCGGCCATTCGTAAGTCGCTGAAACACTACGCGAAGCACGGCATCCATCTGGTGGACCCAGACTCCGCGTGCCCACAACCTGCAACGGCTACGGGACTAGCCACCTTCACGCAGGCATCTCTGACGCTCGAGATCAGCGCGCGGCTAGCAGCCGGCATGGAGGCAAGGCCTCGCGGAGCCCAAGCCGCGCTCGTGATTCTAGTTGTCGATCGGCGTCGGCTCTTCGATGGCCCAGATGCCTTCGCGAAGCTGGCGCAGCGCGGCGGTCGTCGCCTTGACCTGCGCGATCTGCGAGGCCGTCGAGGTTCGGAGCTCGCCGATCTCGCCGGCGCGTTCGCGGCGCTCGCGCATCGTGCGATCGAGGATCTCGCTGATGCCGCGGTAGAGCGTGTTGCCGGCGTTCGACACGAACTCGGACAGGCGCCGGCCGAAGTCGTCGATGCACTTGTCGAAGTGCGGCTTCATCGCCTCGGCCGCCTTGAGCACCGCGGCCGGAACCCGCTCCTTGGCTTGAACGCGAATGTCTCCGGCGATCTTCGACTTGAGCACGATCGCGAGGATCGGCGCAGCGAGCGTCAGCAAGCCACCCGCGAGCACGTTGACGAACAGCATCACGGTCGTGCCGAGCGCGCCGACCGCGTAGATGCCGACGTCGTACTTGAACGAGTCGACCGAGATCTCGACCGACGTATCCTCGGGGCCGAGGCGCTGGGCGAGCGTCGCCGCGGCGGCCGCGACGTTCTCGTTCGTGATCGAGATGACCTCCTCGGCGAGGTGCTCGAGCATCGCGGCGAGCTTGGCCCCCTCGAGCTCGGCCCATTCCTTGAACTTGTCCTCGATGAACGCCGGGAGGTAGGTCTTGACGTCATCGGCGTCGACCGAATCGATCTGTACCGGTAGCGCCTGGACGAACGCCTTGGCGAACTGTTCGAGATCGAGTGCGACCTGATTCTTGATCGACTCGGCGTCGGCTTCGATCCGGACGTGAAGCTCGTCGAGCTTGCGCTTGCTGGTGTCGAGCTGCTCGCGAACGAGGCCGATCCGGGTCTCGAGCTCGCCGATATCGAGATCATACGCGTACATCCGCACGCCGAGGTTGTTCTCGAGATAGCTCGCGGTGCGCGAGGCATCGGCCGCGGCATTGTCGAGGATCACCTGCGCGCGATCGTGCGCGAGGAACCGCTCGAGGTACGACAGGAGCTCCGGCATCCCGCTGTTCGGATCTTTGTTGCGCGCCCAGTCCTTCGCAGAAAGCGCGAACACGGTCGGATCCGGTGTGATCTGTGCGAGACCCTTCTTGACGTAGTCGAGGACCGCCGTCCGCTCGTCGGCCGACAGCATGTCGATCTTGCCGAGGACAAAGATCAACCGATCGCGCGCGGCCTCGAGCACGCGGCTGCGCAGGAACTCGCGCTCGCTGTCCTTGAGTGCCTGCCCGGCGTCGAGCAAGAACACGACGGCGTCGGCGCGCGGTACGTACCCGTACGTGACCTCGGCGCGTTGCTCGTTGAGATCGTTGACGCCCGGCGTATCGACGAGCACGACGTTGTTCGCGAGCAGCGGGCTCGGAAACCCGAGCTCGACATACGCGACTTCATCGGCGTGACCACCGGCGACGGTGACCCACTCCTTGAGCTGTGAAGGATCGAGATTCCGACTCTCGCCGGACGTGAACACGACGCGCGCGGCCGGGCTCGACGCATGCACGACGTGGTTGATCGACGCGGTCGTCGGTGTGATGCCGGTCGGCAGGACGTCCTGTCCGAGCATCGAGTTCACGAACGTCGATTTGCCGTGATTGAACTCGCCGAGGACGACGAGATGAAACCGCTCGTCTTGCAGTTTCGGGATCCGCGTCGTGCGGATGTCGTTCGCGAGCGTCACCATGCCGACCGCGTCGGCGACCTCGGCGAGCTGCTGGAATCGCGCGATGATCTCGCGCTTTGCGGATTTGTGATGCTCGAGAAGGATCATCGCCGCCACCTAGAACACGCTGATGAGCTCGCCGACTTGCTTGTCGACGTCGGTCAAGCTCGGTTTGCCGGTCGGATCTTGGCCGGTCACCTGCGCATAGAGCGCCGAGCCAGCGAAGAGACGAAGCGCCTGGACGCGTTTCGGAACATAAGGATGCGAGCGGAACAGCTCGGCGTAGCGGCCGAGGCCCTTCTTCACATCGGGGAGCGAGCGAAGGTATTCCTCGGGATTGAAGGCACTGCCTTTGTCGAGCCCGAGCTCGAGCTTGACGAGCGCACCGAGAACTTTCTCGAGATCGCGGACGGCAAGCAGCGATGCGCGATCGCACGTGACCTCGGCCCGGCGCGACCACGCCTGTAGCGTCATGATCGCCGGCTGCACGACCCAGCGAACGAAGAACGCCGCCGAGTTATTGAGGTAGTGCAGCGCGGTCGTATAGAGGATGTGTCCGTTCTGAACGTGCGCGAGCTCGTGGGCGATCGCCGCGACGAGCTCGGTGTCGTCGAGCTTCTCCGCGAGCTCGAGGTTGACGATCAGGTGCGGCGCGTCGTCTGTCCCGAGCACCTTGACCTTGATCGAGGAGCTCGGCGCCGCAAAGATCGTCGGCACTCGCACGCGCAGCGCCGCTCCGGCGACCTTCGCCGCCTCGGCAACGCGCGGGTACTGCTGATCGGTGACCTTGACCGCGGTGCCGAGGAGCTCGGTGCGAGCGACATCTCGCCACAGCCGCGTCGTCGCTTCGAGCGCCATCGTGACCGGACGCGCGATCATCAACGTTCGGCGGAACTTGCGCTCGCCCCCGAACGCGTAGGCCGCACCTTCGCGGGCCTGCTGTTCCATCGCTCCGCGGCGCGACGCGATCCACCGCGTGAAGTCGAAGTCGACACCTACCGACATCACCGGAACATAGCACTCAAAAACGCGAGGTCACGGGCGGGAGCGGCGGGCTATTCGGGCCCGGGCCAGCGCGAGGAACACCACACCGAGAGCCACGGCGAACCACAGGGTCGCGAGCCGGGTCAGCAGCGTGGCCGCTACGGCCGTCGAACGGTCGAGGTGAGAGGCGCCTTCGACGAGGGCCAGCGTCATCGCGCCTTCGGTGACACCTAGTCCTCCGGGCAGGAATGACAACGCGCCGGCGATGGTTGTTCCGGCATAGATCACGACCGCGAGCCCGAGGGCGACGTGTGACGCGGGGAAGGCATCGCAGATCAGTGCGAAACCGGCGCACTCGCACGCCCATGCGGGAACGGCGATCAGCGTCGCAAGAGCGAGCGGCGCCGGCCGACACAACGACGCGAGCCCGTCGAGCGTCTCGTGAAGCGGCGCGCGCAGGCGGGCAAGCTTGGGAGGGCGCGTGAGGAGATCGATCAACGCCCGCGACGGCGCCGGCCACGCGAGGAGGACGAGCCCGATGCCGATCAGCGATCCTGCGATCGCGACGAGCGTCGGATCCACACCATATGCGGCGACGCCGATGACCGCGAGCACGAGCAACGCGACCAAGTCCGAGACTCGCTCTGCGACGACGATCGGCGCGGTGCGCGGTGCGGGCACGTCGTGCATCTCGCGCAGCAAGTAGCTCTTCACGATCTCGCCGAGCTTCGCGGGTGTGATCGACAGCGAGAGCCCGGCTCCGAACACGAGCGCGCTCGAAGCGATCGGGACCGACACGGCTTGCCGCGACAGATAGAACTGCCAGCGCAGGAACCGCATCGAGTAGTTCGCGAGCGCGAGGCCGATCGCCGCGGCGAACGCCCACCATCGAAACCCAGCGAGGCGGTCACCGATGTGCCGCACGTCGCCGATCATCGACAACGCGGCGAGCCCGATCACGAGTGCGATCAGGAACCAGAGCCAGCGGCGTGCCACGACGCTTCCTAACACGGCTTGACCCTGGGGAGCGCCACGCATAGCCTGCCGCCATGACGAAGCCCGCTCGCATCCTCGTGGTTGACGACGATTCGGAAATCGTGACGTTGCTCAGCGCTCGGCTTGCGAAGCGTGGCTACAAGATCTCGACCGCCGGCGATGGTCACAAGGCGCTCGAGCTCGCGAAGAAAGAACGTCCGGACGTGATGCTGCTCGACGTGATGATGCCGGGCAAGTCCGGCTGGGAGGTCGCGCGCGCTCTCAAGCAGGATCCCGAGACTGCCGGGATCAAGATCATCATGGTGACGGCGATCGGCGAGAAGACCAACGAGCTCACCTCACCGCTCTACGGCGCAGACGCGCATATCGACAAGCCCTTCGAATTCGAGAAGCTCGAAAAAGTCATCGGCTCGCTCGTCGGCTAAACCGCGCCGAAGTCGCGCGACCCGATGAGATTCGCTAGAGCCTGGCCGCGTTTCAGCGTGATGCCAGCTCAGCGTGCGACAGGGTCAGACACTACTTGCACTACGGTCGGCTAACCCTGCAACAGCTTCTGGGCCTTGCCGTACCAGACGCTCTTCGGATCGACCATCTTGAGAATCTTGCGGAGCTTCTCCTTGGCGCCGTCGGCGGTCGGATCGTCCTTCGCCTGTTGATAGAGCTCGGATGCGCGGGCATCGAGCGTTTGCTTCACCACCTTGGTGGTCTCGTTCGCGGTGCCGAGGGATTCGGCGGTCGCGACGGCGACGTGCGCGGACTCGAAGTCCTTCGCGGCCATGAAGCCGATCGCGGCGCGCGGTGCGATCGCCGCGAGCTTGGACTGAATCTCCTTGATGTACGCTCCGCCGACGGCGCGATCGAAGCTCTCGGCGGCCTTGAGCTGCTGATACGCTTCGATCGGCTTCGTCGCAGGCTGCGTTCCCATCGAATACGCGCGCGAGAGCTTGTCGTACGCCGAGGCCGTGTAGCGGATCGGCTTGGCATCCTCTTCCGGCAGTGACTTCGCGGCCGCGTACAAGTACGACGCTGCTTCGCTGAACTTCTTGTTGCGGTAGAGCTCGTCGCCACGGTTCTTGATGTCGCCGGTGTCGACGGCCGCCGCGACCCGCTTCGGTTTGGACTCGGTCGGGGGCGTGGTCGGACGCTTGTTGTTCGCGACCTTCGGCGTCTGCTTCGGTGGATCGGCCTTCGGCGTCTGCTTCGGTGGATCAGCTTTCGGCGGATCGGCCTTCGGAACCGGCTTGTCGATCTTCGCGACCTTGGGCGGATCGGACTTCGGTGGCTCGACCTTCGCGATCTTCACGGGATCGAGCTTGGGCGGCTCGACTTTCGGCGCCGGGACGATGGCGACCTTGGGCGGATCGACTTTCGGCGGCGGGACGATCGCGGGCTTCGGAGGCTCCGCTTTCGGTGGCTCCGCCTTCGGCGGCGGGACGGCCGCGATCTTCGGCGTCTCGACCCTCGGCGGATCGACCTTCGGTGGCGTGGTGTTCGTCTTCGCCGACGTGATCCCGTCGACCTTGGGCGGATCGGTCTTCGGCGGATCGGCCTTCGGCACTGGATCCGGGGTCGGCTTCGGGGCGGGCAGCTCCTCGATCGATTCGACGTGTGGCTTCGGCGCGGGCGCAGCACCTGCGGACTTCGCCTTGCCACCCGACTTGATGATCGCGACCGTGGCGATCGCCGCAAACAGCGTGAGCGCCGCGCCTCCGAGCACGTACTTCGCGCGCTTCGTCAGCTGCGGCTGCAGGTAGCGTGCGGGGACGGCAGCCTGCAGCCCGCCGAACGGCGTTGGTGGCACGTGCACCGTCGAACCGTCGCCGCGCTGTTGCTGCTGCGGCATCACGAGCATGTGCGCGTGCACGCCGACGGCCTGCGGAGAGATCTCGGAGGCCTGTGGGTAATACATCGGCCGAGGCACGGCTTGACCGGGGATCGTCGTCGGCATCATGCCGCGCGGTGGCTGCAGCACGTCGCCGAGCATCGTCGGTGCCTGCGGCGCGAGCATCGGTGCGCGATTGCCCATCATCTGCGGCGCTTGCGTCGGCGGCAGCATCGGCTGGATCGGCGGCGCCATCGGAGGCGACGGAACATACGGCGGTGACGCGCTCGGCGACCGCGAACGCAGAGGTGCGAGTGGCGCCGGCGGCGGCAGCGTCTTCGGTCGTGCGTAGACGGGCTCTTTAGCGGGCGGCTCTGCGCGCAGCGGTTTGCCGGCGACCGTCGACAGCTCGTCGTCGTCGTCGACCTGGGCCTGGAAACTCTGTTGGCGAGGCGCGCCGTTTTGCTGCTCGAAACGGAACGACGTATTGCCGATCTCGATCACGTCGCCGCTCGCGAGCATGAACGGATTGTCTTCGATGTTGCCGTTGACGACCGTGCCGTTACCGGAGCCGTGGTCGACGAGGACCCACGCGCCGTCATCGTTACGAAGGTCGAAGTGCTTGCGCGACACGGCGATGTCGGTGAGCACGACATCGTTCTCGATGCCGCGGCCGACCGTGTACGTCTTTCCGGGTTGGACCTCGACCTCTTGCCCGGCCTCGTTGCCTTGCGTGATCACGAGGCGCGCCGCATTCGCGGTGATCGGCAAGGCGAGGTTCGGGTTCGCGCGTCCGTCATCGACGGTCAGCTCGTCCACCTGGCTGACGGTCGACGTGACGTTCGTGACCGACCGTGCAGCAGCGGGCCGGGGCGGCTCGACCCCTAGCGCCCGAATTTTCTCGGCGACTTCACCCTGCTCGACCGTGGTGCTCGCTTCCTCTTCCCACCCAGATTCGATCGCGGTCTTGTCGTCTTCCTCGGATTCCGAAAATGACTTCGCCTTCGGCACAACGTGAGCGGATACACGTTGCGGCGCTCCAGGGTTGGGAGCCCGGCCCATCACGTAAATTGTACGGGGCGCAGGGGTAGCGATCAATGACACGACCTCCGAGGTGTCCTACCTTTCCCCCCATGTTGATTACCGTCGAGCGACCCGGTGGCCCAGAGACCTTGGACCTGGTTCCCAGCAAGATCATCGGCATCGGCCAGAACTACCGCGCGCACGCGGCCGAGATGGGCAAGGGAATCCCCGACGAGCCGCTGATGTTTTTAAAGCCGAAATCGGCGTTGCTCCCGAATGGCGGAGCGATCGAGCGGCCATCCGGGTACGACCGGGTCGACTACGAGGGCGAGCTCGGGGTCGTGATCGGCACGCGCGCGAAAAATGTTACACGTGATCTGGCCCTCGAGATCGTCATGTGCTTTGTCTGCGTCAACGACGTCACCGTGCGCGACC
>JAQBQF010000333.1 GCA_028287115.1 Myxococcales bacterium
TCTGGAGTGCCTGATCGCGTGTCGCCGGTTTGCCGTCGACGGTGATGCCTCCCGCGGCCACTCGGATCGAGCAGCGGCGCGGACCTGCGTCCGTCGCGGTGCCGGTGCCTTTACCCGAGCCATCGCCGCCGCCGCCGAGGCCCCAGCCTGCGCCGCACTTCAGATACATGACCGCGAGCACCACCAGCACGAGCACCGCGAACAGGAAGCGCATCCTGCGGCGGCGATTGCGCTTGTCGAGCTCGCGCGCAACGTCTTTCGCGAATCGTCTGTCTGTCATGGCTTGCTCGGTTTGGCTGCGGTGGGGTCGACGATCACCGCGATGCCGCGCTGATCGGTGAGGCAATGATCGACGTCGTGATGAAGCCCCTCGAACAGCGCGTGCGGCAGCTCCGCGAGATACGTGTCGGGCGCGATGATCACGAGATGATCGCCGAGATCGGCCGCGCCCAGGTGGAGCGCGGCGATCCGGCAGAGACGCAGCTCCGCGGACCGGTCACCGAGATAGGACACCGCGACATCGGGATCGGGACTGTGCTCGAGCAGCGGCGTATCGAGTGCGACCGCTTTGCCATTTTCCTCCATCGCCGTCAACGTGCCCTTGACCGACACGCGAAGCACGACCGAGGGGCGCGCGGCGAGCTGCGATCCGAGATCGGCGAGTGCCCGCGCACGCAGCGACTGCGGATCGAGCGGCACGGGCGCGGGTTGCGGAGCGGGCTTGCTCGCGGCCTGCGCATTTTGATCGGCCGCGGCCGCGCGAATCAGCGCCGCGAAGATCAAGATGAACAGCACGTCGAGCAGCGACGTCAGATCCGGCGGCTTCTGTACCGCTCGACGTGCGCGCCTCATCGCTGTACCTCGGCGCGATGCATCAGCTCGCGACCTCGGACTTCGAGGGTGCACGCCTTCCGGTCGTCGCGTTATCCGCAGCGATCGCACCCGAGAGCCGCCGCGCGTCCCACGCCTCGAGGTTCTTCTCGGCGGCGTCGACCCACGCGGTGAGCTTCATCGAAAAGCTCGCCGAGAGCAGGATGCTGCACGCGAGGCCCGTCACCGTCGTCCAGACCTTCAGCGCGAGGGGCCCGAGCAGCTTCGTCAGATCGTTGCCCGTGTACATCAGCGCGAGCCCGATGCCGAGCACCGTGCCGAGGAGCCCGAGCTGGCGCAGCAGATCGACCCAGAACCCGAGCGCCGGCTCGAGCCGCTGCGCACGCATCTGCCAGCTTCGCACCTGCTTCTGCGCCCATGCCGGATCTTTGGACGCCAAGATCGCGTGCGCTTCGTCGCGGATCACCTGCTGCTCGAGCGAGCTGCCGGCCTTCTGGGTCCCCGGCTCGTCCGCGACCAGCTCGAAGCCGAGGTGATCGGTCAGTGCCTTGACCCAGACGAGCTCGCGATGAACGTGCAGCCAGCCCGTGAAGAACACGAGCACGATGAAGCCACACAGTAGGAACGTGAGGCCCCATCCCGAAACGAACGCATCCATCGCTCGCAATCATATCGCGAGTCGATGGAGGGTTCGTCGCCGTTGCGACCGTGTTCGTTACTCGACCCAGTAGTCGAGCCGTGCGAACTTCTGCTGCCCGAGGGTCTCCGGGTACGCCATCAGACCAAAGTTATACAGGTGGTCCGAGAATGCGGCCGTCGGGATCGCGCCAACACTGCCCTGATAGAACGTCGTGCTCTCGGTCGACACCTTGTACTCGTAACCGTACTGGAACCCGACCGAGCCACCTACCTCGGGACCGTCGGTAGCCGAGACGTTCCACGACATCGTCACGCTGAGGTTCATGCTCTGGCCTGAACCGCTGCCGTTCGCGAGCTCGATCGTCGAGGTCGTCGTACCGCTCTGCGGTGAGGTCGCGAGCTGGCCGATCGCGGCCTGCGGCATCCGAGCGATCGCGTCTTTGTCGCCCTGAATCGGGTAGCTCGTCGGATCGCCCACCGTGTGCTTCAACACCCCCGCGTCGATCTTCTGGGTCGTGGCGAGCGTGTGCTCGTTGTAGAACGTCGGGTCGGTCGCGAGCGTCTGCGGTTTACGAGCAACGTTGATCGTGACCTTCTTGCCGATCTCGGCCGGGTTCGGCGAGGACTGAATCGTGTAGTAGTAGACATCGAACGGGATCGCGGTGAACACCACCAGATCCGTGCCCGCGCCGGTCGTGTACGAGAGCGAGCGCGAGATCGAGTGCGAGCTGTAGGACGAGAAGTCCATCGACTGCTCGACGGTCAGCTTCGACTCGGCCTCGCCGAACAGGAAGTTCTCCTTCGTCCCGATCGACCAGCCGACCGAGAAGCCGAGCGACGTCTTTTCCTCGGCGCTCATGTCGACCTTCCGACCAAACGTCGACTTCGTGTTGCTCACGTCCTGGCCGATGCCATCCCAGTACGGCGGCGCCGAGACCACCGCGACGATGTTCGGATCCGTGAACAACAGCTCGTGCACGCCATCGAACTTCACGATCGCCGAGTCGTTATCGATGTTGCCGGCCGCGAGGATCACCGAGCCCCAGCCACCGGTCTGCTCGCCGTGCGGCCACGCCTTCTTGAGCGCCGCGTGCTCGAGCGCGTCGAGGCCGAGCGCGAGGATCTGCCAGTCGGTCTCGACCACGAGGTCTTCCTTGCCGTCGCCATCGACGTCGCCGACGGTCACGCGTGGCCGATTGTACGGTGAGCTCGAGAACAGCTCGAACACCTGCGTGTCGGTCGAGGTCGGCGTGCCCGCCGCGGTCTTCGCGCCGGTATCGAGCTTGAGAATGCGATGTTGCGCGAACACCTCCTTAACGCCGTCGCCGTCGAAGTCGACGGTCGCGAGCGGATGAGGAATCTCGCCACCCCAGCAGCAGTCGCCATGGTGAAACGACATCCAGCCATTCGTTTGCGCGGGCGCGTGGACGAGATCGTCGAGGACGAACACCTGCCCGTTGCCGCCCTGCGTGCGCCCGTAGAACACGACTTCGCCGAGGTGGTCGCCGTCGACATCGCCGATCGCGACGGTCGCTTGCTCGACGTTACGAACGCCCCAGCCCGGCTCGGGGTCGTTGAACATCATGTAGTCATCGCGGACGATCGTCGTGTTGTCGTAGATCCGGTACCGCGCGGCCGTTCCGTTCGCCGTGGAAAAGCTCACCGCGAGCTCGTCGTTCTTGTCGCCGTCGAGGTCACCCGCCGCGACGAACACGGGCAGGTTGTCGTAGGTCCAGCCGTTGCCGGTGAGCGGACGATTCGTCGTCGTGATCGTGCCGTCGCTCGCGACATCGACGATATAGAGTCCGACGAAGCCGATCGCGATCTGATCGTGACCAACGCCGGCGAAGTCACCCTTCGCGAGCGCCGGTTGCGACCAGTCGGGAAGCGCGGCCGGGCTCGGTGCGCCGGAGATCAACACGCCCTGGTGAAATACCGAGCCGCCCGGATCGAGGATGATGTAGCGCAGCTCGCTCGTCGCCTGCACCCAGTAGGTGATGAAGAACTCGTCGAGCCCGTCGCCGTCGAGGTCGGCGGCGATGCCATTCTTGTATTGCGCCTGCGACCACGTGTCGTCGATCGGGCTGCCGAACGTCATCCGCGAGAACGAGCTGGCCGCGCTCTTGTCGTCGAACAACACTTCTTTTTTCGGCGCGTTGCCGGCGCCGTTGTCGAACAGCGTTCCCGCGACGTAGAGCTCGGCCTTCGGGTGGAACACACCGAACTGCTTGCGCAGCGGGTTGTAGTCGGGTGGCAGCGGATTGCCCGACGGATCTTGCGGCCCGCCGAGGTCCGTGTTGAACCCGAGCCCTTTGAGCATCTCGTCGTGGGTGGCCGGCGGTTGCGGTTGCGGATCCGGCGCCGGATGATCGACGCCGCAGCCCGCGAGGAGCCCGGCGACGAGCAGACCGGTGGTACCGCGAGCAGGAAGCAGCTTGTTCGTGTGCATGCCCAACCCACGCAAGTCGGCCGGCAAACCTGCAAAAAAACGTAACCAGCTGTTCTGGCTGGCTATTTACGCAGGTCCAAGTCCGTGTCGCCGCGCTTCCAGCGGCCGTCGCCGTCGGCATCGACCAGGATCGGAGAGGCGATCGCAAACGGGGTCACGCCCGGGCGGTTCCAGCGGTCTTTCTGGTACGTGCCGGTCAGCTCGAGCGGCATCGGCGAATCGCCATCGGTCGTCACGCCGATGAACGTATCGACCGCGCCGACCTCGACGCGGCCGGCCCAGTGAAAGGAGCGCTGCGCCGGTGGAACCTCGATCGTCCGGACGAGCTTCGGCCCTTCCGGGGTCCCGACCGTGATCCGGATCCGCTCGACGGCCATCCACTTCGCCTGCGAGACCGTGACGTCGAGCCAGATCGCGCCCGCTTCCGGAACGATCGATTGGCCCGGACCGACGGTTGTCGTCGCGGCTTGCGTGCGTGCGACCTCGACGTCGAGCCACGGGCCCGAGGTCGCGACGACGCGGCGCGCGCGGATCGCCGAGACGAAGCCGGCTTCGTCGAACGGTTGCGTGCGCGGATCATCGACGAACACGTAGTTACGCGTCGTGCCGTCGAGCACCCAGTTGAGATCGTGCGTATCGCTGTTGCCCATCGGCGCGACGAGGTGCCCGTGATCGTAGAGCGTGTACAGATCGCGCGTGCTGTCGTCGAACCGGCGATCACCCGGGATGTTGAACGCGCTGTAACCCGCGAGTACCTCGACCGCATCGAACTCGAGCGGAAACGGCGGCGGCCACATCACGCCGTTCCAGCCGGTGCCGTCGTAGAGCGCGGTGAACTTGAACCGCGGATGATTGAGCTGAACGATCGGATGGCCCGGAAAACTTCGCGCGATCTCGAACATCTTCGCGGGCGTCGCGCCGGCGAGTGACTCGGAGCTGGGCGCTCCGCCGCGCGGCGCCTTGCGATCGACGAGCACGGGATACACCCCGAGGTGCACCGCATCGGTCGTCAGCTCGTTCGAGGCGATCGAAGCGACAACATCGTCGAGCGCGAGATCGTGAATCTCGGCATCGAGATCGCCGTTCGTGTTGTGATCGGAGAGACCGATCACCTGCACGCCGGCGGCGACCTGCGCGATGACGCGCTGCGGGTTCGGCATCGTCGAGTCGTTCGACGCGTGCGCGTGGACATGAAGATCCGCGGATAACGTCCCGGCCGCGCGCCACGCACGCTCGAGCGGAATCGCCAGCTCGACACGACCGCGATCGGCGGACAGATCGACCTCGCCTTCCCAGCGTTCGAACTCGACGCCGCGCCATGCCCACACCTTGTAGCGACCGTACGGAATCGCGCATGCGTCGCCAGACACCGCGACTTCGGCGGCACCGTGCGCGACGATCAGGCCGTCCCACGAACCGATGACATCCGGCGCGATCACGCACGCCGCCGTGGCCTGCCGCTTGCCGTAGAGATCGAGCGAGCCCATGTGCAGTGGGCCCGCGTTACCGATCAGCAGCACGCGCGCTCCGATCGGCTTGCCGCCTTCCGTCACGTGAACGACTAAGGTCGTCGTCGAGTGCGCTGGCTCTCGCTTGCCGCAACCGAGCGCGATCACGAGCAGTGCGAGCGCCGCCCTCATTACAGTCGGAATTCAGCGCCCGCCGACACCGAGAGCCCGAACTGCGACTCGGCACCGAGCCCGTGACTGAACAGGCCTACACCGACCATCAGCTCCGCTTGCGCGGTGATCGCGACCGTCGGCGACACGGAGACCCGCACACCGCCACCGCCGTGCAGCGGGATCGCGAGCCCGGTGACGCTATCGTTGTTGAACCGCACGATCCCCACACCGGCGCCCGCGCGGATGAACGGCCAGAACTGACCCTTGCCACCGATGAACCGCCGCACGGTCGCGCCGATCTCGACGCCGGCACCGTCGGCGAGCCCGTGATCGCAGACGAACGAGTCACTGCGATCGCGAAAGCACGCCGCCGTGCCGCTGCCGAACGTGAACGACGCGGTGCCGTCGAACCAGTCCTGCGACGACAGTTGATACAGATAATGCCCGGACACGCGCAGGCCACCGGGCGTGACGTGCGCGCCGGTCGCGAGGCCGAGCTCGGCGCCGATCGCTTGATCGCTGAGATCGGGCGGTGCGACGGGCGTCGGGGCGTCCGGATGTTTCTCGACGGTCACCGGCTCGCTGGGTGCAGGGACGGGGACGGACGCCGGGTCGAGCTTTGACGGGGCCGGCACGTTTGTCGGCGGGACCGGATCCGCGATCGGCGTCATGTCCGGCGGCGGATCGCTCGGTTGTGCCAAGGCAGGGGCACTCGACGCGAGCACGATCGCGAACGGCCAGCTCAGTTTGCGCGACATGCCATCACCTTCACGCCGCCGGTGTGTCCGTCGACCATCTGGCACATGTAACCGGTGCCGAGGAACGCGCAGTCCGGGTCGCTACCGCACGAGAACGCGCACAGCCCGCCGCCTTGCTCTTGGATGCACACGCCGTGATCGCCGCACTTCTGGTTCGTGTCGCAGATCAGCGTGCAGAACCCGCCCGGCCAGTGACTGTCGACCAGGCACTTTTCGTCGCACTCGGCGTTCAGATCGCAGCGAGCACCGATCGCGCGCGACACGTCGGAGCTCTGGCATCCGGCAAGCGCGAGCAGCAGCAGCAGGGACGGTTGCAACTTACGCAACGCCTGCCTCGGAGCTTGCCGAAATCATCGGCCACCGTGGGGACGGTTGCAACTTACGCAGCTTACGCGCATCGCGGATGACCCTAACGCGTGTCGATCACGCGCGCCAGCGTCTCGCGACCGGCGTCCTATCTACGAGATCGTCGGCGTCTCTCGCCGGCCGCGTACGCGAGCGCGGACATCAGGGCGTCCGCTGCACGCGGCGATGACTTCGCTGCCTCGGTCAGCGGATGAAGTGCGGCATCTACATCGCTTCCACCACGCAGCGGACCCGAGGACTCCCACAACAGCTCGAGCGCACGCTGCGCTGCGACCTCGCCGATCAGCGCCGCGAATTGCGGGGTTGCGATGCAAGCGAGCTGCGCGAGATCTGCGATCGACAGCGCGGCGAGCCTGCCGCCGCGGAGCATCCAATCGGCGAGCGCCTCCCACGAGCCGGTATCGATGATCGCGGCCGCATGCGGCGCCTCGGGCACGCGCACGACGTTCGGCGCGACCGCTCCCTGATCGGGAGGCGTGATCACGACAATATTCGCGACGGTATCTGGATTGCGAGCGGCGCGAGGCTCCGCGTCGGGCTCGAGCACGAGCATCCGCACGAACCGGCGCTGCCATCGCGCATCGATCTTCGCCGCGACAAAACCATCCATCGTGATCGCCGAAAGACCATTCAGCGAGTGCTGGCGCACCCGACCATCGGGCATCCGCAGCAGCAGCATATCGAGCTCGAGCTGAACCTCGGCGCGCGCCGGCCGGAACGGCACGGGATCGCGGTACAGCGCAGTTCGGCCCACACCGGGATTTTAGCAACCGCTCCGCCGGATGCGCGCTCAATCGGATCGGCGCGCGCGCTGGGTCACTTCGCGGCGGGCTTGGCAGCGGCCTTGGCCGCCGACTTCGCCTTGGCCGCCGCTGACTTGGCGCGCGATTTCTTGGGCGGCGGAGGGTCCGGTTTGGACTTGGCGGCCTGCAGCCGGCGGATCGCGCGGAGCCTCAACGTGCGGTCGAGGGTCGGCTGAAACGCGGCTGCCTGAATCTCGGGGACGATCCCGGCGCGGACCTGTGCATCTTCTTTGAGCAGCAGGGCGCGCACCTGATCGGGCGATTGCAACGAGCGCAGCTTGGCGATCGTCGCCGGATTACGCAGCGCGCGCGCGAGCCGGCCGAGGATCGGCAGGTGGAGGCGGTCGTACTTGAGGCCGAGCAGGAAGAACAGGAACGTCGGCTTGCCATCGGGCGCACCGAACTCGATTCCCTTCCACGATCGCCCGACGATGATGAACGGCCGGGCGATCTTGCCCTTGTCCTTCGCGCGCGTGTGCAGGAACGCGACGCCGCCGTCCATCGCGGTCGATGCGAGAGACTCGCGCTCGACGACTGCGCCAACAAACCACGGCTTGTCGGACAGCCAACCGTTTGTATAAGCGCGCGCCGCGAGCTCCTCGATCACCGAAATCGGCGCGTTCGAGCGCAGGTTCGTGATCAACGCCTGATCCGGGAGTAGGTCCTCTAACGGGAGCTTCATGCCATCGGGCACGTCGGTGAAGCTCTCGTCGTCCCCGACCAGCTGATCCGTGATCCACTGGTCGATGGCCTGGCGCTTGAACCGCCACTGCCGTTCGACCTGGATCGACGGGATCTTGCCGGAGGCCACGAGCTTGCTTACGGTCGCCTCATCGAGATGGAGGTAGACC
This sequence comes from Myxococcales bacterium, assembly GCA_028287115.1. GTDB lineage: Bacteria > Myxococcota_A > Polyangia > Haliangiales > Haliangiaceae > JABFXX01. Next base: position 8,320 of record JAQBQF010000333.1, read on the forward strand.
GCGAGCTCTTGCATGGTCAGCAACTGTCCGTCTAATCCTGGCTTTTTTGGCATCGAGCGCTGTCGCGCATTCTAGAAGGCTGATTGCGCGCACGCCAGGCTCGTGTGCCGTAAGATTTCGAAATGCGTAGGCCACGGTGGTCTATCCGCCGAGCCCGAGTGCTTGTCGGAACCAAGTTCCTGCTGATTGCGGGGCTTGTCGGATTCGTCGTGGTCGCGTGGCTCGCAGAGCTGGTCGCCGGGCTTCATCATCCCGTCGATCTCGGTCCGCTGCTCGCGGCGCTGATGGCGGGAATCCCCGCGGTGCTGTGGCTCGGCTTCTTCTACTTGATGGACCGTCACGAGCCCGAGCCGAAACAGCTCGTCGTCGGAGTTTGCGTGCTCGGTGCGCTGATCGCCGCGCCACTCGCCGACTTCGTGCAGTACCAGGCCGCGCCGCCGATCGCGCTCGAGGTCCACGGCTTGTCGGCGCTGTCGCTCGATCGCTTCATCTACGCCGTGCTGATCGCCGGGCTCGCGCAGGAAATGTGCAAGTACGCGGTCGTCCGCTACACGATTTACATGTCCCGCGAGTTCGACGAGCCGATGGACGGGATCGTCTACATGATGGCGTGCGGCACCGGCTTTGCCGTGTGGGTCAATTACCACCGCCTGTCGGGTCAGGGCCATCAGGTGTATCTGTCGACCGGCGCCGCCCAAGCGGTCGTCACGACGCTCGCCCACGCTTCGTTCGCCGGCGCGCTCGGCTACGTGATGGGCCGGGCGAAGTTCTCGCGGCGCAGCGCACCGGTGCGCGGGATCTTGCTGATGGGCGGCCTGCTCGGAGCTGCCGCGCTCAACGGTCAGTTTGCGGTCGTCGAGAACTGGGTCATGCAGACCGGCATGGCGCAGCACCCGTGGCGAGGCGTGTTCTTCGCCGCGGCCTGCGCATCGGCCGTGTTCGCCGTGATCTGGTTGGTCTCGCAACGCTTGCTCGCGGATTCGCCGTTTCGCCGGGAGGGCGAGTGAGCGACGGTAAGAAGAAGAAGCGCGGCAAGAAGACGCCTGCCGCCGGCACGGGCTCGACGGAGCCGAGCACGACGCGCGACGGGACTTCGCCGGCTTCGGAAGCCGCGGCGAAACCCGACGATTCCGGCGCGCAGCCCGATTCCGGGGCGAGCGACGCCGCGTCTCGGAAACCGCTGGATTCCAGCGCGCCGTCCGCAGGCGACGCTCCCGCAAGCGACGCCGCGCGATCCGCGAGCGACGCTCCGAATCGGTCCGCGCAGGATTCCGGTGCGCTGTCCGCGAACGACGCGTCCGCAAGCGACGCCGCGCAATCCGCGAACCATGCCGCGCAGGACTCCCCCGCGGAGTCCGCCAATCCGAAGCAGCCGGCCGAGCACGAGCCGCCTCGTTCAGACGCAGATCCGCTGAAGTGGTCGCCGCCGTCCGCAGAGCTCGTCGCGGATGAAGCCGCGCCGAAGGCGATCGAGAAGGCGCCGGAGTCTGCGCCGGTGCCGGTGCGGATCTCCGACTCGGGCTATTCGATCGACTCGCAGCCGGTCGCGATCCCGACCCAGATCTCGAGCTCCGCCGCGATCCCGACCCAAGTCTCGAGCTCCGTCGCGATCTCCGAGTCCGCGATCGTCGCCGAGACCGCGGCCGGTCTGGCCTCCGCGCCCGCGCTCGCGCCCACACCCCCGCCACCGCCGGAGCCTGCGGCCGTGCTCGCGCCGATCACGCCGGAGCCTGCGGCCGTACCAGCGCCGGCCCCCGCGCCCGAGCCGCGAGCGCCAGCCACGCTCGCGCCAACCACACGGCCACCGTCGGAACCTCCACCCGCGCAAGCCGAACCGAAGCCGGCGCCCTCGCAGGACGACAAGCCCGCCGAGCCGACTCTCGTCAGCCGACTTGCCGCCGCGCACATCGACGACGGCTCGTTCATGCTCGCGCACGAGAATTCCGATCTGCCGCCACCTCCGCAGGTGCCGCTTGCGCCGATCTTGCCCTCGCCTGCCGAGGCGGCGCTGGAAGCCGCGCGCATCGTCAGCCAGATGGTCGACATCGACAGCGAGTCCGGCGCCGTGATCGCGGCCGCCGCGGCCGCCGGTGCCGCGATCGAAGCCGCGGTCGCCGCACAGAAAGTGGCGCAGGCCGAGGGCCCGAACGATCCGCGTGCGCCGCACGATCCGTTCTCGACGGTACGTCTCTCGCGCGATCGAATTCTGCGCGCGCTACACGAGGACGTCGAATCTCGCGCCGAGCTCGGAACCTCGGGCCCGCGCAACGAACGCGCGCGCACCGATCCGGGCATTCGCCAGCCCGGAAGCTCGGGCCTCTACAGCCGCGCCCGCACCGAGCCGGGAATGGCCGACGGCGACGAGGGCTACGAAGAATTCGATCCCATCGCGATCGCGGCGACGGCGATCTCGAGGCTTCGCAACCGCGCACGCACCGATCTCGCCGAGCTCCGCGTTCACTATCACCGGCACGACGTCGTCGTGCTCGTGGCGGCGTTCTTGATCATCGTGCTTGCCGGTCGGCTCTACGATCGCCTCGTCACACCTCCGACGCAGATGTTCTCGGAGCGCGGCCTGACGTTCCAGCACTCCGCTGCGTGGCTCGCCGCCGAGTCCACTCCGCCACCGGCGCCGCGCCTCGCGCGCGAGCTCACCGGACCGTCGACACCGAGCAAAGACGACACGCTCTATCATGTCGAGCTCACGTCTTCGGTCGATCCGAACGCGAAGATCGAGATCCTGATCGACAAAAAGCCGTCGTGGTCGAACATCGTCACCGGCCTCGAGCTCGATCGCCGCACGCGATGGGGCGAGCTCTACACGCTCGACGACAGCTCGATCGAATCGATCGCCGGTCACGATTGGCTGCGGACGTCCTATCGTTACGCACACGCGACCGAAAAGGGCGATGTCCCGCGCATCGACCGAGCGATCGAGTACGCGACCATCGATCGCGGCCCCGAGGTGAAGCCTGCGACGCCGACGACACCTGGCGCGCCGATGCAGTCGAATGATCAGATCTACGTCGTCACGATGTTCGGCTCGCCGCTCGAGCTGTCGCGGATCGAGGATGTCGTTGCTCCCTCGCTGCGCGTCTCGACGCAGACCGGGCTACCACTCGTCCCGCAAACGAGCCGGCTCAGCCAACGTAGTTATCCAGGCTCCGTCGGTCGCGCCTTTGACTCGACGGTGATGATCGTCGTGGCCGATCTGATCGACGGCCGGCTCAAGCCCCGCGGCGGCGGCTCGGGCGTGATCGTCAGCGGCGACGGATCGATCCTCACGAATTATCACGTGATCCACGACAAGGACGGCCGGCTCCACGACGTGTTCGTGATCGGGCGGTTCGCCGCGGCCGATCAAGCACCGCGATTGTGGTGCGCCGGCCGGCCGAGCCGGAGCAAGCTGCAACGCGATCTCGACCTCGCGTTGATCAAGTGCGACACCGACCTCGACGGTCGCGCGTGGAATCCCGCGAGCACCGGCGTCTGGCAGACCTTGCCGGAGCTGCGCGCGAGCGAGATCAAGATGGGCCAGCGGCTGTGGGTGCTCGGGTATCCCGACGTCGGCGGTGGCGGCCTCACGCTCTCGGAAGGCGAGGTCGAGGGCTGGACCGGTGAAGGCGGCACGCAGGGTCGTGACTTCATCAAGACCGATGCTTCGATCACGCACGGCAACTCCGGCGGTCCCGTCGTCGATGATCAGGGCCGGCTCGTTGGTGTTGCATCGGCGTTTCGCACGAAGGTCACCGCTTCGGGCGGAGTGGTCGAGACCGCGCAGGTCGGCCTCGTACGGCCGCTCTCCGCCGCGAGCGATCTGCTCGCGATCGCCGCCGCCGGCTGGACGCCGCGCGAAGGCCACACCGATGTCGAGCTCACACCGTCGGCGGTCGAGGCCGCGGCGGAAGGTGTGCGGATCTCGACGGTCGTCCTCGACGTCGCGAACGAGGCACCGATCCGCGATGCGCTCGTGATGGTGCTGCGCAACACCGTCAGCGCCGCGACCATCGACATGAACCGCCTCGATGATCAAGCGATCGCGTGGGGCAAGACGAACGCGCAAGGCGAGGTTCGCCTCAAGCAACCGGTCCCGATTCCCGGCAACTACACCGTCATGGTGCTCGCGCCCGGTTACGAACCGCTGATCGGCGAGCACGAGCTTCACCTCGACGCGAAGACGCCGCCGAGCTTCGACCCGTGGGGCAAGATCGAGCTCCGCGCGCGATAGCGCGGGCCGGAGCGAAGTGCGGGCTCCGCGCGCGCAACGTGTCTCACCCGGCCCCAGAGCAACGGGCGAACTGCGCGTTGCAACCACGGCTACGCGTTCGGCGTCGCCAACGAGATGATCGCGATCCCGCCGACGAGGACTTCACCGTGGACGGTAACGGACAGCCGCAGCCTACGGCTCGTTGCCGTCTCGCGCCTGCATCGTCCTCAGCGGGGACGCCAAGGCGATGTCCCGCTCGCTGTTGGAACTCGAGCGGCGGCTGTCGGGTGATCACTACGCGGCCCGCCGCCGCGACGCAACGGTCGCGAGCGCGTTCTCGCTGACCGCAAGCGAGAGCAAATTAGCGCCAAATTAGCGCAGGGCCGGATCAGTGTACGCGTTCGCGAGCTGTTCGACGAGCAGCACGAGTTGCTTGGCCTGCGCGTCGTCAAGTGCCGCGTCGTTGTGGAGGATCACGTATTTCGAGATCTTCGCCTGCAGGTCGATGACGCGTAGGCCGCGCGCCTCGACGCGGGCGGGCGGATCGCCGCCCGCGTCGGAGCACACCTTGAACGCGACGTTGATCGCGGGGTCGGATCCGACCATCGCGAGCAGCTCCTGCGCACCGTGCCGGCGGTTATCCTCGTTCAGCGTCATCGCGTGGACGTCGCCCGCCGCACGCACGCGCAGCTCGTTGAGATAGGTCTGGCACCATTCGCTGGTCGGCGCGGACTTGTGGCTGCAGCCCGCGGCCAGCGCGAGGATTACGAGCGAACGCATGCGCGCATCATAACCGGGCATGCGCGTATCGTAACCGTGGGCGCTTCGCCCAGGCGACGAAGACGACGTCCCCCCTCGCTGTTTGAACCTGGAGTGGCCCTTGGGGTGATCACTAGCCGGCCTGCTTCCGCGGCACAACGGTCGCAAGAGCGTTCTCGTGATCCATGAGTGCGCGCACGAGCTGGGTCATGCCCTCGCGCGTGCCCGTGATGCGGCGGAAGCGCGATGCCGCGTCGGCGACCGCGGTCACGGTCCAGCGCAGGATCATCCGGCCGCCTCGCCAGCGCTTCACGCGGCGCGTGAGCCGCCGGACGGCTCCCATCACGTTCTCGATGGCATTCGTCGTCGAGAGCTGGCGCTCAAGCTTCGACGGAAGGCTGAGCCGTTTCACCGTGAGCGTCTCGTCGAGGCCCTCTTCGAGAGAAGCAGCGGCACCGGGGTGCGCGTCGCGGAGCCGGCGCACGAGGTTGGCGAGCAGTCTCCTGGCGCGGCCCGCGTCTCCGGCCCCGTACGCGTCGCGCAACGCCTGCCGCACCGACGGACGCATGTCCTCGGGGAGCTGGTCGAGGACGTTGCGTGCCTTGTGCGCCTGGCAGCGCTGGATCAGCGCTCGACCACCGAACACCTCGCGAATCGCCTTCGCCAGCGCCTTCGAGCCGTCGATCACGGCAAGCACCCCGCGATCGGTGGGCATGCCACGGTCGCGCAGGTCGGCGAGCAGCGCGGTGCAGCTCGCCGCGTTCTCCGTCGCGCCCTCGCGGACGCCGAGCACCTGCTTCTCGCCATCGCTAGCGATCCCGAGCGCGACGAGCAGCACGTGCTCCTCGATGAAGACCCCGTCGATCATCAGCACCACCAGGTCGAGTTCACTGAGGTCGCGGCCAAGCCACTCGGCCATTTGCTTGTCGGTGGCCGCGACGAACCGACGGCTGACCGCACTGCGGCTCGTACCGCGAACGGCGAGATCCTCGGGCGCGGGCTCGAGAGAGCGCGCGTAGTTCCTCGTCGACACGCCGACGAGCATCTGCTCGACCGCACGCTCGTGCAGCGGATCCGCGGCGCCGAAACGCGGCCGTAGAAGAGAGCGAACCGCGGGCTGTCTGGCTCGCCCACGTGGGACCGCACATCGCAGGGCGACGCATGGGTTGCCACGGCCAAGCATTCGGGTTCACGCCCGCGGCGCCGCCGATGGGATGAGCGGGTTCCGACCGACGAGAACACGTCGGTCGCAGCGGACGGTGATGGAGCAGCCCAGCCAGCTGCTCATTCCCTGTCTCGCGCCTGACCACACCGCCCTCAGCGCTGACGCCAAGCGCCGGCTCTCCGTTCCGGAAATCGACCTTGGTTGATCGAGAGGCGAGCGACGAGCGGGCAACATCGGGCTCGGCCCACGTGGGCCGCTAATCATTGGGGCGACCTATGCGTTGCCGCGGCCAGCGTTCGGGCTCACGCGCGCGGTCTCGGCGGCTCGACGGCACCTGGCTCCCACCGACGAAACACGGCGTCGCTGCGGACGGTAATGGACAGCCGCAGCCAGCGGCTCATCCCCTGTCTCGCGCCTGACCACACCGCCCTCAGCGCTGACGCCAAGCGCGGGCGCTCCGTTCCGGAATCAACCTTTGGTTGATCGAGAGACGAACACGAGCGGGCAACATCGGGCTCGGCCCACGTGGGCCGCGCGTCAACGGGCGACGTATGGGTTGCAACGGCCAGCGTTCGGCATCACGCGCGCGGCTTCGCCGGCCCGCTGCATCTGGCTCCCATCGACGAGAACACGGAGTTCGCCGCGAACGATGATGGACAGCCACAGCCAGCTGCTCCCCCTGTCTCGCGCCTGACCACACCGGCCTCAGCACTGCCGCCAAAGCGCGGTCTCTCCGTTCCGGAATCAACCTTTGGTTGAGCGAGAGGCGAGCGCCGAGCGGGCATCTGGCGCTCCGCACATGATGGGGCGAAGC
>JAQBQF010000334.1 GCA_028287115.1 Myxococcales bacterium
TGCCGTTGCAGTTGTCGTCGAGCCCGTTGCACTTCTCCGGCGACGGACCGATCGCGCCGGCACACTGCAAGCTGCCGCTCACGCAGATCGTCTGACCGTAATCGCACTCGCCGACGTTGGTCGTGCCGCACTGCTGACCGACATTGACCACCATGTCATCGACGACGCCGTTGCAGTTGTCATCGAGGCCGTTGCACAACTCGGGACCGCCTTGGTTGCCGCCGACGCAGTTGAGCACTCCCATCTGGCACTGGAACGTGCCGGGGGTGCAGACGCCGATCGAGCTACCGCAGGTGCCGCCGCCTCCGGGATTGCCTTCGTCCGTCTGACCGTTGCAGTTGTCGTCGATGCCGTTGCAGACCTCGACGTTGTTGCCGGTATTGTCGCTGCACACCGTCATGCCGTTCTGACAGACGAAGAAGCCTTCCTTGCAGAGGTCCGCGTCGGGACCATCGCAAGCCGCGCCCATCGGGATGTTGTCGTCCACCACGCCGTTGCAGTTGTTATCGATGTTGTCGCAGACCTCCGTGCTCGGCGTGCCGGTGCCGTGGCAGGTGATCGAACCCGAGGTGCACGCGGTGACACCGACCTGGCAAACGCCTTGTCGCGGACCGTTGTCGCACGTCAGCGCGATGCCATCGCACGTGCACGCGGTCCCGACACCCTGGAGATCCGGATCCATGTTGTCGATCAAGCCATCGCAGTCGTTGTCTAGGCCGTCGCAGACCTCCGCTTGTGGAACGCACGGTGGGGTCAAGCCCTGGACACGGATCAGCATGTCCTCGAAGTCGTTGTCGCCACCGCGGAACAGATCCTCGAACCCGAACAAGAAGCCCTTGGCCGTCGCCTTCGACTTGTAGACGAGGTCGTGGACGAAATCGCCGTCGTTGTTGAGATCCTTCTCGGTGAAGTAGATGCGACCAAACAGCGACAGATTGGCTGGCGTCGACGCCGGATCGGCCTTGAAGTCGCCGCAGTTCCGACGATTCGGAAGCCGGTTGCCCGGGTTCGCCGGATCTTCGGGTGTGATCAAGTAGAACGCGATGAAGCCGCCCTTGTAGCGACCGGCCGTGCGCTCCTGCGCGAAGTCGACGCTGATCGTGCCGGGACCGACGCCGCCGCAGCCCGTCACGACAGTCTCCTCGGAGTTGACGAGGTAGTAGGCTGTATTGCCTTTGTGATGCGTCGCATCGCCCGTCGCGTTCATCGCGGTGCCGCAGCCGAGCACCGGATGGAGGTTCGCGTCGCGGCCGACGGCGGTCGAGACGTTGTCGCCGACGTTGTACCAACCGAAGCTGTTCTCGAACCCGGCGCCTTCACCGAGGTCCTCGAAGATCACGGGGGTCGCCGTGTTCGGAATGAAGATCTGCGGCTGCTCGGCCGCGTCGCCGATGATGTCGAGTCCCGGCGCCGCCACCGCCGGCGGCTCTTCGCCATGGCACTTGAAGAAGTTGAACATGCCGCACGTCGGCGGCGTCGCGGCGAAGCAGGGGGTGCCCACGTCCGAGATCGGGACGATCGTGCCATCGACCTGTGTCACGGTCGCCGACGCCGTCGCTGCGACGATGCACAACCCCGTCGCGGATACGGCTACGCGCATACGTCGACTCATGTCGAGCTCCACGCTGGCGTGAGATCGAGAACCCGCGACGCACACAAATGGACCGACAGCGTGGCCGACCCAGGCCACGCAAAGAGCTTGCGCATTCGCCCATTCTATCGAGGGCGATCGGAGATTGGAAATCTTGTGGGGTATTTGAGAGGGCGCGAGGCGACGATCGCTTGCCTACACCGACCGACCCAAGAGCGCCCGACCGACCACCTTGAGGGCGAGGATTGGTTTGACTCCTTCGAAGATCGGTAGAACTTGCGCATCGGCCACGTATCGGCTGATCGGATACTCCTCGGCGTAGCCCCACCCACCGTGGAGCATCTGACCGAGCTGAGTGACTTCGACGGCCACATCGCACGAGAACAACTTGGCCATGGCGGCGAGGGGGGCGGCTTGGCGCTCGTCGCCGTCCATCCCGCGAGCTGCCGCATAGGTGATCGCCCGCGCCGCCGTCAATCGCGCGGCCATTCGCCCCAGGTGGTAGCGAGTAAGCCCGTAGTCGCCGATGGCCCGACCAAACTGTTTCCGCTCCCCGACGTAACGCGCGGTCTGTTCGAGCGCGGCCTGGGTCACACCGCACGCGCGGCCGCCGGTCTGGAGGCGGCCGGCCGCGAATCCGGCCATCTGCAACGCAAAGCCCCGACCGATCCCGGCTTCGCCGCCGACCAGCTGCGCGTCGGGTACGAGCCAGCGATCGAACGCGAGCGTGAACGAGTGCATGCCGCGATAGCCGGGAGTGCGATCCGCTTTTCCCGACAGCGTGCCGCCACCGGGTTGCGAGGCCTCGAAGTCGTGACCCAAGAACCGCGGTTTATCGACGATGAACAGCGTGAGGCCTCGCGAGCCCTTCGCTAGATCGGCGTCCGTCCGCGCGAGCAGCGCGATCACGTCCGCGCGCCCCGCGAACGTGCACCACGCCTTCGCACCGGTGATCTCCCAGCCGCCTTGCGTGCGCTCGGCGCGGCAGCTCACGGAAGCCACGTCGGAGCCGACGTTCGGCTCGGTCACCGAGATCGCCGCCATGATCTCTCCCGAGGCGAGCCGCGGCAGCCAGGTCTGCTTCTGGTCCTCGGTCCCGCCGGCGAGCAGCGCCTTCGCCAAGATCTCCGGACGCGTGATCAGAGAACCCGCGGCCGCGAGCGACGCGCGCGACAGCTCTTCGGTCGTCAGGATCATCGCGAGGTTCCCGAGCTCGTGCCCGCCGTACTTCTCGGGAATCGAGAGTCCGAAGTAACCGGCCTTCGCCATCTCTTCGATGAAGCGCTCCGGCACGAGCTCGTCTTTGTGGTGGATGCGCTCCGCGTGCGGAAGCACTTCGCGCTCGGCGAATGCGCGCACGTTCGCTCGGACCTCGCTCAGGATCTCGTCGAGCGGCCACGCCAGCCGTCCCGCCGATGCGATCGCGGCCTCGCCGACGGCCTCGACGGCCTCGGGCGCGAGTTGCTCGGCGATCGCGGCACGGGTGGTCTCGTCGTAGCGCAGCTCGCCGAGTCCGAGTGCCGGCGCGACAGGCTCGAGGCGGTGACGCAGCGCCGCCGCGAGCTCCGCGGTCGCGACCCGCGCAGCAGCCGCGAGCTCCGGTGGTGCCTCGACGAGGTCCGCGATCACCCGCGCTTCGGTCGCGGCATAGGCGACTCGCTCGACGACGACCTGGTGATCGTCGATGGTCTCGCCACCCTGCGTGAGCTTGCGAGCGGCGTCGATGGCGCGGTCGGCAAGGTTGCGAGCGGCGTCCGAGATTGCGCGAAGATCTGCCATCTCGACTGCTTATCGCGCCGAGGCCGGGCGCACTACCCGTTCTCACTGTGGTTTGATGTCCCGCGGACCGATCACGCGAGCGCGTCGAGCACGGCAACGACACGTGCGCCGTAGCCGCCGCCGAACAGGCACGCATGCGCAGCCAGCGGATAGAGCTGGTGGAGCGGGATCCGCTCGCGCCAACCTGCCGCGAGTGGAAACACTTCGTCGTACGCGGCGACGAGCATGTCGGGTAGCCCGCCGAACAGCGCGAGCATCGCGATATCGACCTCGCGATGGCCACCGTAGACGGCGGGATCGAACACGACCGGCTCGCTGCCGCAGGCGCCGACGTTGCCCCACCACAGATCGCCGTGGAGTCGCGCCGGCGGCTCGGCAGGGCCGAAGCGATCGCGGTGGTCGGCCAGCGCATCGAGCCGAGCGCTGACGTCGGGCATCGCGCGCTGCGTACGCGCCTGCTCGCAGAGCGGCCGCAGTCGGCGCTCGACGTAGAACGTCGGCCAGTCATCGGCAGACGTATTGGATTGCGGCAGCGTCGCGAGGAAGTTGTCGTGATCGAGCCCGAAGGTCGGTGCACCCAGACGATGCAGCATCGCGAGACCGCGGCCGAACGCGGCCGGATCGGGCCTGCCTGCGAGGTCGAGCCACTCGAGCGCGAGCCAGTCATCGCCGATGCCGAGCACGCGCGGCACGCGGAGCGGACTTTCGCGTAACCAATCGAGCCCTGCCGCTTCCGCCGCGAACAGGTCGGCGGGAGCGCCGTCGTGCGACTTGACGAACACGCGCCGCCCGTCGGCGAGCCTCACGCGATACGCATCGTTGATATCGCCTCCGGAGATCGGATCGATCGAGGCGATGGGGTCGCCGAACACGGCTTGCAGTCGCTCGCGTTGCGACCGTTTCACGTGCCTCGCAGCGCGTAAGCGAGCAGTCCCTTGCACGCGCGCTCGCAGAGATCGAGCACGTGCTCGAAACCTTCGCTGCCACCGGAGTACGGATCCGGAACCTCCGCCTCCGCCTCGGCTTCGAGATCGAACGATCGGAGCAGGCGGAGCTTACTCGCAGCCTCGCCACGCGCGAGCGCTCGGAGCCGCGCGAGGTTGTCGCGATCCATCGCCACGACGAGATCGAAGCGCGCGAAGTCGCCCGCCGTGAACTGGCGAGCACGATGCGTCAGATCGTAGCCGCGCTTTGCAGCTGCGGCGCGCGTTCGCGGATCGGGGAGCTCGCCGACATGCCAGTTTCCGGTGCCTGCGCTATCGACTTCGATCTCCGCTTGCTTGCCGGCGTCGCGAGCGAGCTTGCGCATCACGCCTTCGGCGGTCGGCGACCGACAGATGTTGCCGAGACAGACAAAGCAGATTCGCACGGGAACCGCGTCAGCCAGGGGCGCTCGTATCGAGCTCACCGGTCCAGTACAGATAATCTCGCCAGGCGTCCGGTATCGATCGCAACGAGATCCGGATCGCGACCGCAGGTACCCAGTTGGGCTGCGTCGGCGCGACCAGCAGCTTCATGCCGGCCTCGTTCGGCGTCCGGCCGCCCTTCTTGCGATTGCACAGGTAGCAACACGTCACGATGTTCGTCCACTCGGTCATCCCGCCCTGCGAGCGCGGGAGCACGTGATCGTAGGTCAGCTCGCTGATCGACGCCTTCTTGCCGCAGTACTGGCAGCGATAGTTGTCGCGCGCGTAGATGTTGACGCGCGAGAACTTCACCGGCCGTGCGTGACGCCGGAAGGCCCGGAGCAGCCGAACCACCGCCGGGACCTTGATGATGACGTTGACCGAGCGGATGTCACGCTCGTACTCCTCCAGCACTTCGACCTTGCCAAGGAACAGCAGCGTGATGGCGCGCTGCCACGAGATCACCTTGATCGGCTCGAAGCCCTGGTTCAGCAGCAGGGTCTGGGCAGTGTCCATCCTCAGATCGAATGTAGCATCGACTCGGCGCGGTGCGACATTTGGAACAGATCTGCGATCTCGCGCACATACGGCCGAGTCGATTGAAATTGAACTTGAAAACGATTTTCATAAATAGTACCGTTCGATCATGCCGAGGTCACTCGCCGAGATCCCGCTGGGACACGCGGTGAAGGTGGCGAGGGTCGATGGGACCCGGGCATTTCGCCGCCGCTTGCTCGAGATGGGCCTCATCCCCGGGACCGAGATTCGAGTCATCACGATCGCACCGCTCGGTGACCCACTTCGGATCGAAGTGCGCGGCGGCCAGTGGTCGATCCGGCGAAACGAAGCCGCTCAGATCACGGTCGAGGGCACGAAAGCGACACCATGACCCAGGGCCACTGTGCCCCGGTCGCGACCACCAACGCAGGACCGAGTGGGCGACCGCAGATCGTGCTCGCCGGCAATCCGAACGTCGGCAAGACGACGCTGTTCAACGCGCTGACCGGATCCTCGGCGAAGGTCTCGAACTATCCCGGGATCACGGTCGAGCGCAGGAGCGGCGAGATGAAGCTCTCCGTGGGGCTCGCCGATCTGCACGACCTGCCGGGCACCTACAGCTTGAACGCGCGCAGCGCAGAAGAGCAGATCGCGCTCGACGCGTTGCTCGGCCTTCACGGCAACACCGCGCCCGATGTCGTGCTCGTGTGCCTCGATGCGACGCAGCTCGCGCGCTCCGCATATCTGCTGTTGCAATGTCAGGAGCTCGGGGCGAGGTGCGTCGCGGCGCTGACCATGGTCGACGAAGCCGCCGATGCTACGCCCGATGCCCGCGCGCTCGCGGCGGCATTTGGATGCGAGGTCGTCGAGATCACCGCTCGCACGCGACGCGGACTTGCCGAGCTCACCGCGGCGATCGAACGCACGCTGCGCCTCGATCGGCTCTCGCGTTGGCGATGGAATCCGTCGGCCCGGATGCGCGAGCACCTCGACGCGGTGCGCGCGACGTTCCCGGAGAGCTGGCGGGCGGCCACTCGATACGGCACCGCGCTCGCCGGCCCGAAAATGGAGGGGGCCGATGACGCACTGGCGCTGTGGGCACTGACCTGCGTCGAGACCGGGCCCGAGGGCGACGAGCTCGTCGGGATTCCCGCGGAGCTGCGGACCGCCGTTGCCGTTCGCGGCGTCGGTCACTCCGACGACGATGAAGCCGTGATGGCGCGCTGGACCTGGCTCGATCGCGAGATCGGCAAGCTCGCCCACAAGCGCGTGGATCGGTCGCGCACCGAACGCATCGATCGAGTGCTGCTCCATCGCGTGCTCGGATTCACGGTGTTCCTCGGCGTCATCACGCTGCTGTTCATGTCGCTGTTCACCGGCGCAGCGCCGCTGATGAACGGCATCGACAAGTTCTTCAAGTGGGGCGGCAGCGAGCTGCAGGGCGTGCTCGGTCCGGGCATCTTCACCGACTTTCTGGTCGGTGGCGTGATCGCCGGCGTCGGCGCGGTCATGGTGTTCCTGCCGCAGATCTTGATGCTGTTCCTGTTCCTCGGCTTCCTCGAGGACTGCGGCTATCTCGCGCGCGTCGCGTATCTGATGGATCGGATCATGCGCACGATGAACCTGCACGGCCGTGCCTTCGTGCCGATGCTGTTCGGGTTCGCGTGCGCCGTTCCCGCGATCACCGCGACCCGGACGATGGAGCGCCGCCGCGATCGGATCCTGACGATGATGGTCGTGCCGCTGATGACGTGCTCGGCGCGGCTGCCGGTCTACACGTTGATCATCGCCGCGCTGATCCCGAGCGGCCGGGTCACGCAAGCGCTGCTGATGGTCGGCATGTACCTGTTCAGCGTGACGACCTCGCTGTGTGCGGCGTGGGTGATGTCGAAGACGGTCAAGACGCTCAAGGCGAAGCGCCTGCCGTTCATCATCGAGCTGCCGCCCTACCGGTTCCCGCGGATAGGCGACGTGCTGCGCATGATGTGGGGCAAATCGTCGATGTTCCTGCGCGAGGCCGGCACCGTGATCCTCGGGTGCTCGATCGCGCTGTGGGCCCTGCTCTACTTTCCGCGCACGCTGCCCGAAGGCTCGCCGGATTACGCGGCGCAGATCGAGCGGGCGCCGACACCGGAAGCCAAAGCTGCGCTCGGCGCCCAGCTGCAAGCGGCCCAGCTCGAGAACAGCTACGGAGGCAGGATCGGTCATGCGATCGAGCCCGGCATCGCGCCGCTCGGGTTCGACTGGAAGATCGGCGTCGGCATCGTTGGCGCGTTCGCCGCGCGTGAGGTGTTCATCTCGACGCTCGGCATCGTCTACGCGATCGGCGGTGACGCGGATGAGCACTCGCAGCCGCTGCGCGATGCACTGCGAACCGCGAAGGACGATCACGGCCGCAAAGCGTATCCGCCGCTGGTCGGACTCTCGCTGATGGTGTTCTTCGCACTCGCGTGTCAGTGCATGAGCACGCTGGCGGTCGTCCGGCGCGAGACCGGCGGCCTGCGCTGGCCGATCTTCTTGTTCACGTACATGACCGTGCTCGCCTGGGTCGTCTCGTTCCTGGTTTACCAGGGCGGACGCCTACTTGGCTTCGGCTGAAGTTTTTGCGATCGCGTTGTCGATCCGCGTGGTGCTCGTTCGACCTGTGGGCGTAAACCCAACGAAGGAGCACGCGATGCAATACATCCTGTTGATCTATTCGCCCGAGAAGACGATGACCGACATGCCGGAAGCCGACCGGCAGCGCCTGCATGGCGAGTACGGCAAGTTCACGAAAGACATTAGGGCATCGGGGCACTTCAAGGCCGGCGATGCGCTGCAGCCCACGATGACCGCGACGACCGTGCGCGTGCGCGAGGGCAAGACCGCCGTCACCGATGGGCCGTTCGCGGAGACCCGCGAGCAACTCGGTGGCTTCTATTTGATCGACGCGAAGGATCTCGACGAAGCGACGAAGATCGCCGCGCGCATCCCGAGCGCGAGCTTCGGCTCGATCGAGATCCGACCCGTTGTCGTGTTCCCGCCCGGCGCGATGTAACCCCCACCAGGAGAATCACCATGCAATATCTGATGCTGATCTACGTCGACGAGAAGAAGTTTTCCCAGATGGCTCCCGCCGACATGTCGAAGATGCTCGGCGAATACATGGAGCTCAACAAGGAGTTGAAGGCGTCGGGCAAGCTGCTCGGTGGCAATCGGCTGCAACCGACCGCGACCGCCGCGACGGTCCGCGTGCGCGAAGGCAAGCCGCAGTCGACCGATGGCCCGTTCGCCGAGACGCGCGAACAACTCGGCGGCTATTTTCTGATCGAAGCCCAGTCGCTCGAAGAAGCGAAACAGATCGCCGCTCGGATCCCGGGGGCTCGACACGGATCGATCGAAGTCCGTCCCGTCAATCCCATGTAAGGTGTTCGCGTGCAGACCGCTGCCGCGATCGCCGACGTGTTTCGCGGTGAACGAGCGCGCGTCCTCGCGACGACGATTCGCGTGTGCAACGGTGATTTCGAGCTCGCCGAGGAAGCGGTGCAGGAAGCTTTCGCCGCCGCGCTCGCACGCTGGCCCGTCGAAGGCACGCCCGACGAGCCACGAGCGTGGCTCGTCTCGGTCGCGCGATTCAAGGCAATCGACGAGATCCGCCGGCGCGTCAAGCTGCGTGAGATCGTGGCTGCGGAAGAGCCCGAGCCGACCAGCGAGGCGCCGATGATCGGCGTGACCGACGATCGGCTGCGGCTGATCTTCACGTGCTGTCACCCGGCGCTCGCGCCCGAGGCGCAGATCGCGTTGACCCTTCGCACGCTCGGTGGCCTCACGACCGAGGAGATCGCGCGCGCGTTCCTCACGTCCCCGGTGACGATGGCGCAACGGCTCGTGCGCGCGAAGACCAAGATTCGTGACGCAAAGATTCCGTACGAGGTGCCCGAGGCCTCCGAGCTCGCGGAGCGCACGACCGCCGTGATGACCGTCGTGTATCTGATCTTCAACGAAGGATACGCGGCGACCAGCGGCGACGAATGGATCCGCCGCGATCTGTGTCGCGAAGCGATCCGGCTCGGCCGATTGCTGGTCGAGTTGATCGATGCCCCGGAAGTCAAAGGCTTGCTCGCGCTGATGTTGCTGCACGATGCACGTCGCGAGGCGCGAACCAATGACCACGGGGACGTCGTGCTGCTCGAGGAGCAGGATCGCTCGAAGTGGGACCACGCGCAGATCGCCGAAGCGCTCGCGCTGGTCCCGATCGCGTTGGGCGGCGGTGGTCCGTATCCCGTCGAGGCTGCGATCGCAGCTCTTCACTCGTCGGCGGCGCGCGCCGCCGATACCGATTGGCCGCAGATCGCGATGCTGTTCGACGAGCTGTATCGCCGCAAGCCAACGTCGGTGGTCGCGCTCAACCGCGCGGTCGCCGTCGCGATGGCACGCGGTCCGGCGGCGGGACTGCCGCTCGTCGACGAGCTCGCCTGCGACCTCGCGGACTATCACCTGTGGCATGCCGCGCGTGCCGATCTGCTGCGCAGACAAGGCAAGTACCCCGAAGCGGCCGCCGCGTATCGCGAAGCGCTCGCGCGAGTGGGCTCCGGTCCAGAGCGGAGATTTCTCGACCGCCGGCTCTCGGAGGTGACTTCGTAGCGTTCAGCGGCGACGGTCGCGCTTCGGCGCCAACACGTTGTTCTCGAGCCGGGTCACGCGCGATGGCAGATCGAGGTACTTGTCGTCGACGGCAGCGATCTGGGTCTGCATCGATTCCTGTGCCGCACGCGTATGCTGAGCGATCTCGGCGGAGAGCTGCTTACCCATGAGATCGATCTTGCTCGAGATGGCGCCGACCACCAGATCAAGGTCGGCCTTCGTCGCATACCGCTCGAGATCCGCTTTCGTCGCGAACCGCTCGAGCTCGCGCTCGAGGTCGGCCTTCGTCGCGAACCGCTCGAGCTCGCGCTGGAGGTCGGCCTTCGTCGCGAACCGCTCCTCGATACTCCTGATCTCGCTCCGGAGACTCGCCTGGTACGCCTTGCGTTCTATCGACAGCTCTTGGCGGAGCTCGGCGCGTGTCACGGGACTCGACATGTCGGATCGCTTGGCCACAATGTAACTCCTTCGGTTCCGGAGCGAGAGCAGTTTTCGTGCCTCCGACAAGTCGTTGGAATTCGCCACGGCGCGTGTCCGCCTCGGCCGGACACCGGCCGGCATGGCCGCACTGCGGCCGGCCACGCGATCAGCGAGTCAGCTTGCGATACTCGTTGATGTGGCGAATCGCGGACCGCGCATCGCCGGACTGGTCGAACAGCGTCGCCAGGTTGTAGTGAGCCTCGGCGAGCTGCGGATCGAGCTCGAGCGCGCGATGATAGTGGCCGATCGCCTCGGCCTCTTTGCCCGCGTCTTGCGCGATCACGCCGAGGTTGTAGTACGCGGTCGCTTCGTGCGGATCGAGCTCGAGCGCGCTGCGGAAACAGTCGTTCGCCGCGTCGCCATCGCTGCTCTCGGCAAACAGCCGGCCGAGGTTGATCCACGCCTCGGTACAATCGGGACGCAACCGCAGCGAACGGCGATACGCGTCGATCGCGGCGACCGGGTCACGCTCCTCGAGGAGCTGCGCGCGCGACATCCATTGATCGGCGGTCGCGGGCGGTACCGCCACCGGTACCGGCGCATCCGCGGGACGAGGCAGCTCGTGGAGCTCGCCCTGCGGCATCCCGGTCTCGGGCCCGAGGCCGATCGCGACATCGAGAGGCAGCGCGAGCTGTCCTGCCGACATCGATGGCGGCGTCGCGCCGCGCACGTGAACCTGTCCGTTGCGCGCCTCGACCGTCAGCTCGGCGAGCGACGTTCCCGCCGGCAGCATCTTCTGGATCTCGGTGAGCTCCTTGCGCACGCGCGGCAGGGGTAACCCCGCATCGACGAGGGCCTTGACCGTGCGCAGCGCGGACAGATCCCGAAACGACAGCTGCGCGGGCACGGTGCCCGGCGTTCCGACGAGACCGTCGCGAATACAGCTACGGACGACCGACTCGGGGAGCCCGATCAGCTGTGCCGCGTGCCGCGCCGAGTAGTTCGTCCACACGCCTGTGATGATCGCCGCGGCGGATCAACTGTCAAGCCTTCGCGTGATCGCCGCGATGGATCAACTGTCAAGCCTTCGCGTGATCCACGCGGCGATCGTGGTCGCGAGCTCGTCGATGACCTGTTCGGCCGAGCGGCCGGTGCTTTTCGGGACCTCGAACCCGTGGTCCGCATTCTCGATCACGTGCAACGTCGCGCGGTCTCCGAGCTTCTTCACGACGGGTCGCAACAGCTTCAGATCGGCGAGCTCGTCGCGAGAGCCCTGCAAGAACACCATCGGCCCCGCCGCCTTCGCGAGGTGTTCGGCGCGCTCGATGCCGGGCTTGTCCGCCGGATGCAGCGGGAACCCGAGGAAGATCAGGCCCTGCAGATCTTCGAGCGCGGCGGTGGCGTGTGCGCGCGAGGTCATTCGGCCACCGAACGACTTGCCGCCGGCGAACCGCGGCAACGCGCCGAGCTTGTTCGTCGCCGCGCCCCACACGGCACGGACCGACGCTTCGGCGACCTCCGCGCGATCGGGGACGCCCTTGCCCGCGGTCATGTACGGAAATTCCCAGCGCAGCGTCGCGATGTTTCGCCTTGCGAGTGCGTCGGCGATGTCGGTCATGAATGGGTGTCGCATGCCGGCACCGGCGCCGTGTGCGAGCACGTACAGCGCGCGCGCGCCGCGCGGCTTCATCAAGATTCCGGCATGACCGGCGAGATCGATGTCGCGTGACGGCGTCATTCGCGGGCCCGCGCGCTCATCTGTTCGCCGCCGACACGCATGTCTGCAGCGTAGCACTCGGGCGATCGATAGCAGTATGGTCCTGCGGTGCGCGTCGCGATCGTTGGGAGCGGAGTCGCCGGCCTGGCCGCTGCACACGCGCTCGTGGGTGGAATTCGCGCACACGAGGGTGCAGCGGGTGCCGTGACGGTGTTCGAAGCAAGCCCGCGCCTCGGTGGGCACGTGTACACGGTCGACGCGGACGGCCTCGCGATCGACATGGGCTTTATCGTCCACAACCGCGAGCGCTATCCGCATTTCTGCGCGCTGCTCGACGAGCTCGGTATCGAAACGCGACCGGCGACGATGTCGTTCTCCGTCGTCCACGGCGATCTCGAATGGGGCAGCGAGTCGCTCTCGGCGATCTTCGCAGATCGCCGCCGGCTCGCAGATCCGAGGCATTGGCGATTCCTCGGGTCCGTGATCGCGTTTCTCCGCCGTGCGCGCGCAGATCTCGGCACCGGCCTCGTCGCCCACGCATCGCTCGACGAATACCTCGATGCGCGACGCATCTCGCCGGAGATTCGCGAGCGCTTCGTCGTCCCGCTGGCGGCCGCGCTGTGGTCGCTCGCGCCCGATCTGTGTGGCGCGTTTCCAGCCGAGACGTACTTCCGGTTCCTCGATCAACACGGGATGTTGAGGCCGCTCCGGCCGCTCGCGTGGCGCACGATCGTCGGAGGCAGCCGCCGATATGTCGATGCGCTCGCCGGCCGCTTGCGCGCTGATGGGGTCGTGCTTCGCACCGGGTCCTCGGTCGCGAGGATCGATCGCGACGCGACGGGGATCACCGTGCTCGCCGACCGCAGCGAGCATCGCTTCGATCGCATCATCATCGCGACGCACGCCGATACCGCGCTCGCGTTGCTCGCGGAACCGAGCGAGGCGGAGCGCACCACGCTCGGCGCATTTCGCTACAGCCGCAACCGCACCGTGCTCCACTGCGATCGTTCGTTCCTGCCGCGCTCGCCCGCGGCACACGCGGCGTGGAACTACGTCGCCGACCCGGATACTGCACGTGTCGCGGTGAGTTACTCGATGACCCGGCTACAAGGCCTCCCGGACGCGCCGTATCTCGTGACGCTCAACCCGAGGCGCGAGCCCAGAGGCATCTTTCACGAGGTCACGTTCGATCATCCTCAGCTCGATCGCGCCGCCCTCGCCGCGCAGGCAAGCTTGCCGCGCATCGGGGGGATCGCGCGTACGTACTACGCCGGCGCTCACTTCGGCTTTGGCTTTCACGAGGACGGCTGGCGCAGCGGGCTCGCGGCCGCCGCCCGCCTGCTTTCGGATGCGAGGGCCGCATGACGTTTCGCTCCGCGATCTATCGCGGCGAGCTGGTGCACGCGCGCGCCGATGCGCTCGCCCACCGCGCGTTCACGTATCCGGTGTACATGGCCGCGATCGACCTCGGGGAGCTGCCGGTGCTCGATCGCGAGCTGCGCCTGTTCTCGCACGGCGGGCGGAACGTGTTCGCCCTCCATGATCGCGACTATTCGGTCGATCTCGCCGCGACGGTCGCCGGCAACGACCTGCCCGCACCGCACACGACGCGCCTGGTCACGAACCTCCGCGTCTTCGGCTACACGTTCAATCCGGTCAGCTTCTTCATCAACTACGACGCGGCCGGTGCGATCACCTCCGCGATCGCAGAGGTCAACAACACCTACGGCGGCAACTTCCCCTACGTGCTTGGCCCGGCACACCGCCTGCCGGACCGGCGCAGGCGCGTCGGCTTTCGTCACGTCCGCGAGTTCTTCGTGTCGCCGTTCCTCCACGGACCCGCGGTGTACGAGTTCTGGTTCGAGGCTCCCCTCGATGGCAGCTCGCTCGAGATCGAGATGCACGTCCGCCAGCCGGCCGAGCATGACACACGAACGTTCACCGCGCGGTTCTCCGGTCGCCGCACACCGATGTCCGATCGCGCGCTCGCCGGCGCCGCAGTTCGCTATCCGCTGATGACCGCGCAGGTGATCGGCCTCATCCACTACGAGGCGATCAAGATGCGACTCGCGGGCATTCCCTATCGAACGCCCGGTCGCGACCATCGGCCGCTCGCTCGCTAGCGCCACGGGTGCCTCCGCGGCTGGGGGACAGTGCCAACTTTGACAGCTTGCCGGAGGCGCCGGCCATCCGACGTGTTCGGGATCTGGGCTCTCCGCGGTTATCAAAGTCGACACCGTCCCCAGCTCGACACAGTGGGCGCGTCCCGCCGAACACGTTGCGCGCGCGCCACGACGAGCATGCTCGGTGGCTCGATCGATGCAAATCGGGCCACGCCGGAGGCTCGTTTATGAAGATGGTGTTTGGAAAGCTTGGCTCGGGACTACGTCGCTTGGGTGTGCTGTTACGTGCGGCCGGGTGGGCATCGCTCCTCGGGATCATCGAGATCGTCCAGAGTAAGCGCGGACGCCGGATGCTCGCGCTGGTCACGCTCGCGGCAATCACGGTCGGGATGATCACGGCGCGGCCGATTCGTTCGATCTCACCGGGCGAGGCCGCGGTGCGCGTCAATCGGATGACCGGCGCGGTGACGGTCCTGCAGGAGGGTTGGGTGTTCGTGCTGCCGCTTGTCCACGAGTTCCGGACCTATCCGCTGCGCGACCAGATCTACAGCCCGAAGCAGAGCGCGCGAGCGTCCGGCGAAGCGCCGTATCAATCGCTCGAGGGCCTGTCGATCGGCGTCGATGTCTCGGTCCGGTGGGCGATCGATCCCGAGCACATGACCGCGACGGCGCGGATGATGCCCGGCGAGCTGACGCGCGAGCTCGTCGTGCCGGCCGCCGATGGCATCCTCCACAAGACATTCGCCCAGCACACCGTGCGCGAGATCTTTGCGACCAAGCGCGGCGAGATCCAGAAGTCCATCGAGGACGAGCTCCGCGCGGCGATCAAGAACGACGGCGTGCTGATCCGGTCTGTCGCGATCGGCAATGTCGATCTGCCCGCGCAATATCGTGCCGGCCTCGAGGCGCTCCTCAACGAAGAGCTGTCGTCTGACAAGATGCGATTCACGCTCGAGCTCAAGGAGAAGATGATCAAGCAGACCGAGCTCGAGGCCGAAGCCGACAAGGTTCGCCGCGAGAAAGCGGCGGAAGCCGCGGGCGCCGAGGAGGTGATCGCCGCGAAGTCGAAGTCCGAGGCGATGCAACACATCCTCCCGCTCAAGGAGAAAGAGATCGAGCAAAGGCGGCTCGAGGCCGAGGCCGGCAAGATCGTGCGCATCAAGGAGGCGGAAGGCAACGCCGACGCCCGCCGCATCGAAGCCGGCGGCGAGGCAGATTCGCGGAAGAAGCTCGCGGACTCCGACGCGTATCGCCTCGAGGTCACGGGCAAGGCGACCTCGGAGCAGATGGCGCGCGAAGCCGCGCTGATCGCGAAGAACCCGCTGCTGATCCAGAAGACGCTCGCCGACAAGCTGTCCGACAAGATCCAGGTCGTGATCGCGCCGCCCGAAGCGGGCTTCTTCGCCGCCGGGCTCCTCGGTCACACGCCGGCACAGGCGCCCGCCCCCGCCGCTCACGGAGAAGAGTGATGCTGGCGCTCGCCGTGACCGCCGCGATCGTGGTCGGTGATGGCGTCGCGCTACGCGCCTCGCCCGACGGCGACGCCGCGCGGCAATCCGTCCTCTACCGTGGCGACTGGGTCGAGGTCCGCGGCGAGCGCAAAGGTTGGTTCAAGGTCTACGATCATCGCCACGAGCGGCCGGGCTGGATCGCCGAAGGCCGCGTGCGCACGTATGCGGTCGAGCCGGCGAGCGCGGCGCAGCTCCACGCCGTGGTCGAGTTCTTGCGCGACACCCCGGGCAGTGAGTCGCTCGGCATCGCGTACGCGGCGCTCTACCTCAAGGTCGCCGACGGCAAGGAGATCGACGGTGCGGTGTTCGATGCGCTCGGAACGATGGCAACCCGGCTCGCGCAACGCGGCTCGGCCCACGATACCGGCCGCACCGACACCACGGTCGCAGCGCAGCTCGAGGTCGCCGAGAGCTGGGGCATTCACTTCAGGAGCATCGAGCTCGGCGATGGCGACACCCGGATCTGTTACGACGGCGACGCCTTCCGATACGTGCTCGCACTCGATAAGAACCTCGACCACCAGGCGCGCGCGACGCTCGCACTGACCGATCGTGCATGCGTATCACCGACGCTCGCGCTGACCGAGAAGCAGACGGATGACGAGGCTCGCCTCGCGCTCGTCGACAAGCTCGATCCGACGCGCGTGACCGGCTGGATCGGCAACGAGCTCCGCCTCCGCCGCGCCGAGCTCGCATCGTCGCTCGTGTGGGTCCGCGCAAAGCGTGGGGATGCCACCGGCGCGAAGCAAGCGGCCGAGGCAGCGTTGCAGGCGTTCTTGCGCGTCGACAAGGCCGAGCTTGCCGACGATGACTGGTCGGACTTTCAGCAGGCGGCGCTGCACGTCGCCGCATCGCAATGGGCGACCGGCGCCGTCGCGCCCGCATCGAAGGTGACGCTCGCGACCACCTCCGGTGAGAATGGGGAGGGGCGAGGAGAGACCTGCATCGGGATTGGCAAGACGAGCTCGCTGCGCTGCACGCACGGCCAGATCTGGAATGCCTCGTTCCGGGTTGCTCCCAACGCGACGAGCGCCGCGGTCGCGGTGCAACCGATGCCGGGCTGGCTCGAGCTGTGGGTGTTTCGCAAAGGCAATGACGGTGGCTGGATGGTCGACGTGCTCACGCCGACGACCGAAGGCGTCGATCTCGGCTATGTCGAGCTCGCCGGCTGGTCACCCGATAGCAAGAGCCTGCTCGTCGTCCGCGAGGCGCGCGAGGCCGGCGTCGTGCATCGCGCGTTTCAGATCGTGAACCTCGGCACGCTCGCGATCGAAGCGCAGACCCAGCGGTTCGCGGGCTCGGGCAAGTTCAAGCAGTGGGCATCGAGCGACTGGCGCGGCCGCACGCTCGCGCTGCGTTAGCGAAGGGTCGTACGTCCCGATTTGTGCCCGGACGAGCCGCCGATCTACCGAATGACTTCCGCGGTCTCGAGAGTGTCATCGCGCACGGCTTCGAGTAAGTTGTCATCGAGTGTCGGGGGCTCACGTCGCTCATCCTTTGATCGTTCCGCTGCCGCGGCTCGTGCCGCCGGCGGGGCAGCTATTGCGCATGGCAACACTCGCGCGGCTGCGAGCCGGTTGGGCCGAAGGTCGCCTCGATCTGATCCTGCCTTCGGGCGAACGGGTTCGGCTCGGCGCCGCCGGCCCGGCCGAAGCGACCGCGCGGATCCACGATGACCGGCTGTTCTTGCGAATCTTGCTGCGCGGCGAGATCGGTGCCGGCGAGGGGTTCGTCGCCGGAGAGTGGTCGACCGATAACCTCGTCGCGGTGTTGCGCGTGTTCTTGCGGGCGACGGCGGCGCGCGGACGTGGGATCGAGTCGCCGCTGACAAGACTCGCGCAACTGCCCTCGCTCCTTCGCCATCGCCGGTCTGCGAACACGCGCGCCGGCAGCGAGCGCAACATCCACGCGCACTACGATCTCGGCAATCCATTCTATCGGCTGTTCCTCGATCCGGAGACGCTCGCGTACTCGTGCGCGATGTTCGCGTCCCCCGCGACGTCACTCGCAGACGCCCAGCGCGCCAAGCTCGACAGGCTGTGCGAGCTCCTCGACCTCTCGCCGCGCGATCACTTGCTCGAGATCGGTTGCGGCTGGGGAGGCATGGCGATCCACGCGGCGCGCACGCGCGGCTGCCGCGTCACCGCGATCACGGTCTCGCGCGAACAGCACGACCTCGCATCTGCGCGAGTTGCCGCGGCAGGCCTCGCGGATCGAATCACCGTGCAGTACCGCGACTACCGCGACCTGACGGGCACGTTCGACAAGATCGCCTCGATCGAGATGCTCGAGGCCGTCGGCTACGAGTACTTGCCGGCGTACTTCGCGCGCTGCGCGAGCGTCCTCGCGTCGGGCGGGCGGCTCGCGATCCAGACGATCACGATGCCCGACGATCGGTTCGAGGCGTATCGCAGGCGCGTCGACTGGATGCAGACGTACATCTTTCCCGGCTCGTGCATTCCTTCGCTCGAAGCGATCGGGAACGCCGCGGGACGCGCGGGCTTTGCGATCACGCACTGCGATGACATCGGCCCTGACTACGCGCTCACCTTACGTGCGTGGCGCGATCGGTTCGTCGCCTCACTCGAACAAGTGCGAGCGCTCGGCTTCGACGAGCCGTTCATCCGAACGTGGCTGCTCTACCTCGGGTTCTCCGAAGCCGCATTCGCCGAACGCACGCTCGGCAACCACCACATCGTGCTCACTTCGCGTGGGTGACGGTCACGGTGGTAGCGATCCCGCCGCGGACCCAGAATTTGCCAGTTACCGTGATCGATCGCGGGGTGATCGCCTTCACGACGTCATCGCAAATCTGATTGGTGACGGCCTCATGGAACGCCCCTTCATCGCGGTAGCTCCATAGGTAGAGCTTCAGGCTCTTGAGCTCGACACACAGCTCATCTGGCACGTAGTCGATGAGAATCGTGGCGAAATCTGGCTGCCCGGTCATCGGACACAGGCACGTGAACTCCGGACAGTCGAACGCAATGTGGTAGTCGCGGCCACGCCTGGGATTGGGGAACGTCTCCAGCTGTTTGGTCGGTCGCGTGGTCATTGCTTTCGCTCGGCGCGCTGAATAGCACGAACCTACACTCCGGAGGCTGGCGCTCGATCCAACGATGCCCTAAACTAATAACGTGACCGTTCTGGTCACCGAGAACACACGCGATGACCATTTGGACATCACGAGAAGTGGGCTTCGAGACGGGCCGTTGCGCCCATCATGAAGGCCCGATGCCGGGAG
>JAQBQF010000336.1 GCA_028287115.1 Myxococcales bacterium
GAGCTTGGCGACGTGTTGCAAAGCCTCGATGCCTCGCCGGGACAGCGTGTTGCGAGACACGTCGAGGATCTCGAGCCTGCGGAACGCGTCGCGATTCTCGACGAGTGCGCGTGCGCCTGCATCGGTCATGCTGCCCCACGACAGATCGAGAGCCTCGAGCTGCTGCACGATCCGTGAGCTCGGTAGCGCGCGGCAGATCGTGTCGGTGAACACCGAGTTCGTGATTCCGAGCACCGTGAGTGACGGTAGATCGGTGCGCTCGAACAGCGGCGCGAGATCCGAGAACACACCATCGTCGCGCGACATGGTGACGCGGCCCGCACGCGCGATCAGCGTCTCGGTCGAGTTGTTGTGGTCACCCGCGACGTCGAGGTGCCGCACGCGCGGCAGGTGTGCGGCGGCGATCGACCGTGCGTTCGCCGCGACGAGGCCACCCGTGCGGAACGCGGCGTACTCGACCTCGGGCAGATCGATCGTGCCGAGCTTGTACTGTCCGCCGTCGATCACGAGGTGACGCAGTCGGCGCAGCGGCGCCCACAGGCGTTCGATCGCGGTTCCGGAATGAAACCAGTTGGCCTCGTGGTCGCGATCGCGATCGGCGCCGAGCTGGAGCCGGCGCAGGCTCGGCGGTGCATCACCGACGAGCAGCTCGACGATCGCTTCGAGATCGCGATCGCCGAGACCCGCGGGTCGTACGAACAGCTCGGCGAGGAAGCGCCCCGACGGATGGGCGCGCACGAGCTCGTAGACCTTCGCGCGATTCGAGGTCAGCCGAACGCGATGGATGAAGCCGAACCGCCACGTGAACGCCGACTGGTGCTCGGCGAGCGGACCCAAGAAGCGGTCCGCATGACGATCGAAGAACTCGTTCGCAGCCGCGGTGAGCGTGCGATCCTTCTCGGCGGCGACCTCGAGCGCGATCAGCTCGCCGCGCGGATCACCTTGGGCTTGCAGCCAATCCGCATACACGAGGTACGCCTCCGGATCGTACGGATCGTTCCGGATCGGCTCCTCGAGAGCCAGGTTGCGCCGTCCGTCGCTCATTCGCTAACGGAGGGACTGCGATCCTCGGGATCGCCGTCGTCGTCTCGCTGATCGCCGGTCTCGACTTTCTTCGCGAGGACCTTCGCCGCCTTGACGCCGGCGGGCGAGAGATAGTTATGAGACAGGTCGAGAACGTCGAGGTGCTTGAAGGCATCCTTGAGCTCGACGAGCGCCGCGACGCCTTCGTCACCCATGCAGCCGAGCGACAGGTCGAGCTTGCTGAGTTGCTTGACGATCTTCGCGTGGCCGAGGACCTTGCACAGCTCGTCGGCAAACATCGAGTTTCGCAGGCCGAGGGTCTTCAACGACTTGAGGTCCGTACGATCGAGGAGTGGCTGCACGTCCTCGACGGTGCAATCGCCGCCGTAGTTGTCGTCGCCGTAATAGATGTCGAGCGTCTCGATCTTCGGCCAGCTTGCCGAAGCGATCGACTTGCCGCTCGCCTGTGACAGGCCACCGGTCTTGAACACGGCGTGCGTGAGGTTGGGTAGATCGATCGTCCCGAGCGTGAAGGAGCCGGCCTCGATCTCGAGGCTGCGCAGCCCGGGAATCGCCTTCCACAGCTTGCTGAGGTTGCCGACGTTGTACCAGCTGATCTGATCGACGTTGTCGCCGATCACGATCTTGCGGATCGTCGCCGGTGCCTTCTTGGCGAGGATGTCGATCAAGTCCTGGAGGTCGTCCTCGTTCGGATCACCGTTCGACATGAACGACAGCTCGCTGATGAACCGGCCCGAGGGATGCCGGAGCACCATCTCGAGCACCTCGGCGAGGCTGCCTTCGAATTCCTCGTCGGCGTACGCGTCGTGCGCGAGCCGCAGGCGATGGATGAAACCGAACTTCCACAGGAATGCCTGGCGGTGCTCGTCTTCCCACTGCTTGGTGTTGCTGCGCCCGTTGTTCCCGAGATCGCCGTCGTGGCAGAGCACGTGATCGGCGAGCGGCCCGAGGAAATAGTCGGCTTGCTTGTCGATCAGCGCCTGCGCGGCTTTGTCTTTGCCGGCGATCTGCAACGCGATCAGCTCGCCGCGAGGATCTCCTTCACCCTGCAGCCAGTCTGCATAGACGCTGTACGCGTCTTTGTCGTTCGGGTCCGCGAGGATCGCTTTCTCGAGGTCGAGGTTGCGCTTGTCCGCACCGCCGGCGCCCTCAGCGACCTTCTCGGTGTAGCCCTTCTTGGTCTTCTCGGTGATCAGCTTATCGAGCTCCTTGAACGCCGAGGCGCGGTCGTCGAAGTCCTTGAGCGTCTGCTGGCCTTCGGTGCCGATCTTGCCGTAGCGAGTCTTCACCGAGGTATCTTCGAGCGCGATCTCCCAGAACTTGCTCGACGTGCCTTCGACAAATTCGAAGTAACGAGCGCCCGGCGTGCCCGAGGCGCTCGATGCGACCGCCGCAGGCTTCGTCGCCGGCGCGACCGTCGTCGCGACCTTCTTGACGACGGGCTCATCGTCGTCGTCGTCGGGTTCCGGTGCGGGCGCCTTCTTCGCATCACCGCCACCGCCGACGAGCGCGTAGCCCTTCTTGGTCTTCTCGGCGACGATCTTGTCGTGCTCTTTCCTGGCTTCCTCGTCGGACTTGAACGTCTTGACGCTCGTCTGGCCATCCGTGCCGATCTTGCCGTACGTCGTCGTGAACGACTTTCCCGCCAGCTTGATCTCCCAGAACTTGTTCGACGACCCTTCGGCAAATTCGTAGCGCGCCATGGTGGCTTCAAATGCTACACGAGCCAGCGGAGCAGATCCTCGGCACCCTCGCACCATTCCGACCATGCGTCGGGACCGAGGTCGGGGAGCGGCGCCAGCCTCGGTGACAGCTCGGTGACCGTGGGTGCCGGCTCGGCGAGGTTGACGTGAAGCGTACGCAAGCCCTTCGGAAGCTCCGGTGTCGCGCCGAGCGACACCACGACGACGTCCGAGATCGCGGTGCCAGAAGCGCCGCGTGCGTGCTCGATCGCTTGCGTGAAGGTCTGCTCGCAGACGATCACGGTGCCGCGCGCGATCTCTCCCTCGAGCAGCAACGCGAGGATCTCGCGCTCCTCCGCGAGGACCTTCGGTGGGAACGACAGATGAATCGTCAGCGCCTGATCGCCGAGTTGTTCGGTGAGCCAGCGGATCGAGGCAACGAGGAGCCCGAGCGCGAGCACGAGCCGTTGCCAAGGCACGTCGCGATCCTTGACGCGCGCGTCCCCGAGATCAGGGCCTAGGACGATGCCGATCACGTGGCGGTGACGGCGGAACACGCTGTCGTCGCGCGTGTAGTAGAGGAGCTCGCCCTCGACGTAGCGCAACGTGAACACGTCGGGCCCCGGCCCGTCCTCCATGTACACGAGCTCGGACGTGACGAGGTTCTCGATGTTTGCGTCCGAGCCGCCCGGCGTGATCGCGGAGAACCCACCGGCGGGATACAGCGTGTCGTCGGTCAGGCTCGATTCGCGGGCGCCGCGCTTCTGGCGGTTCGGCGGCAACCTGCGCGGCAACGTGCGTGCGAGCGCTTCAGCCGCCGACGCGATATGCGCCGCGGTCATTCGCCCCCCGAAATCGCGGAGCACGTTCAGGTGATCGATCGCGAACACCTCACGGTCGTCGACGAGTGCCCGGGTCTGGCGAGCACCGCGCGACAGCCGCACGTACGCCTCCGCGAGCCGCGTTGCCATCGCACCGCCGTAGAGCTCCGCGCGCCCCGCGTTGTCTCGTTCGTCCTTGGGCCGTGCGAGTGCGCGCCGAAGGGCCGCGGGGCTCACCGAAACGCCGCTGAACCCGGCACGTTCGCAGATGCCACCGACGACGAGCGCGGTCGCAGCAGCGCGATCGGTGATCGGAAGGTGCGCGAAGGCGGCGAGCGCATCATCGAACCGCGCGGTCTGGACCAGCCGCGCGAGCACATCATCGTCGTACGCTCGAATCGCGCCTCGCAAGGCGTCGTCGGCGTTGAGCGGCGTGCTGAGTGCGAGCCGGGCGCCTCCGAGGAGTGCCGCGACGTCGGCGATCACACCGGGAGGCGGCAACGAGGCGAGCTCGTTCGCGCACGCGATGATCGCTTGTGCGTGATCGTCGTCGCTCGGAACACGCCGCAACACGAGGCCGGTCGCAAGCCAGCTCGCGACATCCGCTGCGGTCCGCAGCTCGCGCGCCGGCGGCGAGGCCTTCGTCGTCGCGACCCGCTCGAGGTCCGTCATGACAGCCCGAGGAGCCGCGGCACTTTCTCTTCGAGCAGATCGATCTCGTCGCGCGTCTCACCGAGATACGAGAGCAGCTTCAGGTCCGAGCGCTCGACCGCGCCGCCGTGAACGATCCACGCATGCGTGCGGAGCAGGCGATACAGCTTCACGACTTTGCGATCGGAGACGAATACGCCGTCTTCGCGGACGAGCGTCTTCAGCACGCGCCGGAGCTCGCGCAACAACTCGTCGGAGAAGTACACGTCACGATCCTTGAGCTCGCGGCCGTCGGCGCTCGTCGTTCGCCGCGCGAGCACGTGGGTGAGGTAGCGATGCGCCTTGACGAAGTCTTCGAGTGTCGCGTGCCCTTCGATCCACGGCTTCTGATTGAGCTCGCGGTGCGTGTACGCATCGAGGCCGGCATCGATCAGATCGATGAAGTGCTCGTCTTGTACGGAGCGGCACGCCGCCTTGAGACAGAACCGATCCTTGAGCGCGGCGAGCTCGACGTTCTCGGGCAGCTCGTTCGTCGCGGCGAGCAGGATCCGCAGCTTGACCGGGACGGGCTGACCGTCTTGGTAGAACTTGCGCTCGTTGATCACGGTGAGCAGCGAGTTCAAGATCGCGGAGTTCGCCTTGAAGATCTCGTCGAGGAACACGAGGCGTGCGGTCGGCAGCTTGCCTCGGTCGCGCCGCAAGTAGCGGCCGGCGCGCAGCTCGGCGATGTCGATCGGCCCGAACACCTCGGAGGGCTCGGTGAAGCGTGTCAGCAGGTATTCGAAGTATTCGCCGTCGGGAATCTCGAGCGCGTCCTTGAACTTGATCACGAGATCGCTCTTCGCGGTGCCGGGCGGCCCGACGAGGAGCAGCGGCTCTTGTGCGACCGCCGCGACGGTCATCAGATCGATCAGCGGCTGCTTCGCGACGAAGTACCGCCCGAGGCCGGTCCGGAACCGGTTGATCCGATCGCGCAGTGTGCCCGACTCGCGCGCGAGCTCGTCGTAGGTCGCGCGCGTGGCGCGATCGATCAAGTCGATAGGTGCGGCGGGTGCAGTCTCGGCGGTCACGAAGGTCCTCCCAGGTCACGATGCAGCCGGCGGCGGATCAGGTGCTCGTCGTCCTCGATAAACCGGCGGCCTGCTTCACCGAGCGCGAGATCGTCGGACGTGATCCCGAGGACGAGCGACTCGACGAAGTGCAGCACGGACAGACAGTAGTGGCTATTGGTTCCGTAGTTGTCGGTAACATCGCGCAATTGCCCTGCGAGCTCCGCGATGCCCCCGAGCGCGTTCGACAGCGGAGCCTGCGCGTAGGCGAGCGCGAGCGCGCGCGTCAGATCGAGCCGGGCGGTCGCGATCATGCCGGTCTCGCCGAGCATCTTGCGCGCTTGGTCAAAGATCGGAAGTGCGCGCGCGGAATCGCCGAGGAAGGCGAGGCCGGCGGCGAGCGCGAGTCTCCCGCGCAGCGCGTCGACCGCATTAGTCGCGGGCAGCGCATGTTCGGCCTCGGCGAGCAGCTCGGCGATCTCGTGACGAAGCCCGATGCGGCGCAGCGCGCGAAGGCTCTGCTGCAGCACGCGCTCGAGGTCGGCACCGGTGACCGACCGGATCGCGGTGCCGAGCACTTCGAGGAGCTCGCGCACGAGCTCCGTGCGTCCGAAGTGGCCCGCGACCACGAGTGCCTCCGCGTAGAGTACCGCGCGGCGTGGCTCGGCGAGCTGTTCGATCAGCGGCCACGTGCGCAGCAAGATCGGCACGGCGGCGGACTCCGGAAGCTCGAGCAGCACGTCGAAGATGCCGTCGATCAGCCGCTCGCGATCGGGCTCGGTCTTGGCGGCGAGGCCGACCAGCCTGTCGACCGCCTTCGCACGCGCGACGAGGTCCGTGATCGTTCGCAGCGCTTCGAACTCCGGCCCGCGCGAGTCCTTGTGACTGCGGATGAAGCCGCCGAACGCGTCCGGTCTCTCGACGGGCTCGAGGATCCGCGACCCTTCACGCAAGCGATCGATCGTGTAGCGCATGAGGGGGGCGAGCTTCGCGAGCCGGGCGGCGAGCTCGCCGGCGAGCGGGGTCTCCGGTGCAAGGCCGGCGATCGCCTGTTCGACGCGGCTCGCGTACGCCGCCATCAAGTAGCCGTGGACGACGTCATTCTCGACAGCCTTCAGCGCGCGGTGCGATTCGGCGACGAGTGCCCTTGCGCGTTCGTGCTTGCCGATCCGCGCGAAGCCGTACGCGAGCTGATAACCGACGTACGCATTCGTGAACGCCACGGGAGCCTCGAGCACCGATCGCTTGCGTCGCGTCTTCTCGAACTTCCGTGCGAGCTCGTCGAGCGCGCTCGCGAGGTGCTCGCCACTCGCGTTGCCGAGCGCGCCGCTGCGGCCGGCGAACCGCAAGAACGCGGGGAGCTCGCGCTCGACGGGGAGACCCGACGCGAGCCGCGCGAGGATCCGATCACGTGCGTGGGCGAGGCCGAGTGCATCACCGCCGGCGAGGCTCGCGAGCCCGAGGCGTGCCAGCCACAACGTTCGCGCATCGAGCTCGATGTCGTGATCATCGAGCCAGCGGTGAACGCGATGTGGATCCTTCGCGATCGCGGCGCCGGCTCGCGCGGCGAGCATCGCGACCGTGCGGACCTCGTCGTTGCTCGGGACGGTCTGCGCGAGTGCGTGGTCGAGCGCCCTGGCCGCCGGCGCCCTCCGCGGATCGGCGGCGATCCACGTGTCGAGGCGCGCCGTTGCATCGGCACCGGACGATTCCCAGACCGATCGCACGAAGCACAGGCCGGCGTCGCGATTTCGCGCGAGCCGTGCATAAGCGTGACCGAGCTTGTCGAACAGCTCGAGCCGCTCGGGGGCATCGCCCGGTGCATCGAGCGCGACGAACTCGCTCTCGAGTGCGACGAGCTCCTGATCGATCGCGACCTCGGCCACCGGCGTCGTGCCGACTTCCTTCGTCTTGCTCGGCGGCTGCGGTGCCGTCGGGCGTGGCGACTGCAGCGGCGCCTCGAGCTCGGTCTGCACCGAACGCGTGCGGCCGGGTTTCTTCATCTTCTTCGGATCAACCTCTGCGGCCGGCTCCTCGGGCGGACCGCTTGCCCACTCGAGGCCGTTCGAGACGAACTCCGTAAACTCGAAGATCGAGGCGCGCGTCCACGGGACAAGGGCAGCCGCGCTCGTGTGGATGACGTAATCCGCCCATTCGGCGAGCGGGAGGAAGGCGCTATCCGGCATGCGCTCGACTCGAAACTTTGTCTCGGTCGTACGAGCGAGCCAGACCACCTGCCCATGATCGACGCCGACGATCGCACGCAAGCGCTCGCGACGTAACGGCGGCTCGACGATCGCCCCCGCCGGCGCATAGAGATCGGGCATCTGCGCGAGCGGCGCGTATTCCTCGGCATCTCCACCGAGCGATAGATCCGGCGGCGGATGCCGGCCGGTGCGTGCGCGTAGAATGATCTGCGGAGCCGCTTCGGAATCCCCGGAGGGGGAAGCCGCTTCGGAATCCCCGGAGGGGGAAGCCGCCGCGGAATCCCCGGAGGGGGACTCCGGTCCGGTTGTCGCAGCGAACGTGAGCCGCGCGACGATCTCCTCGGGCAAATAATCGAGGAGGCGATCGATCACGGCGAGACCGTTCTTGCGAATCACCCACAGGCTCGGCAC
>JAQBQF010000040.1 GCA_028287115.1 Myxococcales bacterium
CGCAGGTCGAAGACAATCCCGTCGGTTGGGACAAACGTCTCGGCATGTTCTACGTGCCGTTCTTCATGGCCGCGACGAACTCACCGGTCGTCCGCCGCGCGCACGCGCTCGCGGGCTTCCCCTGGGGTCGTGACTTCGTCTATCGCGAGGTGATGTCGACGCCCGGCAATGCCAAGGGCCTCGCGATGGCCGTCGGGATCACCGCCGGGCTCGCCGGGATTGCCGTCGCGATGAAGCGGCCGCGCCTGCGATCGCTCCTCGAGAAACGGGCGCCGCAACCGGGCGAAGGGCCGCCGGAAGCCAAGCGCAACGCCGGTCACTGGAAGGTGCGCTTCGTCGGCGAGGCCGGGCCCGATCGCATGATCTACGTCGCCGCGGATGACGCCGGCGATCCAGGTTACGGCTCGACGCGCAAGATGCTGGGTGAATCGGCGCTATGCCTCGCGCAGGACCCGTTGACCTCGGAAGGCGGCGTGATCACACCTTCGATCGCGATGGGCGACGCGCTCCTGACCCGCCTTCGCAAGGCCGGGCTGCGGTTCGAAGCGGCGGCAGTCGACATGACGAACTGATCACCGAGTAAGATCGGCTCGTGGCGTATCGGATCCTGGCGTGGTTCTTGAGGGTCGTCACGCGCGTGTTCTTTCGTCAGGTCGAGATCGCGGGGCTCGAGCACGTGCCGAGCAGCGGCCCGGTGCTGTTCGCCGGCAATCATCCGAACTCGCTGATCGATCCGATCTTGATCATCACGACCTGCGGCCGAAAAGTCCATTTCGCAGCGAAGGACACGCTGTTCAAAGGCCGCCTACTGCGCGCGGTGTTGCGGGGCCTAGGCGCCGTCCCGATCAAACGCCGCGACGATCACGATGGGACTCCCAAGCAACCCGCGAGCCCGTCGCCTGGGAAGACCGAAGATGACGCGAGCCAGCGAACGCCGGCGAGTGGGGTCGACAATGATGCCGCCTTCGACGCGATGTTCGCGGTGCTCGCGAAAGGCGGTGCGATCGGCATCTTCCCCGAGGGGCTGTCTCACGACGAGGCCCACCTCGCGCGCCTGAAGACTGGGGCGGCTCGGCTCGGGCTCGGTGGTGCCCTGAAGACGAAGCAGGCGATCTCGATCGTCCCCTGCGGGCTCACGTTCATCCATCCCAAGCGGTTTCGGAGCCGCGTGCTCGTGCAGTACGGACCGCCGATCGTGATCGAGCCGACGCGGACGAACACGCCCGAGGACGTGAGAGCGATGACCGGCGAGATCGAGGACGGGATGCGACGTCTCACGATCAACGCGCCCGACTGGGACACCGTGCGTGCGCTCGACGTCGTCCGCCGGCTCTATCAGCCGCAGGAGATCTCGATCGAGGATCGCGTCGAGCTCGCGCGCCGGTTCAACACGTACTACTCGGCCGTCGCCGGCGATCCGCGCGTGCAGACGGTCATGCACCGTGTCCGCGCGTATCAGGACAAGCTCGACGAGCTCGGCGTCACCGACCGAGAGCTCGCGCGCGATCTCTCGAAGCTCGAGGTCTCGGGACGCGTCCTCCGTCACCTGTTCCTGATCGCGTTCTGGTTGCCGTTGACCGCACCCTCCGCCGTGTTTCATTTGCCGCCGCTCGTGTTCGCGCGGTTCGCGAGCCCACGGCTCACGCCGCGCAAGGACGTGATCGCGACGACGAAGCTCTTGATCGGCATGATGCTCGTGCTGCTTGCCTACGCCGCGACGATCTCGATCCTGTGGTGGCGATTTGGGTTTGCATGGGCGTTGATCGCGACGATCGTGCTGCCCGCGTCGGGATGGGCGACGCTGCGCGTGCTCGATCGCGTCCGACTCGTGCGGCGCGGTCTCGGCGTGTTGTTTCGCAGGCTGCGATTTCGGCGCGAGGTGAAGGCACTGCGCCGCGAGCGCGAGCAACTGGCAACCGACGTGATCGCGACGGTCGATGCAGTCAAACCGGCGCACGTCGCTGCGCTGTTTCCTCCGGATGATCCGCGGCGCGATGATCGCGACGAGCTCGAATCGTCGGGAGCACGCAAGAACGCCGATCTCGACGCCGAGCTCGACAAACATCGAGACCGAGCGTGAAGCCGCTCGTCGTGCTGCTGCACGGGCTCGCGCGCGGACGAGGCTCGATGTCGAAGCTGGGGGCACACCTGCGCCAGCGCGGCTTCGAGACGTGGAGCCACACCTATCCGTCGCGCAAGCATTCGATCGCGTATCTCGCGAGTGCGCTCACCGACCAGCTCGTCGAGTCTGCCGCCGAGCGGCCGCTCCACGCGGTCACGCATTCGATGGGTGGCGTGATCCTCCGCCATCTTCACGATCCTCGGTTGCAGTGGCAGCGCGCCGTGATGCTCGCACCCCCGAATAACGGCAGTCAGCTCGCCGCCGGGCTGTCCCGTAACGCGTTGTTCCGTTGGTTCTACGGACCCGCGGCCGCCGAGCTCGCGGATGCCTCCCAGTGGCCGAGCCCGCCGGCGGCATTCGCCGTGATCGCCGGAACGCGGCATCGCGCGCTCTCGAACCTGACGAGCTGGACGATCGGCCGTCGGTTTTCACCCGGGATCAAGCACGACGGAACCGTCGCCGTGGACGAGACCAAGCTCCCAGGGATGGCGGCGTTCGCCGAGGTCGACGCGACCCACACGTGGATCATGAACGACAAGGCCGTCCACGAGATGGTCGTCGAATACCTGATGCACGGCCGCTTCAATTTACCGGATGAGACCGTGACGGGCTGATCGCGGCCATGTTACTTCCGTGAGCATGTTCGGTCGGTTCTTGCCACGCGAGACCAGCTTCTTCGACTTCTTCGAGCAGCACGCCGGATTGACGATCGAGGGGACCAAAGAGTTCCTGTCGATGGTCACCACCGGCGCCAACATCCCCGCGAAGTGCCGGCGGATCTCGGACATCGAGCACGAGACCGACACGATCACGCACCGCTGCGTCGAGGCGCTGCACAAGACGTTCATCACGCCGATCGATCGCGACTCGATCCACCGCCTGATCACGAAGATGGACGACGTGATGGACTACGTCGAGGCCGCTGCCGAACGCATCGAGCTCTACGAGTTGACGGCGATGACGAACGACGTCCGCGATCTCGCCGACGTGTTGCACCGCTCCGCGTTGCAGGTCGAGCAAGCCGTCCGCGGGCTTCGCTCGCTGAAAGATCCGCAGGCGACGCTGAAGCTGTGCATCGACATCAATCGCCTCGAGAACGAAGCCGACGCGATCTTGCGCCGCTCGGTCGCGCGTCTGTTCAAAGAGGAGAAAGATCCGATCTTCGTGATCAAGTGGAAAGAGATCTACGAGAGCCTCGAGAACGCGTCCGATCGGTGCGAGGACGTCGCGAACATCATCGAGGGCGTGATCCTCGAGCATTCATAGGTCATGGACGTCTCGAGCATCGTCATCGTCACGATCGCCGTGGCGCTGATCTTCGACATCATCAATGGCTTTCACGACGCGGCGAATTCGATCGCCACGATCGTCTCCACGCGCGTGTTGTCACCGCGCATGGCGGTGCTGTGGGCTGCGCTGTTCAACTTCGTCGCTCTGTTCATCTTCCACATCGGTGTCGCGAAGACGATCGCGAGCATCGTCACCGTACAGGCCTCGGATCCGGCGTACGTGTTCGTCGTGATGTGCGGCTTGATCGGCGCGATCGCCTGGAATTTGCTGACCTGGTGGCTGGGGCTGCCGTCTTCGAGCTCGCACGCGCTGATCGGCGGCTTGTCGGGAGCTGGGATCGCGTACACGCATGATTTCAGCGTTCTCAACACCGCGACGCTGTTTACGACGCTCAAGTTCATCGTGCTCGCGCCGCTGATCGGGCTCGCGCTTGGTTGGCTGATGATGTTTCTCGTGTCGTGGATCTTTCGCAAGGCGCGGCCCCGAACCGTCGACAAGACGTTTCGTAGCGGACAGCTGCTCTCAGCCGCGGCGTATTCGATCGGACACGGTGGCAACGACGCTCAAAAGACGATCGGCGTGATCATCGCGATCCTCGTCGCTTCAGGGTCCTTGCACTTCAACGGGCACGGGGACCTGGTCGAGGACCTTCCGAAATGGATCGTGTTTGCGTCCTACGGTTGCATGTCGCTGGGGACGGCGGTCGGCGGTTGGCGGATCGTCAAGACGATGGGAATGGGGATCACGCCACTCAAGCCCGTCGGCGGATTCTGCGCCGAGGTCGCGGGCGCGATCACGCTGTTCGGGCTGACGTATCAAAAGATCCCGGTGTCGACGACGCACACGATCACGGGCGCGATCATCGGCGTCGGCTCGGTCAACAAGCTCCGCGGCATACGCTGGGGTGTCGCGACGCGCATCTTGTGGGCGTGGATCCTGACGATCCCGCTTGCCGCATTTGTCGGCGCGGTCTGCTTGTGGATCGCACAAGCACTGAACGCGTGGTGATCAGTCCGCGTCGAGCGTGACCTCGAGCTCGACGTGATCGCGGGCGGTGGCACTCGGGATCGCGATCAGGTGAAACTTGTTGCGGATGCAAACGTCGGCGTCGGCGTTGCCGGTCGAGAGCGGGCGGGCGTTGGCCTTCTCGCCGTCGAGCACGACCGCGAGCTTGTCGAGCTTCGTGTTCGGATGCCCGTCGAGGCAGGCGCGAAGATCGAGCTTGCGCGAACGGACGGCGGTGGTGAGGGCATCGCGCATCGCTTGCTCGTGCGTGAGGTTGGGGTTCTCGGTACGGGCGGCGAGCGGCTCGGCCGGCGCGGTGATCTCGAGCTCCATCCAGAATGCGGAGTCAGCCGCGGGGAGCTTGATCGCGGAGACGGCGTTCGCGACGCAATCATCGTAGGCCGGCGTTCCGGACCGAACGCGCGCGTGGCCGTCGGTCCATGCCACGGCGCGTGCGGCGGCGGCTTTGGCGCCGCGTTTTGGTGCGCAGCTCGCGATCTTGGCGCTCGCGCCGTCGAGAGCTTGCGCGATGTCGAGCATGCGATTGGTCGTGTACGAGATGCGCGTCGCGGTCAGTTGCCACTTCGTATTGTGAGCATCGAGCAGCACCGGCGCCTGCGACACGCGCGGTGACGGCAGGTACTCCGATGTTTCGCGGCGCATGAGATCGATGTGGCCGATCAGGATGATCGGTGCGGCGAGCTTGTCTGCGATCTTGCCGGCGGTGAGCGCTTTCTCCAGGCAACGATCGAGCTTGCCGGTGCCGTGGACGAACGCGGCGCTGACCTTGCCGGCGCGGCTGATCTCGAGCCAGAACAGCCCGGATCCTTCCGGGGCGATCGGTCCGTTCGCGCAGGCGGAGACCTTGTCATCGACGCCACCGAGCAAGCTGTGATCCTTCGGAAGCTCGATCCCGAGGGCCCCGTCTTCGACGAGCCGAAACCCGGTCGGAGGAGGCGCGGCGAATGCGGGCGTGGCAAGCGCGGCCGTGATGGCGGTGGCTAGGGCGGCGAGTCTCATTGGCTTTTTGATACCTCGGGACCGTTGGATATTCATCCGGGCGGGCGGCCGGTCGACGCCCTCTCGCCGTTGTCATACCCCCGATCAAAGGTCGGGCCGTGGCCAAGCTCTATTTCCGGTACGGGACCATGGATTCGGCGAAGTCGATGAACCTCCTCGCGGTCGCCCACAACTACCGCAAGCAGGGTAAGCGCGTGTTGCTGATGAAGCCGCGCCTCGACACGCGGTTCGGCTCGACAAAGATCTCGTCGCGTAGCGGACTCGAGGCCGAGGCGGATGTCATGGTGGACGAGGGCGACACGCTCGATCCCCGCGATTTCACCGGGCTCGACTGCGTCCTGGTCGACGAAGTGCAGTTCTTGGCGCCGAGCGTGATCGAAGATCTGCGGCGCATCACCGTGGATCCCGGCGTGCCCGTGATCTGCTACGGCCTGCGTACCGACTTCCGCACGAAGCTGTTCCCGGGCGCGCAACGTCTGATGGAGCTCGCGGATCGAATCGAAGAGGTGAAGGTCACCTGCCAGTACTGCGCGAAGAAGGCGATCTGCAACCTGCGGTTCGTCAACGGTACGCCCACGGTGGTGGGCCCGCAGATCCAGCTCGGGGCCGAAGAATCGTATGCGCCGGTGTGCTGGGGCCACTACGACGAGGCCACTCGCCACAGCGCCGTCGAGAAGGTCGACCCCTCCGGCGCGACGATTCGCCCGAGCTGATCTTCAGTTGAGATCCGCGCGCCTGGTTCGCCACTCGTTGAACAGCGCTGCGAACCGCGGGTCTGATTGCAGCGGTGCGAGATCCGCGTCGGTCTCCATCTTTTCGGTGTGCTCGTATTCGTGCTCGATCGCCTTGGCCACTTGATCGAGCGCGCGATCGATCTGGCCAACGGCGGCATAGGCGCACGCGCCCGAGTGATAGATGTACGGATTCTCCGGTCCGAACCGCTGTCCGCCATCTGCGAGCTCGACCGCGAGCCGATAATCGCCGAGCGCGTGCGCGTGAATACACGCGTTGTTCCAGGCCATCACGAGCGCCGTGCGAGCCTCACCCGAGTCGCGCGGGGGCTCGGGAAGCGCGATCACCTTGCGCAGGATCTGTAGCGCCTGTGGCCGTTCGACCGAGAAGCTGGCGTTGTAGAGGTTCGGGACGAGCGTGACATCGTTCGGAAGCTTATCGAGCAACGCCTGCAGGTGAGCCGGCGCATGACGCGCGAGCGACGCGGTCAGATCCGAGAGCTCTTCGGGCTCGGTCTCGGCGATCGTGTCTTCGTCGAGTAGATCGAGCGCCGGCGCGAGGTCGTCGGGCGCGTGCTCCGCGGTCTCGCCGATCACGAGCAGACGAACATCACGGCTCGGTGCCGCGAGTGCGAGCGCGTTGGCCTCGGCGAGCCGCTTCTGACGAACCAGCACGATCGCGAGATAACCGGCGGCATCGGAGCTCGGGTCGAACGATTGCGCGCGCCGCAACAGACGTTCCGCGACGATCGCGGTCGCCGGGTCATCGGGGTCGTGCTCGAGCGCGACCTCGACGAGCATGCCGGCGAGCTCTCGCCGACTCCAGGCGCTCTGACCGACCGCCCACGACAGGGCCGACTCCTCGCCCTGACGCGAGAATCGATCCGCGAACGGATTTCCCGCGAGCACGAACGGCGCGGTGCTGTCGGTCGTCGCGTGTGCCTTGACCGCCTCGTCGACCGAATCGAATCGCGCCCACGCGATCGGCAAGATCTCGTGAAGCCTCGCGACGATCCACAACAGAAAGTGAACTTGATCCGAGGCGCTCGCCGGTACCGCGAAGCGCTCGACCCACATCAGTGCCGAGCGATGCCGGCGATCGTGAATGACGTCCGCGCGCTGGAACGGCTCGAAGTCGTCGGCGCGCTCGTCCTGATAGACCGAGAGCCACAGCGCGAAGAACGCGTTGATCACCGATTCTTCGCCCGGCAACCCCTCGCCCGAGAGCTTGACGGCGATGCCGAAGCTCTCCCAGTCGTAGTCATCGATGATCTCGGGATAGCGCTCGATCGGAAAGCTCACGGAGTGCTCCAGCGGCGGCACGCCGTTGCGCCAGTGACTCTCCATGACGATGCCTTCGAGATCTCCCGCATCGTCTTCGTCCTCGATGTCTTCGTCTGCGTCGTCCTCATCGGCTTCCGGCGTCGATTCGGCGCGCGCGCGGGGTACGTCCGGGTTCGTGTAGAGCACCTGCTCCTGCTCTTCGAACAACGCCTCGACGACCTCCGAAGGCGCCGCCGGCGTTTCCTCTTCGTCGTCGTCCTCGTCGCGCGGCTCGCTGGCAATCAGGTCCAGCCAGGCGACGCCGTCGATCCCGGTCTCGACCTTGAGGAACCAGACGGCGTCGATCCCATAATCGACCCCGGCTTGTTCGAGCGCCGCACGTTGCGCCTCGATCTCCGACGAAGATGGCGGGAGCCACGGCGCTGCGTGCCACTGCCGCGATGGCTCGTCCTCTTCGGTCGAGTCATCGTCGGCCGGTTCGGTGACGCCGGCCTTCGAGAGCAATTCCCACAAGGCCTTCTGCGCCGCGGGATCGAGCGGCCGCGCACTGCGCGCGATCACGATACCTCGCGCAAGATCCGAGTGCCGTGGTTCGAGCCCCACGATGTCCATGCCGTCGCTCAGCGTATCAGGTTCGGTCCCTGATCTCGGGTCAGCACTCGATGATGTTGACGGCGAGCCCACCGCGAGCGGTCTCCTTGTATTTGCTGCTCATGTCGGCGCCGGTTCGCCACATCGTCTTGATGACCTTGTCGAGCGAGACCTTGTGCGTGCCGTCGCCCTGAAGCGCGAGGCGTGCGGCATTGATCGCTTTGACCGCGCCCATCGCGTTGCGCTCGATGCACGGCACCTGCACGAGGCCGCCGATCGGATCGCACGTCAGGCCGAGGTTGTGCTCCATCCCGATCTCCGCGGCATTCTCGACTTGTGCGGGCGTGCCGCCCATCACCTCGGCGAGGGCCCCTGCGGCCATCGAGCACGCGACGCCGACCTCACCCTGGCAACCAACTTCCGCGCCGCTGATCGAGGCGTTCTTCTTGTACAGCGCGCCGATCGCGGCCGCGGTGAGCAGGAAGCGGATCGTGCCTTCGTCGTCGGCATTCGGGAGAAATCGCCGGTAGTACATGATCACGGCCGGGATGATCCCCGCCGCGCCGTTCGTCGGCGCCGTGACGACGCGCCCACCTGCCGCATTCTCCTCGTTGACCGCGAGCGCGAACAGGTTGACCCAATCCATGATGACCAGCGGATCCGTCGCGCCGCTCGGATCGCTCTTCAGCTTGCGATACAGCGCGGCCGCGCGCCGCTTCACCTTGAGACCTCCCGGCAGGATGCCTTCGCGGTCGCAGCCGCGCTTGACGCACGCGTCCATCGCCTGCCAGATCTCGACGATCCGGCGCCGGATCTCGGCTTCAGGCGCGTGAGCCTTTTCATTCTCCATCATCAGCGAGGACACGCTCATGCCGTGCTCGACGGACAACTTCAGCAGCTCTTCGCCCGAATTGAACGGATACGGGACGGTCACCTGATCCGCCGGGGTGCTGCCGTCGGCGGGCGAGCCCGCATGATCGACGACGAAGCCGCCGCCGACCGAGTAATAGATTCGCTCGATCAGCGGCGCGGCATTCGCCGCATACGCCGTGAACCGCATGCCGTTCGAATGGAGCGGCAGCTTCTCGCGCCGGTGAAACACCAGCCCGACGCTCGGATCGAGCTCGACCTCGTGCTTGCCGAGGACCTTCAGCCGGTGGCTACTCTCGACCGCCGCGACGCGCTTGGCGACCGAGTCGACGTTCACCGTTGCGGGCTCGTCGCCTTCGAGCCCCATCAGAATTGCTCGGTCGCTCCCGTGGCCCTTGCCGGTGAACCCGAGACTACCGAACAGCTCGACCTTGACGCTCGCGACCTGCGCGAGCATGCCGTCTGCTTCGAGACGCTCCGCGAACCGCTTCGCCGCGCGCATCGGACCGACCGTGTGCGAGCTCGAAGGCCCGATGCCGATCTTGAAGATATCGAAGACGGAGATGTGCAAGACCGGCTCATTGTACCCCGATCGGCCGCGTGCGCCTGATCTAGGTAAATCTCACAACACTCCGGCGAGGACGAGCTCGCGGGTCAGCCCCGCATCGAGAGCGTGGACCGCGGCGGCACCACATGCGGCCGCGGAGAGCGTTCGGAGCGCAAATGCGACCACGGGACGTTCTTCGGTATCCGGCCCCTAGAACAAGATGCGCGTCTTGATGCTCGTCGGAAGGCTCCCGATCGCCGCCTTCACGTCGCGCGAGACGTCCTGGTCGAGATCCATGATCAGGTAGCCGATGTCCGGATCGGTCGCGAGGACCTGCGCACGAATGTTCGCCTGCAGATCCGAGACGATCTTGTTGATGTCGCGGAGCACACCGGGAACGTTGCGGTGGATGTTGAGCACGCGGTGGGTGCCTCGCGTGATCGGAAGCTCGACGAGCGGGAAGTTCACCGCGCCGGTGGTCGCGCCTTGGTTGACGAACTTCATGAGCGCTGCGGAGACTTCCTTGCCGATCGCTTCTTGCGCTTCTTCGGTCGAGCCGCCGATGTGCGGCGTCAGGATCACGTTGGTGAGGCCGCGCAGCGGAGATTCGAACCCGTCGCTGTTCGACTCGGGCTCGCTTGGATAGACGTCGATCGCCGCGCCACCGAGGTGACCGGTTTTCAGCGCCGCCGCGAGCGCATCGATCACGACGACCGTGCCGCGGCTCGCGTTCAGCAGGTACGAGCCCTGCTTCATCCGCGCGAGCTGCTCGGGCCCGATCATGTTCTTGGTCTGCGGCGTCTCCGGCACGTGGACCGTGACGAAGTCCGAGACCTCGAGCAGATCGTCGAGGCTCGGCATCGAGCGATTGTTGCCCATCGGCAGCTTCGCGACGATGTCGTGGAACACCACACGCATACCGAACGATTCTGCGAGCACGCCGATCTGACTGCCGATGTGGCCGTACCCGACGATGCCGATCGTCTGGCCGCGAACTTCGTGGCTGCCGACCGCGACCTTGCGCCACTTACCCGCGTGGACCTCCGTAACGCGATCGCCCAGGTGGCGCGACAGCATCACGATCTCCGCGAGGATCAGCTCGGCGACCGAGCGCGTGTTCGAGAACGGTGCGTTGAACACCGGCACGCCGCGCTTGCTCGCGTGTGCGATGTCGATCTGATTGGTGCCGATGCAAAACGCTCCGACCGCGAGCAGGCGCTTGCCTTCGTCGAGGACCTTCTGCGTGATCCGCGTCTTCGATCGGATGCCGAGGACGTGCGCATCACGAACGCGCTCCGCGAGCTCGGCCTCCGGGAGCGCGCTGCTCACGCACTCGACCTGAAACCCCTGGGCCGCGAGCTCGTCCCTCGCGACCGGGTGGATATTCTCGAGCAGGAGAATCTTGATTTCGGATTTCGGAAACGACGTCACTGCCATTCGCTCACCGAATGTACCAGGGTTACAGTCC
Source organism: Myxococcales bacterium (assembly GCA_028287115.1). Taxonomy (GTDB): domain Bacteria; phylum Myxococcota_A; class Polyangia; order Haliangiales; family Haliangiaceae; genus JABFXX01. The sequence continues at coordinate 10,929 of JAQBQF010000040.1, forward strand.
GGCCATGCCTCCGCGCGCCAAGTCCAAAGAAGCCGCTCCGAAAAAGGCCACAACGCCGCGCAAGCGCAAGGTGAAGGCCGAGGCGGGCTCGGTAGGCCTCACGGCAGCAGAGGTCGCGAGCGGCTCGCCGACGCCAGAGATCTCGAAGCTGCGCAGCCAGATCGACGCGGCGGGTGGGACCGTGCTGTCTTCGTATCGCGAGCCACTGGGCGGCCACTGGGTCGCGCTCGCAGCGCTTCCCCTCGACAAGGTGAAGCCGACTCCTTATCAACGCGAGCTGTCGAAGGCCCACGCGGATAGGCTCGCGTCCGTGATCCCGAAGGTCGGGCGATTTCTCGATCCGGTGATCGCGGTCCCCGACGGCGATGGGTTCATCTCGCCGAACGGCATGCACCGGCTCTCGGCCATGGGCCAGCTCGGCGCCAAGAGCATCGTCGCGCTCGTCATGCCGGAAGCCGAGATCGCGTTCCGGATCCTCGCGCTCAACACCGAGAAGGCGCACAACCTGAAAGACAAGGCGCTCGAAGTGATCCGGATGGCGCGCGCGATCGCAGCTGATCCGAAGCGTGCGGATGCGAGCGAAGCGGACATGGCGTTCGAGCTCGAGCAGCCGTCGCTCGTGACGATCGGCGTGTGTTACGAGAAGAATCCCCGGTTCTCGGGCGGTGCGTATAACTCGGTCGTCTCGAAGTGCGAGACGTTCGCGACCGAGCCGATGAAGAAGAGCCTGAAGCTGCGCGAGGCTCACGCCGACAAGCTGCTCGAGCTCGACGAGGCGGTGACCGTCGCCGTCGCCAAGCTCAAGGAAGCGGGCTTCACGAGCGGTTACCTCAAGCCGATCGTCGTCGCGCGCGTCAACCCGCTCCGCTTCGTGAAGGCGGGCAAGGACGAGAAGTCCGACTTCGACAAGACGATCGACAAGATGATCGAGGGCGCGAAGAAGTTCGACCCTTCAAAGATCCGCGCGCAAGACGTCGCGATCGCCGCGGCCGTCGGCGGCGAGGCCGAGGGCTAGAAGAAGTAATAGTGGACGCCCGCGCCGCCGGCGAACCCGGCGCCAAACGCGTCACCTCCGGCACTGACTCCCTGGCCCGTGATCGCGAGGCCACCCGCATCGACCGCGCCGAACACGATTCCCGCCGTGAAGCTCAGCGCGACGTTCGAAGACAGGAACAGCCGGATCTGAAAGCTTGGCTCGATGAACAGATCGGTCGTGCGCACCGCTGCCATGCCCCCTTGGGGGGGAACGCTCTCGATCCCGATGCTCCCGCCGATCCCGAAGTCCGACATCGCCGTCTTGTGGACGTGCCAGAAGAACCCGCCACCGATCTCGAACAAGGTGTTGCTGGGACCGGCCGGATCGACCATGGAGAGGAAGCCACCGAGGTGGAACTGACCCGCGTCGTAGTTCACCGAGGGACCACCGGCGCCGCTGAGCTGAAACTCGGCACCTACGCCGATCGAGCCGGCCTGACCGCCTGCGTGGGCGGCTCCGGATGTAGCGGCAACAGTGATCAGAGCGAGCAAGCAATTCTTGATCATGCGCGGATGCTCGCCCGACGCGGCTTCGCTTGCAAGTTAGAGGCAAATCCGGTGCTAGGCTCCATGGCGTGATCTCGCCGGAGCTCGAGCTTTCCGACATCGATGCGAGGCATTGGTGTAACGGCTGGAGGTTGCTCGTGCCGCCGCGCGTGCTCGACCGACCGCGCTGGGCGCTCGTGATCGTCGATGGCACACCGGACCGGGTGCTCAAGGTGATCGTCGCCGGAGAGGGCGCGCGAGGCACGGTCGATCCGCAGCCGCTGCCGGGGACGACGAGCAAGGCGCTCGAGGCGTACGCGAAGCAGCTCGGGGTGAGCGCGGTGATCGTGATCGATCGGGCGCTGATCGCAGAGCTGTCGGCGGAGATCGAGGCCGTGCTGCGGATCGATCAAGACGGTGCCGCGCAGGCAATGACCGCGTTGCGGGCGCTCAAGAAGCATGCGGGCCGCCGGATCTGGACCGAGCCGGCACTGCTGGACCTACTGCCGGCGCCGTCGTTCGAGCCGATCCAGCGAACGTTCGATCTGCTGGTTCCGGATCGGTCGTCGATGCTCGCGTACGTGATCGAAGACGATCGCAAGCGAGTGCACACCTCGATCATCGCGGCCAAGCACGACGGCGATGTGACGCGTGCCGCGACGCATCGTGCGATCGCCGATCTCGTTTCAGAGACGACGTTCGCCCGCGATTGGGACAAGGGCTACAAGCGGGTGCTCGACGCCGTCGAGGAGCGCTTCGCGAAGCCCGCGATCGGGATCTTTGTCGAGCGGGCTACGCTGATGAAGATCGTCACGGGCCCGAGCGATCAGCTCGCGCGCGAGCTCGACGCCAAGCGCATCGTGATCGACCCCGCGCCTGCGTGGCTGCTCGGCTTGCTCGGCGGCGCCGCGGTCGCCGCGATGGCCGGGCGCGCCGCGAACGCGCTCGCACAGATGCTGCCCCAGTCGACGAGAACCCGGGCCTCGGCGCTCGCGCAGCGCGCACAGACGGTGCTCAAGGATTCGGGCGCTCATCCGTTCGCACTGCTCGGCTTCGATCCGATCGAGCTGTGGTCGCGACTTCGTCACCACTACCGGCCGTGACCGAGGGCGAGGGATCGAGCGCGCCCGCAGCGAAGCGAGAACGCGCATCGTTAGCCCGAGCGAATCCCGGAGCGTTGACCTCAGCGGGTCGCGTGCATCAGCATGCTGGAGGTGGTCGTCGCGCGGACGAAATACAGATCGTGACCGTCCGGCGAGATCCACGGATCGGTCTCGTCGTCGGACGTGTTCGCCTCGGCCACCGGAATGATGTTGGAGTACGGATCTCCGGCGTGGGCGCGATGCGCCTGATAGATGTCGTAGGTACCGGCACGGTTGGTCGACCAGTAGATCGTCAAGCGGTCGGGTGACAGGTACGCGCTGAAGTTGATCCCCACGGAGTCGAGCTGGGTTTCGGGCACCGGTGCCGGCCACAGGCCCGCGCGGCTGAACCGGCGGCTCGTGTAGATTTGCTTGGTCGCGCTTCGCGTCGACGTGAACACGAGCTCGAAGCCGTCCTCGCTGATCGCACCTCCGTCCTCGGAAGCAGGAGAATTGAGCTCCGGCACGAACGCCGGCGGTGACCACGCGTCCGCGCGCGTTGGACGCGTCGAGAACATCAGATCGTCGAGTCCCAGCGAGCCGGGGCGCGCGGTCCCGAAGAACATCGTCAGGCCGTCGCGGCTGATCTCGGGCGTGGTCTCCATCGCGGTGCTGTTTAGCTCGGCCACCGGGACAGGGCTGCTCCACGGATCGCCGAGCGTCGGTCGGGTCGAGAGATAGATGTCGTCGTCGAGGTTGAAGTAGAGCTCGAGCATGTCGCCCGGCAGCGTGGGGTCATCTCCGATGCCGAACGCGATCTGTTCGGCCACAGGTGTGCTCCAGGGTCCGAGCCCTGCATCGGCGGCCCCGACAGTCGAATGAACGTCGCCCAGACCGAACAACGAGTCACAGCCCGTGCTTGCCAGCAGCAACAGCACCAGAAGACGGGCCCTCACACCTCATCATCGTACGGTTGGCTCGCCGAAGCGAGCCGCGCGCGCGTACCGGAATCGTGTCACTACTCAGTGGATCGACAGGCTGTAATGCCCCATGTCGGCGAGTCCATCGACGACGATGATGATCGATTGACCTTGGGTCAGCGAGACGCGGACGCGCGACGAGACTCCGCAGGAGTCGTCGTTGCACGCGAGCTGCACGCCCCCACAGCCGCCGAGCACGGTGAGCACGGAATCGAATTGCGAGCCGTTACAGGTGTCGATCGTGAAGGTCGCGGTCGACGGTGCGGTCCACGCGTAGCTGACGTCGGGCGAGCCGCCACCGCCGCACGTATGGCTGCTGTCGGGACGACCATTGGTCGTGCCGGTAGCGACGTTCGTCCCGAGCACAGAACCGAGATTGCCACTCGCGCACGTGACGACGCCGCCGTCGTTCGAGAGGCCGGAGTCCGTCGAGACCGCAGCTGCATCGCGGTCGCCGGTCGCCGCATCTGAAGCGGACGTCTGGCCTTGAGGGGCGCAGACGTAACCATCGGCGCCGAGAACACAGACTTGATCGCCCGGGCAGTTCTTCGTGAGCTTGTCGCACGGCACGCCATACGGCGCGCTCGGCGAAAAACACGCCACCAGCGAGCAGCACGCCACCAAACACGCGATCCGCACCACTCGATGCCAATCGTATCGCAGATCGCGTCGTGATGATCTGCAATTGCGCTAGCGCTCGGCCGTCGTGTCTTCGATGGTCGCGTGCGACGTGGGCTCGAGGACGAGATCTTCGTGATCGACGATGTAGTGATCGCCGCACCGCGCGCACGCGAGCTCTGCGGGCAGGGTCTCGCCGCAGCGACAGGCCCAGCCTACGCGACGTGCCGGCGCACCGACGACGAGCGCATGCGGGGCAACATCGTGCGTGACCACCGCGCCGGCGCCGATCATCGCGTATTCGCCGATCGTCACGCCGCAGACGATGGTCGCGTTTGCGCCGATCGCCGCGCCTCTGCACACGAGGGTACGCGCGTAGCTGTCCTTGCGCACGACGTTGGCGCGCGGGTGTTTGACGTTGGTGAACACGCAAGAGGGCCCGAGGAACACGTCATCTTCGAGCGTGACGCCTTCGAAGATCGACACGTGATTCTGGATCTTGCAGCCGTGGCCGATCCGCACCTTGCCGACGTAACACGCGTGTCCGATCGAGCAACGGTCACCGATCCACGCGCCGGACATCACGTGGACGTGATGCCAGATCCGCGTTTCGGCGCCGATGTGCGTGTTGGGTTGGTCGATCGTTGCGGTCGGGTGGATAAACTGTTCCTGACGCTGCACGCGTGAAGGATGCAGCGCGCAGCCCCGCCTGTCGCGTCTCGACGCTTGATCTATATTTTAGTCGATGCTAAATCATCGATGTGCAGATCGTCATGCGTGCGCTCGCCGAGCCCCGCCGGCGGGAGATCTTGCGTCTCACGTGGACGGACGAGGTCTCTGCGGGCGACCTCCATCGCGCGTTCGGCGACATCACCTTCGGCGCGGTCTCGCAGCACCTGCGTGTGCTCGCGGACGCTGGCTTGGTCGCGTGTCGGAAAGACGGGCGGCGCCGGTATTACCGCGCGCGCCGGCGAGAGCTCGGTGCCTTGCGCACCTGGCTCGAGCAGATGTGGTCGAGCTCGGTCACCGCCATCTCTTGACCCCTGGTCCGGAGGCGCGGTCGGGCCTAGGATGCGTGCGTGCCCAAGCGACCTCTACGCGTCGATCGCGCGCTCGCGATTCCGCGCGATCTGCGCGGCACGCCGCCCGCCCGCGCGCTGGTGATCGGCCGAAGCGAGCTGTGGCACGCCGACGCGATGGATCTGCTGGGCCGGCTCGGCGATCGCTCCGTCGATCTGATCGTCACCGATCCTCCGTACGCGATCGACAAAGCCGAGTGGGACGAGTTCGAGTCGCTCGAGGTCTACGTTGCATGGTGCGATACCTGGCTCGCCGAAGTCGCGCGCGTGCTCGCGCCGCACGGCTCGGCCTACGTCTGCGGATTTTCCGAGATCCTCGCCGACGTCAAGGCGCGCAGTGCGAAGCGGTTCGCGAGCTGCCGCTGGCTCGTCTGGTACTACCGCAACAAGGCGAACCTCGGCCGCGACTGGGGGCGCTCGCACGAATCGATCCTTCATTTGCGCGGCGAAGATGCGCGACTCGACGTCGACGCTGTCCGTGTCCCGTACAACGGCCACACGACGAAGTATCCGGCGCGCGTGCAGGCGACGAACTCGCAATACGGTCAGGGCAGAAGACCTCGCCGCGACAAGTGGGTGCCAAACCCGCTCGGCGCCAAGCCTCGCGACGTGATCGAGGTGCCCGTGATCTGCAACGGGATGACCGAGAAGACTCCGCACGAGACGCAGAAGCCCGAGGCGCTGATCGAGCGACTGATCCTCGCGTCGAGCGCACCGGGGCAGCTCGTCGTCGATCCGTTTGTCGGATCGGGAACGACGGCGGTCGTCGCGGAACGACTGGGCCGAAGCTGGATCGCGGGTGATGCCGACGCTCGTTACATCGGACTTGCCCGCGACCGACTCCGAGCCGCTACTCGAACGTAGCGTCGTCTTCTTCGAACAGGCTGCCCTGCGGAGCTCCTTCCATCGGAAGGATCTCGGGCACCGTCGGCTCGACGAGGCTCGGCGACTCGTCTTCGTCGACCTCGGGCCTCGGCGCCGGCGCCTTCTTCGGCGGTTTCGGCTTCGCCACAGCAGCGACCGCCGGCTTCTTCGCCGGCTTGGCGGGCTTGGCCTTCGCCGCCTTCTTCGGCTTGGCGGCTTTGGACTTCGCAGCCTTCGCCTTGACGGACTTCTTCGCCTTGGCCGGCTTGGCTTTACCGCGTGTGGATTTCTTGGAGGATGTTTTCTTCTTCGCCACGGTTTGCCTTCGTTATTGGAGCTTGGGGGTGAGCCCCATCTCCTTGATCAAATGATCTGCTCCATCCAGCAGATCCATCGTCCAGATCATATACCGAGCATCGACGTGAATCGTACGGGTGGTGTTCGGATTGAACCGAACCTCGGAAGCGAGACCCTCCTTGTTCCCGTCGAAGGCCAGGCCTACTAGCTCACCCTTGTCGTTGAGGGTTGGAGACCCCGAGTTGCCGCCCGTGATGTCGAGGTCGGACTCGAAGTTGATCGGAAGCTCGCCTCCCAGGCTCGGGTCGCCGTAAGGCCCGTATTTCTTGGCTTTGATGGCCTCCAGGAGCTTCGCCGGCGCGTTGTACGGGTCCTTGCCGGTGTCCTTGGCCGGAATCTGCGAGGCGACCGTAAACGGCCCGTCGACCAGGTCTTTGGACTCTGGTTTCAATGACTTCACGGTGCCGTAGGTGATCCGGAGTGTCCCGTTGGCGTCGGGGACGACCGCGCCTCCGAGCACACCTTTCATCGCCTCGGCGTAGGCCGGGGTCACGAGGAGGAGATCCCCGGTCCACGCGTCCTGCTTGTTTTCTTCGGCCTTGTAGATCGGCCAGATGCGCTGGGCCGCCTGGATAAACGGATCCTTCGACGCCTTGAGCTGCTGCGGGGTGCCGTTCGCGAGCAGGTCGAGCCGGGTCTTCTCGTCTTCGAGGGTCGACGCCTTGTACCAAGCGTCGAGCGTCTTATCGATCAGCGCCTCGTCGATCTTCTGCCCCTTCTTGGTGTCGAGCAGGGTCGCGAGCCAGGGCCGATCCGATTCCGGAAGCTGGAGCGCGCGGAGCAGCGACAGCCGAAACCCGGCGCGGTCGAGCGTGCGATCGAACGTCTTCGCGAATTGCTTCTGGCTCGCCACGGCACGCGACATGTCGCGCTGCTGGTAGCCCGGCTTGCGATCGGGATCCTTCTTCTGGCGCTCTTCGGCCCATCGCGTGAACGAGAGCGACGTCGCCATCAGCTTCGAGCCACTGAACGCGACGCCGCGATCGAAGTTGATCCGCGAGACCCGAAACTCGTCGGCGAGGATCGCTTCCATCTTGTCGATCGCTTGTTTCTGCTGCTCGTGTCCCGGCGCCGCCGCCCAGGCTTTGACCTTCAGGTCGAGCTCGTCCTTCTGCTCGATCAGGTTGCCTTTCTTCATGCCCTCGAGAACTCCTTGGTACTTCTCGAGGCCGTTCTGGATGCCCTGCTTCATCGTCAGCGCGATCCGCGAGGTCTCGCCGCCGTCGTTGAGGTGCGCCTCGGCCAGGTGATAGCGCTCCTCGAAGTACGCGATGAGGTACGGGTAGTACCACTCGATGTCGTGATGGATCTCCGAAGCCGTGTCGGTCCGGCTCGTCTGCCCCGGATAGCCGGTGATCATCACGAAGTCACCGGGCTTGAGACCCGCGGTCGTGACCACGAGGTGCGTCTTCGGGTGGTAGGGCTGGTTGTCCGGCGACGGATCTGCCGGCTTGCCGTCCTTGCCGACGTACGCGCGAAGGAATGACCAATCACCGGTGTGGCGCGGCCATTCCCAGTTGTCGATCTCGCCGCCGTAGTCACCGACCGACCGAGCCGGCGCATAGACGAGCCGGACATCGCGGAGCTCGATCATCTCGATCAGCTGATAGAGACCGCCACGAAAGAAGCCGGACACATTGCAGCGGATTCCCGGGCGACCTTTCTCGCAGTCGGCGATCAGCGTCTTCAGCCGCTTCTCGTGCTCTTCCTTGCGAGCGACCGGATCCTTGATCGCGTCGAGGCCATCGCGCATCTCGTTCGTGACGTCGCGATACGACTGGACCACCATCACGCGCTGCGCGGGACCGGCGGGCCGTTCATCTTGGCGCGTCTTGGCGAGGAAGCCGTTCTCGAGGAGGTTCTCCTTGTCATTCGAGTTGAGCTGCAGCGCACCCTGCACGCAGTGATGATTCGTGACGATCAGGCCGTCCGGCGACACGAACGATCCGGTGCAACCGCCGAGCGAGACGATCGCGGACAGCGGATGCGACAGCGGATCCGCGAGCGTCTTCGCGTCGAGCATCACGCCCATCTTCTGAAAGTTTTCGACGTGCTGTGGAAGCGTCATCTGCGACGGCATCCACATGCCACCCGGATCGACGTACTGCTTGCGGAATGACAGCGCCGGATCCGGATTGCCTTGCATCGCGACGCCGTCACCCGCGGATCGTGTTGCGTGGGTATTGGTGCCCAAGGTCTCGCTCGAGGTCCCCGAAGCTTTGTCGCTACCGCACGCCGCCACGAGGGTTGCGCAGAGGATTGCATTCCGGTTCATGCCCTCGCCATACCACCGATCTGCGACGGTGGGGTGCACGCCCCGGGTCGACACCCGCTGACAGAAACGCTGACTCCACACGGCGCGACGCGCGCGACACGTGCGACAGGTGTATGGATCGGCCGTGACGCCCGCTGCCGCGCTGTCCAAGGTTCGAGCGACCTGCCTGAGCCTCCCCGATGTGACGGAGCGTCCGAGTCACGGGATGCCCGCTTGGTTTGTCGGCAAGAAGCAGTTCGCGGTGTTCTCGAACGACCATCACGGCGACGGCCGGATCGCGCTCGTCTGCGCTGCACCCGAGGGCATGCAGGAGATGCTCATCGAAAGTAATCCCGGCGCCTATTACCGGCCGCCGTACGTCGGGGGCGCGGGATGGATCGGCGTTCGGCTCGATCGCAAGCTGTCGTGGCGCGAAGTCACGAGCGTGCTCGAGGCTGCCCACGCGACGCGAGCTACGAAGAAGCCGCCGCCCGGTTCTCCACGCCTGCGGGCCTCTCGCAGTCGGTGATCTCAGTCCTCGAGCGCGAGCTTTGCGAAGAAGTCGCCGACCTCGTTCGTCGGGACCACCTGCCGCGCCTCTTCGCCGAGGTCTCGCACTTCGAGTAGCTCGTCGGGGATCTCGAGCAAGAACCGCGACGGTGTGCGAGGCACCGAACGACCGCGTGAGACCCGCGTGCATGCGCGCGTCAGATAGAGCTTGCGCTGCGCGCGCGTGATCCCGACGTAGCACAGCCGCCGCTCTTCGCTGATATCGGTCGCGTGATCTGCATCGACCACGTCGGAGACCTGCGGCTGCAGCGTACGCGCGTGCGGTAACAGCTCTTCTTCGAGCCCGATCATGAAGCACACCGGGAACTCGAGTCCCTTCGCGCCGTGGAGTGTCGTCAGCACGACCTTCTCGCCGCCGGTCTCCTTCTCGTCGGTGGTATCGAGAGAGAGCTGCCGGAGATATTGCGCGAGGGCATCGCGGCCTTTGCCCTTTTCGGAGTGCCGCTTGAGCGCGCCGAGCAGGCCCTCGACGTTATCGATCCGGCGCTGTGCCGCGGCCATGCTGCCCGCTGCCGCGCGTAGATCATCGTACAGCGCGATGTCTTCGATCAGCGCGCGCGCGGCCTCGACGACATCGTGTCCGTTGTCGAGCGAATCGCGCAGCCGCGTGACCGCGTGGACAAAGCCGAGGATCCCGTTCTTCGCCGGCCCGGTGATGTTCTCCGCGACCGCGAGCGCGTCCCACAGCGTCTGATGTTTCGCGTGGGCGGTCGTGACGAGACGCTCGACCGTGGTCGCGCCGATCCCGCGCGCGGGATAGTTGAGGACACGCCGCAGCCCGAGCTCGTCGCGCGGATTCAGGGCGACGCGCAGATACGCGATCAGGTCTTTGACTTCTTTGCGCTCGAAGAACTGCTGGCCGCCGTACATCACGTACGGGACCTCCGCGGCGCGGAGCTCTTCTTCGAGCAGCTTCGACTGCATGTTCGAGCGATACAGGATGGCGAAGTCGCTCCAGCGACGGCCTTCCTTCTGCACCTTGCGAATCTCGCGAGCGACCCACTGCGCTTCGATCTCGGCCGTCGACGCGACCGCGTGGGTGATGATCTCGCCGTCGCCGGATTGCGTCCACAGCGTCTTGCCATGGCGCTTCGTGTTGTTCGCGATCACTGCATTCGCCGCGGCGAGCACGGTCTTCGTCGAGCGATAGTTCTGCTCGAGCTTGACGATCTTCGCGCCGGCGAACATCTCCGCGAACCGCAAGATGTTCGTCGGATCCGCGCCGCGCCAGCTATAGATCGACTGATCGTCATCACCGACGACGCACAGGTTGCCGTGATTCTTGACGAGCGCCTGGACCATCCGGAGCTGCGCCTGGTTCGTGTCCTGAAACTCGTCGACCATCACGTAATGGAAGCGCTCGGCCCACTTGCGCCCGACGTCGGCGTTGCGTTCGAACAGGCGTACCGGCTCGACGATCAGATCGTCGAAGTCGAACGCCGCGCACGCGCGCAGCATCTCTTGATATTTCGGGTAGACCTCGACGGTCATCGCGTCGTAGTCATCGGCTTCGTTCTTCGGGATGTAGCTATCGGGCGCGACGAACGCGTTCTTCGCGAGGGAGATCCGCGTCATCAGCGCCTTCGCGTCGAACCGGCGCTCGCCGTCGCGGCTCATGTTGTGGACGCCGCGCATCGCCTCGCGTAGCGCGCCCATCTGGTCAGACTGATCGTAGATCGCGAAGCCGCCGGGGTAGCCAAGCGCCTGCCGTTCGGTGCGAAGGATCTGCAGCCCGAGCGCGTGGAACGTGCCGATCGTGAGCTCGCGCGCGACCGCCTTGTCCTTGAGCAGCTGCGCGATGCGCTCTCGCATCTCTTCGGCGGCCTTGTTCGTAAACGTCACCGCGCAGATCGCGCGCGGCGGAATGCCGATCGAGAGCAGATGTGCGATCCGATAGATGATCACGCGCGTCTTACCCGAGCCTGCACCCGCGAGCACCAGCAGCGGTCCGCCGGTGTGGCTCGCAGCCTCGCGCTGCGGTGGGTTCAGCTTGCTGAGATCGACCGACACGAATCGACGACGCTACGGATCCGTGTGGGCCTCGTCAATCTCTCTCGCCAGCGTCCGCTGGCTCGCTCCATCTTGGGCTCTCTCGCCAGCGCCCGCTGGCTCGCTCCTAGGTTCTCTCGCCAGCGTCCGCTGGCTCGCTCGATCTTAGGCTCAACTCGCGACACCCTGCTACGATCCGCGTGCGTGTCGGTGCCCGAGCTCAACCGTTACGATCGGCTCGTCGCAAACCTCCGCGAGGAATTTCCCAAGCTTCGGATCATTCGAAAAGATCAGTCGGCGATGCATCGCGGCATCCACTGGGTGCTCTACGTCGTGACGTTCGGCCGGATGCGGACGTATCTCGATTCGTTCCAAACGACGATCGGTAACACGGTCTACGTGACTCCGGACTGGGACGACTGGGACTCCGACAGGCGCTACGTGACGCTTCGCCACGAGGCGATTCACCTGAGACAATTTCGCAAGCTGACGGTTCCGGGCATGGCGATCCTCTACGTGCTGCTGCCGCTCCCCCTGGGACTCGCATGGTTCCGCGCCCACTTCGAAAAGGAGGCGTACGCCGAGAGCGTGCGGGCCGCGGCAGAAGTCTGGGGCCCGGACTATCCGAGGCAAGACGCCTATCGACGTCACGTGATCGACCAGTTCGTAGGTCCATCTTATGGATGGATGTGGCCTTTTCGGGCGAGTCTCGAGCGTTGGTACGACCGAATCCTGGCGAGCCTCGAACACCAACGATAAGATCGCCAATTGGTATCCCGCGCAATGAGAGATGACCGCGCATGAGTGATCCGATCGTAGGGATCGACCTTGGCACGTCGAACACGGTCGTGGCGTATGCCGACGCCACCGGCAGCGTGCGCGTGCTCGCGGACGAAGCGGGATACAAGATCCATCCGTCGGTGGTGTCGTTCCACCCGAGCGGTGGGGTCGTCGTCGGTGCGCCGGCGAAGCAGCGCAAGGTCATCGACCCGAAGAACACGATCTATTCGATCAAGCGGCTGATCGGGCGTAGCTACAACTCGCCCGAAGTTCAGATCGCGAAGAAGCGGATGCCCTACCAGATCAAGGAGGGCCCGAACCAACTTCCGAAAGTGGTCACGCGCGGCGGCGAGTTCGCGATCCCGGAGATCTCGGCGATCGTGCTCGATCACGTCCGCAACGTCGCGGCGGCGCAGCTCCAGACGCAGGTCAACCGCGCGGTCGTCACCGTCCCGGCGAGCTTCAACGATGCCCAGCGCTCGGCGACGGCGACGTCCGGCGCGATCGCGGGACTGACCATCGTCCGCGTGCTCAACGAGCCGACCGCGGCGGCACTCGCGTACGGCAACGCGCGCAACTTGCGCGAGGTGATCGCGGTCTACGATTTCGGCGGCGGCACGTTCGACATCACGATCCTCAAGCTCGCGGACCAGGTCTACGAGGTGCTCGGCACCGGCGGCAACACGTTCCTCGGCGGCGATGATCTCGACGAACGGCTGGTCGATCGCATGGTCGAGAAGTTCTTGACCGAGCAGCGCATCGATCTGCGCTCGAACGAAGTCTCGATGATGCGCCTACGTGCGGTCGCCGAGCAGACCAAGATCGAGCTGTCGCGGCGGTCGCGCGCGGTCGTGCGCGTCGACGAGATCGCGTACGGCTCGAGCGGTAAGCCGCTCGATCTGCAGATCGAGATCACGCGCGACGAGTTCGTGCGACAGGTCGCGGACATCATCGACCAGACGTTCCCGGTATGTCAGGAGGCGATGAAGCTCGCCGGTCTTGACTCGGACCAGATCGACGACGTCGTTCTCGTCGGCGGCACGACCAAGATTCCGTACGTGCGCGATCAGGTCAGCAAGTTCTTCTCGAAGGCCCCGCGGACCGACATCAACCCCGAAGACGCCGTCGCGATCGGAGCCGCGCTCCAGGCGACCGCGCTCGAGCGGATCCTCAAGCGCAAGACCCCGTCGCGGCAGCCGACCGAAGGCTCGTTCGAGAGCTCGCACACGGATACGACGATGGCAGCGCCGGGCGATTCGATGAGCGAGTCCTCCGTCGTGGTCCCCGAGGGCGAGTTGCCGGGCGACGTGCTGACGCTGACCGATGACGAGCCCACCTCCGACGGAACGCGCAGGCCCGCGCGTCAGACCTCGGGCTACACCCACGCCGGGCGCACCCGCGGACCGTCTCTCGATCCGAAGCTGACCGAGCGGTCGTCGCAGCGCGGCGAGCAAGTCGATCGCATCGAAGAGCGCACACCGGTTCCGGGTTCGCCGACGCTCCTCCCGAGCAACTCGCAGCCGCTCGGCCGGATCACGAAGCCGCAAGGCTCGAATCCGTTGCCCGGTCCGAAGACGTCGATCGGAATTGCGAGCGCCGAGCCTCCACGCGAGACACGTTCGTCGGTCAAACCACCGCCGGCGCCTTCCACGGCCCCCGCTCGCGCCGCGACGCAGCAGTCGCAGCCTCTGCCCCGACCACCGATGCCGCCGCCGGCGTTGCCGCAGATGCCGGCGCCTCCGCCTCCGATGCCGCCGGCGCCGCAGGCTCCTCCTCGCGTCCCGGTCGCGGCGCCGCAGGCGCGGACGCTGATGCTCGATCCGGAACCGTCGCCCGCGATGACCGCGCCCGGCTTCAGTCCGGGACCCGCCGAGCCGGACGAGTCGGACATCGGATTTCCAAACCTTACGACCGAGCGCGGAATCGGCCCCGACGATCCCGACACCGGCACGACGATGCCGAGGGGATTCCAGCCTCCCCAATCGTTTCCGATCAATGCGGGGATGGGTCGGCTGCCGGTCGTCATGGACGTCACGCCGCGCGGCCTCGGCATCGGCACGGTCGCCGGCTACTGCGAGGAGCTGATTCGCCGCAACTCGCGCGTGCCGGCCGAAATTCGCAAGCTGTTCACGACCTCGCGCGATCAGCAGGACATGGTGCGGATCCTGATCTGCCAGGGCGAGTCGAGGCGGCTCGATAACAACGTCGTCATCGGTGATCTGCTGCTCGTCGATCTTCCGCCGCGCCCGCGTGGCGAGACCTCGATCGAGGTCACGTTCACGCTCGATGCAGACGGCATCCTCCAGGTTCGCGCGCGCGATGCGCTCACCGGAAAAGAACAACGCGCATCGATCGAAGTGATCGGCAACGTGACGGAAGAAGACGTGGCCGCCTCGCGCGATCGAGTCCAGGCACTCCGGCGTTAGCGATCAATCGCTCGATCGCGGGCAACACACGCCCGGCTCTCACGTCACAGCGTCGCGCAAGTGCAGCGAACGCGGTCGGCGCGACTATTCGTCGCCCTTGGTCTCGGCTTTGCCCTTCTTCGGGGCGGTCTTCTCTGACTTGTCGGATTGCGGCTCGGGCTTCGCGCCGGCCTCGCACCACGGCAGCTTGATCGATTTCTTTTCAGCGAGCGTCTTCGCGTCGAGGACGCCGAGCTCGCCTACCCGATCGCCCCGCAGCACGACGAGCAAGCTCTTGCTGCCCATCACCGCGGTCGCGCCCATCAGATAGCCGTACGACTTGTCCATCGCCTCTTTGCACTTGTCCGTGACCTTGTCGCCGTCGTGCCAGTACGCGTCGACCTCGTCGGGTTTGCACACCGGCTTGGGCACCTTGCGGACGAGCTTCGCGCGCTTGCCGCTATCGATCTCGTACATATTGAGCGTCTCCATCCCGCGCTCTGACACGCCGACGCGTGTCTTGTCGAGGATCGAGAACGAGCCGTGATACGTCGAGATCGGCTTCTCTTCCTTGCCGCCGCCGATGTTCGTGAGCGGCCCGATCGGCGTGCCGTCGGTCTTGTAACCCCAGACGGCCGAGTACGGCCCCTGATCGGAGCCTTCGACGAACACCATGTCGCCGATGAAGTTCACCGCCACCGGATCGTTCGTGACGCCTTTTTCGCCGCGGACGTTGAACGCCGATTCGTGTGCCTTGCTCGCGCCATCGAACAGATGGACATCGTCTCCGATCAACACGGCGACCTTCGTGCCGTCCAGGTTCCAAGCCATGTGCGCGATCTTCGCCGCCGGCGCTTTCGCTTCCTTCGGCAGGCAGAAGCCGCGTGCGCAGCGGTCATCGAGCATGACGTCGAGGTTGTGACCCGGCAGCGGCGCGGGTTCTTGATACGCGAGCGTGCTGCCCGCGAGATCGATCTTCCAGCAGCCTACGGGCCCGAGCAGCCGCTGCCGGTCGACATCGACCGCGCAGAGCACCGCATCGGCGCCGACCGCGGCGAGCTCGAGCCTCGGAGCGTTGTCTTCTTTGAGAGCGAGCGGCAAGCACGTCGAGCCCTGTGGGACGATCGCCGCCGCGAGCGCATGGCGCTCGGCCTCACGCTCGGCTTCGGTCTTTGGAGCGGCGCCTTGCACGACGTCGGTCCTGTTCTTGGCCTTCGGCTTGGCTGCGGTCTGCTTCCCGCCTCCACCGCAAGCGGTGACGAGGAGAACTGCGAAGAGGAGACGAGATCCTGCCGGAGGGCGACCCATGCGAACGTTGTACGATCGGAGGGGAGCTGATACAAGCAGTCGTGGCGCGTCGGACACGGCTCGAGCGCAAGACGAAGGAGACGCAGATCAGCGTCTCGCTGGACATCGACGGCAGCGGGCAGCAGCAGATCGAGACTCCCGTGCCGTTCCTGTCGCACATGCTCGATGCATTCGCGCGTCACGGCATGTTCGATCTCGCGATCCACAGCGCCGGCGACATCGAGATCGACGCCCACCACACCGTCGAAGATATCGGCCTCGTGCTCGGCGGCGCGTTCGAACAAGCACTCGGCGATCGGGCCGGCATCGTCCGCTACGGATCGGCGACGCTCCCGATGGACGAGGTCCTCGCGACCGTCGCCGTCGATTTCTGCGGGCGCCCGGCGTTCGTCTGGCGCGTCGACGGCCTCGAGGGCAAATGGATCGGCGACTTCGACTGCGAGCTCGTTCGCGAGTTCTTCGGAGCATTCGCGACCAAGGCGCAATGCAATCTGCACGTCGTGTTGCATTACGGCGGCAACGCTCATCACACGATCGAGTGCATCTACAAGGCGTTCGCACGCGCCTGTGATGCCGCCACGAAGATCGATCCTCGTCTCGGCGGCGCCGTGCCTTCGACGAAGGGCACGCTGACGAAGTAAGCCGATGGCGCGGCGGATCGCTTGTCGCGTGATTTGCGTTTACGCTCGGGGCTCGTGATCGCGATCGTCGACGTGTGCTCGGGCAATCTCCGCTCGGTAGAGCGCGCCCTCGCGCATGCCGGCGCAGACGTGATCGTCACGCGAGATCCCGAGGTGGTCCGGCGCGCGGACAAGCTCGTCGTCCCCGGCCAAGGCGCGTTCGGCGTATTCATGCGCGGCCTCACCGAGCGCGGCCTCGGCGAGGTGTTGCGCGAGTACTTGCGGGGCGGCCGCCCGTATCTCGGAATTTGTCTCGGCATGCAGGTGTTGTTCGAGCACAGCGAAGAAGGCGACTGCGCGGGACTCGGGCTGCTCGGCGGCCGTGTGATCCGCGTCGAGCCCGGAGATCATCGACTCAAGGTCCCGCACATGGGATGGAATCGCGTCGCGAAGCGCAAGGACGACGTCCTGTTCGCGGGGATCGCGGACGGCGCGCACATGTACTTCGTCCACTCGTATCGTGCAGTGCCGACCGACGCGTCGCTCGTCGCGCTCGAAGCAGTGCACGGCGTGCCGGTGTGCGCGGCGATTCGCAAGGACAACGTGTTCGCGTGCCAGTTTCACCCCGAGAAGAGCCAGGCGATCGGGCTGCGCCTGTTGCGGAACTTCGTGGAGGCCGCGTGAAGCTGCTACCCGCGATCGATCTGCTCGGCGGGCGCGCGGTGCGGCTCGAGGAGGGCAAGCGCGATCGCTCGACCGTGTTTCACGAACGGCCGATCGAGCTCGTTGCGGAGCTCGCACGCGATGGTGCGGATCGGTTGCACGTCGTCGATCTCGACGGCGCGTTCGGCGAGCCGCGACAGCTCGCGCTGATCGAACAGATCGTGAAGGCTTCGCCGCTGCCCGTCGAGGTCGGCGGTGGCATCCGCGATCGCGCTGCGATCGACGCGGTGCTCGCCCTCGGCGCGGCGTACGTCGTGCTCGGCACGGCGGCCGTTCGGTCGCCCGAGCTCGTCGAGCAAGCGTGTCGGGCGCATCCGGCGCGCGTGATCGTTGCGGTCGATGCGAGAGACGGGATCGTCGCCGTCGACGGCTGGACCACCAGCGGTGGTGTGACGGCGCTCGAGCTCGGCCGCCGTGCCGCGGACTGGGGTGCGGCGGCGCTCCTCTATACCGATGTCGCTCGCGACGGTTTGCGCGGTGGACCGAATGTCGAGGCGACCGCGCAGCTCGCACGTGCTGTCGGCTGCGAGGTGATCGCGTCCGGTGGCGTCGGCAGCCTCGAACATCTCGCGCAGCTCCGAGATGCCGGCATCACCGCGGTCGTCGTCGGGCGTGCACTCTACGATCGGCGGTTCACGGTGGCCGAAGCCGCGCGCGTCGCTCACGGAGAGGCGTGATGCTCGCGCGCCGGCTGATCCCGTGCCTCGACGTCAAAGACGGCCGCGTCGTGAAGGGGATCAACTTCTTGCAGCTGCGCGATGCGGGCGATCCGGTCGAGCAGGCGGCCGCCTACGACGCGCAAGGCGCCGATGAGGTGTGCTTTCTCGATATCTCGGCCTCTCCCGAGGGACGCTCGACGCTCGTCGACGTGGTCGCGCGCACCGCAGATCAAGTGTTCGCGCCGCTCACCGTTGGCGGTGGGGTGCGCTCGATCGCAGATGCCGAGAAGCTGCTCGAAGCAGGCGCCGACAAGATCGCGGTGAACACCGCGGCGATTCGCACGCCGCAGCTCGTCGCCGACATCGCCGCGCGGTTCGGGAACCAGGCGATCGTGGTCGCCGTCGATGCGAAGCGCCGGCCGGGCTGGGATCCGGACGTAGGCACGAACCACGGCGCCGGCTGGGAGGTGTTCAGTCATGGAGGCCGAACGCCCGAAGGCCTCGATGCGCTCGAGTGGTGTCGCCGGGTTGCCGATCTCGGGGCCGGCGAGCTGCTGGTCACCAGCATGGATCGCGACGGCACCGGCAAGGGCTACGACACCGAGCTGATCCGCGCGGTGTCGAGCTCGGTCAGCGTTCCTCTGATCGCATCCGGCGGTGTCGGCGTGCTCGATCACCTCGCACTTGGTCTCGAGGCCGGCGCCGATGCCGTGCTCGCGGCGTCGATCTTCCATTTCGGCCAGCACACGATCGGCGAGGCCAAGGCCTTCCTCGCCGCCCGCGGCATCGCCATCCGCCTCTGAGCTGGGGGAGCTGGGGGAAGTGAGCTGGGGACGGTGTCAACTTTGACAACCTGCCGGACGCCCCGGACAGCTGCAACGTCCCGGAAGTTGGTAGGCGCCGTGATCTGCGAAGGTTGTCAAAGTTGACACCGTCCCTATCTGAAGTTGACAGCTCGATCTCGGACAGTGAACGTACCGCCATGGTCGAGCCGCAGTACGACGAACGAGGGCTCGTGCCCTGCGTCGTGCAGGATGCCAGGACCGGCACGGTCCTGATGCTCGCGTGGATGAACGCCGACGCGTTGCGGCTGACGCGAGAGACCGGCGAGGTCCACTTCTGGTCGCGGTCGCGCAAGGCGTTGTGGAAGAAGGGCGAGACGTCGGGGAACACGCTCGCGCTGGCCGAGATCCGGATCGATTGCGATCGCGACGCCGTGCTCGTCCGTGCGAACCCGGCCGGACCGGTCTGCCACACGGGCACCGCGACCTGCTTCTTTCACAAAGACGATGGCACCGATGATGACGGCATTCCCGCGACGTCCGGCGCGCAGATCTTCGATCGCCTCGATCAGATCCTGATCTCGCGACGCGATTCAGCATCCGCCGAGAAGAGCTATACGAAGTCGCTGCTCGCGGCGGGCATGCCGAAGATCGTCGAGAAGATCGCCGAAGAGCAAGGCGAGCTCTCGGCCGAGCTGCCATCGGGCGATGAAGCCAAGGTGATTCACGAGGCGGCAGATCTGATCTTTCACGTGATGGTCGGGCTCACCGCACGCAACATCCCGATCGAGAAGATCTATGCCGAGCTCGCGCGCCGCTTCGGCACGAGCGGTCACACCGAGAAGGCCTCTCGTAAGTGAGCTCGTCTCCCGAAGACGAAGGCGCGAGCGAGGCTCCCGACCCGTCGCCCGTCGCTCCGGTGACACTGAAGGTCAAGCGTGCGCGCGTAGCGGGGCCACCTCGTCGAGCTCGCCGCGGATCGCTGCGCGTACTCGATCAAGACGCCGAGAACCCCGGCGCCTCGGGCGCACAGATCGAGGACGTTTCCCCGAGCGTTGATCACACGAGGCAGCGCGAGCCCGGTCTAGATTCTGCGCTCGAGCCGCTAGTCCGCGACGCCGCACAGCCACCGCATTCCGCACAGCCACCGCATTCCGCGCCCCCACCGCCTCACGTTGCGCGTGTCTCGGACCCGCTGCATTCCGCGCCCCTACCAGCGCACATCTCGCGCGCATCGGACCCGCTGCATTCCGCGCCCCCACCAGCGCACATTTCGCGCGCATCGGAGTCGCGAGCCGCACCACGAATCACCCACGTGTCGGATCTGCGTGAGTCGGACCCGCCGCATTCCGCGCCGCCACCAGCGCACATTTCGCGCGCATCGGAGTCGCGAGCCGCACCACGGATCACCCACGTGTCGGATCTGCGTGAGTCGGCGCCGCCGAGCTCGGATCTGCTCGGCCCCGGCGGTGCGCTCGAGCGCGCGATCCCGTATTACGAAGATCGAGCGGAGCAGCGCGCGATGTCGGCCGCCGTCGCTCGTGCGCTCGCCGATGCACGGCCGCTGATCGTCGAGGCGGGCACCGGGACCGGCAAGACGCTCGCGTATCTCGTTCCGGCATTGCAGTCGGGCAAGCGCGTCGTCGTGTCGACCGGCACGCGCGCGCTACAGGATCAGATCGCGCGTCACGATATCCCGCTCCTCCGGACGATGATCGCGCGGCCGTTCACCGCGGTCGTGTTGAAGGGCGTCTCGAACTACGTGTGCCGCCGCAAGCTCGCGGAGGCTGGCGCGCGCGCTTCGGAGATCGAGCACCTCGCGTCCCTCGTCGAGTGGAGCGAGCACACGGGCACCGGCGATCGCTCCGAAGTCGAATGGCTCGCCGAATCGGCGCCGCAATGGGCCGAGGTCACGACGACGCCCGATGCGCGCATTGGACCGCGGTGTCCTTACTTCGAACGATGCTTCGTGACGCAGGCGCGCCGGCTCGCCGAAACCGCGGATCTGATCCTCGTCAATCACCACCTTTACTTTGCCGATCGCGCGCTGCGCGCCGCGCATCCCGGTGCTCGCGTGTTGCCCGATCACGACGCCGTCGTGTTCGACGAAGCGCATCAGCTCGAAGACGTCGCGACCGAGCACTTCGGCGCGCGGATCTCGACGCACAAGCTCGCGCAGCTCGTTCGCGACGCGCACCTCGCGCTCTCGCGGATGCCGCTGTGGACGGGTCGCGCTGCCGACGATGTCATCCACACGGTCGAGCGCGCGGGCATCGCGCTGTTCTCGCTGATTCGCGGCGCACTGATCGGCGAGTCCGAGACGCGCGTCCCGCTTCCGCAAGGCTTGTTCGAGAAGCCCGACCGCCAAAACGCGTGGTTCCGGCTCGATACCGCACTCGAGGATCTGGCGCGCACCGCGGAAGCCGAGAGCGAGCCGCCGCCCGACGAAGAGGCCGATGCAGATGCCGGCGCTCGCGCGAGCCTCAACGGTCTTGCTCGCCGCGCGCGCGAATGTCGCGACGATCTCGCGACGATCGCCGAGCAACGCCAGCGCAGTCACGTCTACTGGGGGGAGACCCGGCCGACCGGCACGGCGCTCAGTGCCTCGCCGATCGATGTCGCCGATCTCGTTCGCCGCCACATCGTGACCGCCGGCCCGACCCCGATCTTCACCTCCGCGACGCTCACCGCGGCCGCCGATTTCGGCTACACGCGCACGCGACTCGGCCTCGACGACGCCGACGAGCTCCTCGTGCCTTCGCCGTTCGATTACGCGACGCAGGCGATGCTCTACGTCCCACGCGATCTCCCGGCGCCCGCCGAAGAAGGCTTCTCCGCCGCGGCCGCCGCGCGTACGCTGGAGCTCCTCGAGATCACGCACGGCCGAGCATTCTTGCTGTTCACGTCACACCGCGCGCTGCGTGACGCCGCGCAGCGTCTCGCGTCCGCGCCTTATCCGCGCCTTGTCCAGGGTGACGCACCGCGTGCAACGCTCGTCGATCGATTTCGCGCGACCCCGGGCGCGATCTTGCTCGGCACCTCCTCGTTCTGGGAGGGCGTCGACGTGCCAGGGGACGCCCTTAGCCTCGTGGTCATCGACAAGCTGCCGTTCTCGCCTCACACCGATCCGTTGATCGCCGCGCGGATGCAGGCGTGCGCCGAAACCAACCGCGAGCCGTTTGCGACGATCCAGCTCCCGGCCGCGGCGATCGCGCTGAAGCAGGGCTTCGGTCGGCTGATCCGCAGGCGCGATGATCGCGGCATCGTCGCGATTCTCGATTGCCGAATCGTCACGAAGACCTACGGGCGCACGTTCATCGAGACACTGCCGACCGGGCTCCCGCGCACGTCATCGATCGAACAAGTCCGCCGCTGGTGGGCCCCTCCCAGCGAACGCATGTAGGCGCGCTGCACCACGTGTGCGGACCTGCCTCGCTTCCCCAATCTGGGATTCCCCTCGGGCCAAAGAGGCGCTGCCTCGCTTCGCTGCGGGCGCGCTCGATCCATCGCCCTCGGGCCCCCGCGATCCGAATCGCCGATAGTCAAACGTGTCCGTCGTGTCATCGTGTAGTGGTGAGCGCGCTGCTCGTGGTCGCCGGCTTCGTCGCAGGATCGATCCCGTTCGGGTTCTTGGTCGCGCGCAAGCTTGGACTCGACATTCGCCATCACGGCAGCGGCAACATCGGGGCAACGAACGTCGCGCGCGTGCTCGGTGTCGTCCCCGGCGTGTTCGTCCTCGCGCTCGATGCGGCGAAGGGCGCCTTGCCGGTCCTCGCGGCGAAACACGCGGGCGCTTCGCCGTGGCTCCTCGTCGCGACCGGCGGTGCAGCGATCCTCGGACATTGCTTCTCGCCGTTTCTCGGCGGCAAGGGCGGCAAAGGCGTCGCGACGTCACTCGGCGTGTTTCTCGTGCTGACCCCGCTGCTCGCCGGCGTTGCGATCGTCGTGTTCGGTGCGATCGTTTGCATCACGCGCGTACCGGCGATCGGATCCCTCGCGGGCGTCGTCTGCGTCGCCGCGCTGCTGATCGCGCGAGGCAACACGCCGTACGCGTCCCTCGCGCTCGGAACCGCGGTGTTGATGGTCTACACGCACCGCTTGAACTTGAAGAGGCTCACCAAGCCGCGGCCACCCGCTCGACCGACTGCGCTCTGACGCGGCGTTCGAGCTCGGCGATCGTGAGTGCAGTTCCCGGAATGGTCACCGCCTCGCCGAGCAGATCGATCAGCGGCTGCAGCACGAACCGGCGCTCGGCGAGCCGGGGATGCGGCACCTCCAGCGCAGGTGGACCGTCCCAGCGAACCTGACGCGCGCCCCACAGCAGCACGTCGAGATCGATCGCACGCGGCCCGCCGCGAATCTCCACGTTGCGATCCCGCCCGAGGAGTCGTTCGATCTCGAGCACGGTCTCGATGATCTCCGCCGCGGTTGCGTCGGCCATGCGCACGCGGACGGCCGAGTTGAGGAACGGCTGCTGCGGCACGCCGATCGGCGCACTCCGATACAACGCAGCCGCGCGAACCTCGCCGAGGCTGCCGAGTGCCTCTCGGGCGCGACCGAACCGGTCGATGATCGCCGCGTCGTCCCCGATGTTGCCACCGAGCCCGATCACGAGAGCATCTGCAGGGACCTCGATCACGACTTGGCGATCACACTGTTGCGCAACACGCCGATGCCTTCGATCTCGACCTCGACGACATCACCAACGGCGAGGTTGCCGACGCCCGCCGGCGTACCGGTCGCGATCACATCGCCGATCTCGAGCGTCATGTGCGCGCTGCAAAATGCGATCAACAGCGGGACATCGAAGATCAGATCCGCGGTCGACGAGTCTTGCTTGACCGTGCCGTTGACGCGTGTGGTGATCCGCAGGTCCGAAGGATCGAGGCCCGGGACGATGCGCGGTCCGATCGGACAGAACGTGTCGTAACCCTTGGCGCGGGTCCACTGTCCGTCTTTCTTCTGCAGATCACGGACGGTGACGTCGTTGACGCAGACAAAACCCATCACCGCATCGAGAGCGCGCTCGCGCGAGATCCCCTTCGTGCGCTTTCCGATCACGACCCCAAGCTCGCCTTCGTAGTCGACGCGTTCGTATCCGGAGGGCCTCTCGATCGCTCCGCCGTGCGTGAGTAGCGACGATCGCGGCTTCAAAAACATCAGCGGCTCGTCGGAGATTTGCTTGCCCAGCTCGGCAGCGTGAGCCCTGTAGTTCTGGCCGATGCCGATGATCTTGCTGGGAACGAGGTCATAAGACTCGGAGGAACCGGACCGCTCGACGCTTATCAGCATAGGGGGAAAGGTAGGACACCTGTGAGGTCGTGTCATTGATCGCTACCCCTGCGCCCCGTACAATTTACGTGATGGGC
>JAQBQF010000025.1 GCA_028287115.1 Myxococcales bacterium
ATACCCTTGAAGCCGTACTTCCACGGCGTCACGAGCCGCACGGGCGCGCCATCTTGTGGCGGCAGCTCCTGTCCGTAGAGCCCGGTCGCGAGGAGCGCGAGCGGATTCATCGCTTCGTCGATCCGCAAACCCTCGACGTAAGGCCACGCGAGCACCTTCGTCGACTGGTTCGGCATGCGCTGCGGATCGTAGAGGGTCTCGAACGCGACGTACTTGGCATCGCCCATCGGCTCGACCTGCGCGAGCAGCTTCGCGAGCGGGATCCCCGCCCACGGGATCACCATCGACCACGCCTCGACACAGCGCATGCGATAGACGCGCTCCTCGGGAGGACTGATCTTCTTTAGATCACCGAGATCGAACACGCGCGGCTTGTGGACGAGTCCCTCGACCGCGACCTTCCAGCCCGCGGTCTTGAAGCCAGCCGCGGCGCTCGCGACGCCATCTTTGTTGGTCGTGAATTCGTAGAAGTTGTTGTAGTTCAGGATCGATGCGCGAGGAGTCATCGCCTCGTCGGTCCAGTATCCGCTCGAAGCGGTGTGCGGCGCCTTCACGAGCCCCTCGAGCGGTGGCATCTCCGTCGTCAAGAGGTCGACGCCGTTGAGCTTCCGATACAGCAGCGCCGTCGCCGCCACGCTCGCGGCGATCACACCGCCGCGCATCACCGTACGGCGATTCAGGTAAACGTCCTGAGGCGTGATCTCGCTATCCAGGATCTTGTCCGTCATTCACAACCCCCGAGACGTTACGTCGGTCATCACGATCCGCGCGGCAACCCATGTTGCACGAGGCCCGCTGCGGAATCCGCGAGTACGTGAGCAATTCCGAAGCGATTCCAGCTCGAACGACAACGGCAACAACAGGCCTACGCGTGTCGAGTCGAGCGGTTACCGACCTACGAAGTTGTCTTGTTGCGGGTCCTGGCGTTGCTCCTGCACGGCTGACGGGCATCGGAGGCTTGATATGGAAGGACATGGAACAACCAGCCACTCGGGACGTGGTCACTCGGCGCTCGGCGGAATCGTCGCGGGCATGATCGGCGGAATCGCGATCGCGCTGTTCTTGATCATCGGGAACCTGGCTTCCGGACGCAGCGTCTGGCAGGGACTGAAGGGGGCGGGGACGCCGTTCTTGCATGAACGCGCCGCACAACCTGGCTTCGATCTCGTGGCCGTCGTCGTCGGCGTACTCAGCCACTTCGCCGTGTCGATCGTGTGGGGCGTGTTGTTCGCGCTCGTGTTCTACGGGCTCAGCCGCGGTGCGACGATGGTCGCGGGCGTCTTCTGGGGCATCGTCGTGTGGCTCGGCATGTTCTATGTCGTCCTGCCGCTGGTCGGAATGGGGCAGGTCGCGCAGACGGTGCCGGTCGGCGTCGCCGTGTTCGAGCACGTCCTGTTCGGCGTCGCGCTGGCGCTCGGGTTCCTGCCGTTTCAGGAACCTCGTCACGGGAGAGCCCGGGGCGGTCGCCATCCCGTATTTACCTGATGTGCCCGGGGCGCTCGATCACGACGCTCGTGCGCGTCGGCGTTATTAGCCTTCGAGCTTGTCGATGATGATCTCGATGAACTCTTTGGACTCGAGGTCTTTGTACTTGTAGGCGTCCTCGAACCACTCGATGACCGAGTCCGCCTGGCCTTCCTTCATCTTCTTGGTCATCACGGCCGAGTAGCGATTCGTGATCTCGAGCAGGCGGCCGACGACGGCGTCCGCATTGACGTGGTCCGCGTAGCGCTTTCGGAGCCACGTGAAGATCAGATAGATCAGCGCGGGGTCTGCGTCCTCGATCAGCGCAAACGAATCGGCGGCGCTCATCGTCCCCTCTTCGATGCCTTCGAGGATACGCAGTGCAGCGCGCTGTTCTTGTTCGAGTGCCATGGGCGTGATCTAGCACGGGCCGTTGGCGCGGCGTGCGATCCACAGCGAGATCATGGGTGCTAGATCGCGTATGCTTATCGAGCGTGCGCCGGGTGTGCTTGATCGTCCTTGTCAGTCTCGCGCTGCCTGCCATGGCGGCTGCGAAACCGAGGGTCGCCGTGGCCCCGTTCGAGGGCGATTCCGAAGACAAGGTCAGCGACGTGGTCGCCGAGGAAGCGGAAAAGTCCGCCAAGGTCACGGGTCCCGAAGAAGTTGGCAGGGTCATGGAATCCCTCGCGATCTCGGACGCGCGAAGCATGCGAGCGCTCAAGAAGCTCCGGGTTCGGCTCGAGGTCGACGTCGTGGTCCACGGCAAGGTCGAGCGCGACGGCAGCAAGAAGCGGCTCGAGGTCACGGTTTCGGGACGCGCCAAGAAATCGGCGACGTTCGAGGTCAAATTCAAGACCACCTCCTCGAAAGCCTTTCGCAAGGAGCTCCGGGACGAGCTTGTCAAGCGGATCGCCTCGGCGACCGAGGGCGAGGCTCGTGACGACGACACCGACGAGGACGACGAGCCGAAGAAGAAGAAGCCGAGCGACGACGACGAGCCGAAGAAGAAGAAGCTCAGCGAGGACGACGAGCCGAAGAAGAAGCCGAGCGAGGACGACGAGCCCAAGAAGAAGAAGTCCAGCGACGACGACGAGCCCAGGAAGAAGAAGTCCAGCGAGGACGACGAGCCGAGGAAGAAGCGCGTCGCCGACGACGATTCGAAGCGCGTTCGCAAGCACCACGACGACGATGACGATGACAGCTCGAGCCACAAGAAGAAGCGGAAGCGGCATCACGATGACGACGAAGCCGACGAGCCAGACCGCCATCCCGTGACGCAGGCCGCGCTGTGGCTCGATGCCGGCGGCTTCGGTCTGCGCAGGACGCTCAAGTACGATTCGACCGGGAACACGGCACCGCCTCCGAAGGTCGGAACGGGCTCGTTCGGCGGTCAGCTCGAGGGCGAGGTGTACCCTCTGGCATTTTCGGGAGGACCGGCGGGCTTCGGAATCGCGGGCTCGCTACGCAGGACCGTCGGGCTCAGCATCGCGGTTCCCAACACGACGATGAGCGCGCCGATCAAGGAGGGGCATTACTCGATAGGCGCTCGCTATCGCTTGGTGTTCGGCTCCTCGTCGTTGGCGCTCGGGGTCAGCTATTGGCACTCGTCTTATGTCGCCGATCGATCGGGGCTGATGACGCCGACGCAGCTCGATATGCCCGACGTCGAGTACAGCGCGGTCGCACCGGGTGCCGTCGCGAAGATCGCGGCGACACCGAAGATCGGCGTGATGCTCGGCGCCGACGTGCCTTTGATGCTCTCGACGGGCCCGATCGGTGCCGGCACGAGCTACGGCAAGGCGACGATCCTGTCGTTCGCGCTGACCGGCGGCGTCGAGGTCGCGCTCGCTCCGAACTACGGCCTGCACTTCGCCGCGATCTTCGAGCAAGTCGGGTTGTCGTTCAAAGCGGATGCGGGCTCTCAGGCGGCGAGCCGGGGTGTCACCGCCGCGACCGATCGCACCGTCGGAGTCACGGCGAGCTTTGCCGTGATCTACTAGGGCCTGGCTGCGGATCCTGCCGGCTCTTGCCGTGTGTCGTGACGCCTACCTAGCAACGCTCACGTTCGACTAACGGCAGATCGCTCGCGAGGGACCAGAAGTAGCGTACGATGAGGTTTCACGGCCGTGGAGGTGGAATCCATGACACGAGTGGGCATTGCTATGTTTTTTGGTCTGGCGCTGATGCGTACGGCTGCGGCCGACGTTTGCGTCGCTCTTGATGAAACGCGGGACACGCTGTCGCCGGAGGATCGGCGCGCCGTGCTGATCAGTCTCGGTCAGGCGTTCTCGAAGGCCGGTGCGCAGGTCACGAACCAGAACTGCACGACGACCTACACCGTCTACAACGTCAAGCTGGGAGAATCGATCACGGTCTACGTCACCGGTCCCACCGGGAACCGCGAGGCGCGTGCGTCGAAGCTCGACGAGCTGCCGCTCGTGTACGAGCAGATCGCGCACTCGCTGGTGACCGGCGAGGCGATGGGCAGCGGCGGCGGATCGATCGATCGCACGAACGCGACGAACGACCAGATGGCGCCGCGTCGGGCGGCTTCCGATAACCTGAAGTTCATCCGCTTGGGGTTTGGCGCGGTGACGGGTCACAAGACCACGACGGGACCGGCGTTCGGTATCGGCTATCGGTACGAGCTCGATCGCATGGGCATCGAGGTCTCCGGTTTCAACTTCATCACCGCGAGCTCCGAGATCATGACGAGCTCGGGCACGCGGACGAGCAGCGGTGCGGTCACCGGCGATATCGTGCGGCTGTCGGCGTTCTGGTATCAGAACCCGCTCGGCAATGACACGACCTTCATCGGAGGCGGTATCGGCTACGGGCTCAACGCGACCTGCGACGAGACGCAGTGCTACTCCGGTTCCGGTATCGAAGGCCACATCATCGGTGGTTACGAGATGCTTCGCTCGAGCACGATCCGCATGTTCGGCGAGCTCGACATCACGCTGCCGTTCTACAAGAGCGGCGTCACCGACTTCTTCAACGGGACCTCGACGGCGCAGCGCTACGTTCCGTCGGTGTCGTTGATGGTCGGCCTCGGCTGGGGCCACTCGAACACCGTCGCGGTCGTCAATCGCTGACTTAGATCTCGTCTGACCCGGTGTTCACGCCTTCGAACAGCGCCGTCGACAGGTAGCGTTCGCCGGTATCGGGCAGCATCGCGAGGATCACGCTGCCTGCGGGCGCCTTGGCCGCGACGGCGAGCGCGCCGGCGAACGTTCCGCCGGCGGAGATCCCGCAGAAGATGCCCTCTTTGTGCGCGAGGTCGCGCGCACGCGTGATCGCATCGCTATCGGCGACGGCGAGGACTTCGTCGCAGACGGTACGGTCGAGGACCGAAGGCACGAAGTCCGGCGTCCAGCCTTGGATCTTGTGCGGCTTCCAGTCTTTTCCGTCGAGGAGCGATGCACCTGCCGGTTCGCACGCGATGATCTTGATCGTGGGTCGCGCGCGCTTGAGCACTTGGCCCGCGCCGGTCAGCGTCCCGCCGGTTCCCCATCCGGTGACCCAGTAGTCGAGCCGCTTGCTCGCGAAGTCGACGAGGATCTCGGGACCGGTCGTCTGCCGGTGATAGGCCGGGTTCGCCGGATTGTCGAACTGACGGGCCAGGAACCATCCGCGGTCCGCCGCGAGCTTCTCGGCGAGACGAACCGCGCCGGACGCTCGCTCGGCGGCGGGAGTCAGCACCACCTTTGCTCCGTATGCGCGCATGACCTGCCGCCGTTCGACCGAGAATGACTCGGGCATCAGCGCGACGAACGGATAGCCGCGCGCGGCGCACACCATCGCGAGCGCGATGCCGGTGTTTCCCGACGTTGCCTCGACGACGGTTTGCCCCGGCTTCAGCGCACCGGTGCGTTCAGCGTCTTCGATGATACCGAGCGCGAGGCGATCCTTGACCGAGCCGCCGGGATTGGCCGCCTCGATCTTCACGTACATCTGGACGTGACGGGGCGCGAGCCTGTTGATGCGGATGACCGGCGTGCGCCCGATCGTTTGCGAGATGTCGTCGTAGATCATGGTGCCGGCATCCTACTTCGCCGGCGTCGAACCGCGAGCAGGACCAACGCGATTCCGAAGTCCCGCGATCTGTTACCGGCGTACCCGTTGGTTGTTGGGATCGGTTGGCAGCCCGGTAGCGTCATCCGTCGATTCTGGCCTGACAAAGACGCGCATCATTTACATCCAACGCGGCGTGGAGCCGGGTGGATCGGACGAGCGCATCTGTCGAAGACCGGCGGTGCCTCTGGGAAGCGTGCCATCATCGCGGCGTCAGTGGCGCGCAGCTGTGGCGACGCAGTCGCGAGAACAAGGAACGCAACGTGAAAGACAAGATCTGCATCGTGACCGGGGGCAACACCGGCATCGGCAAGGCAACGGTCGCTGGATTGGCGCAGCGCGGTGCAACGGTCGTGATCGCGTGTCGTGATCTAGTCAAAGGAAAGGCAGCGCTCGACGAGGTCGCGGCGAGCACGGGCTCGAAGGATCTGCACTTCATGCAGCTCGATCTCGCGTCGCTCAAGTCGGTGCGCGCCTTCGCCGCCGCGTTCGTCACGAAGTTCTCCCGGCTCGACGTCCTCGTGGCGAATGCGGGCGTGATGGCTGGAAAGCGCCAGCTCACGGCCGACGGACTCGAGCTGGACTTCGGCGTCAACCACGTCGGGCACTTCTTGCTCACCGACTTGCTGCTGCCGTTGCTGAAGGCGTCGGCGCCGTCGCGCATCGTCGTCGTGTCGTCGAACCTGCACGCGAGCGCGACGCTCGACTTCGACGACCTGCAAGGCGAGAGGAAGTGGGCGACCGGCGCATATGGCAAATCGAAGCTCGCGAACCTGCTGTTCGTGCGCGCTCTCTCGAAGCGGCTCGAGGGCACGCGAGTGGTCGTCAACGCGCTGCATCCGGGCGTGATCTCGACCGAGCTGGCGCGCGAGTTCCCGGCCTTCGTCCGACTGTTGGCGAAATGGCTCCTCAAGTCTCCCGCGAAGGGCGCGCGAACTTCGCTGCACCTCGCGATGTCGCCTGAGGTTGCCACCATCTCGGGGAAGTACTTCGTGAGCTCGAAACAGAAGCGGCCAAGCGCCGCTGCCCTCGACGATGCGCTCGCCGAGCGTCTCTGGACGGAGACCGAGCGCCTCGTCGCACGCGCGGCCGCGCAGAGCTAGCTCGTATCGGATGGGTCAGATCTGCTGCGTCTTCTTGCCGGCCTTGAGCCAGCCGGCGATGCCGTCCGGCATGATGTAGACGTTCGTGTAACCGAAGCTCTTGGCGCGCACGGCGCCAACATGGCAGGCGTGTCAACCAACGTCGGCGCAGTAGAAGACGAGCTTCGTGCTCTTGTCCGGAGGCAACTCGGAGGCCGCGTAGCTCTCGTCGTCGGTGACGAGCGTCGCGCCCGGCACGATGCCCATCTTCTTGCGCGTCTGATCCGAGTTGCAGTCGACGGGCTGCGCTTCCTTGGCGGCGAGCGCGCGATCGACTTCGTCGACGGTCATCGTCAACAGTGCTTCTTCGGGTTTCGCGTTCGCCGCGGAGGTTTCGGTCTTGTCGGATTTCGAGCAGCCGGAGATCGCCGCCAGCGAGACCGCGGCGACGAGTAGGACGTTGCGCATGCCCACAAGATACACCGTCGTCGCTGCGACGCATCTGAATTCCTGTCTCGCGTCCGCTGCCGCGCGCGTTTGTTTCGAATTGTGTTTGTGCGGTGCCATGGACAACTCGTCGACGCGAGCCCGTGTCGAAGTCGTTCGTGAGGATCCAAGGCGCGCTCGCATCCGTGCTGGTCGCAACCGGTTGTACGGCCTCCAGCGTGGCGGTGTTGCCGCCGGTCGATCAGCTGTATTCACCGACGGCGCTCGCGGTGTCGCCGGACGATGCCGTGCTGTTTGTGGCTAATGCAAATGCCGAGCTTCGTTACAACTCCGGATCGATCTCGGTGTTCGATCTCGCACGGGTCGATCAGACGGTAGCAGCGTGGCTCGGTTCCGATCACGTCATCCCCGCGGGGTGCAGGCAGGATTCCGATTACCCAGAGACACTCGTATGCGACGAGGCGGCCTTCATGATCCCCGGGGCGGGTGTGCGGATCGGGAACTTCGCAACCGATATCGCGGTTCAGGACCGCGGCGGCGGCTTGGCGCGATTGATCGTGCCGACACGCGGCGATCCGTCCGTCGAGTGGGTCGACTGGGATGCGTCTGCGCTGTCGTGCACGCCCGAACGAGCGCCATTCGACATCTGCGATGAGGTGCACCGGCTCGTCGACGTTCACGGCGTGGGCGAGCTCCCGGCCGAGCCGTTCGATGCGTACGTCGATTCGGCGGGGCAGTTCGCGATCATCACCCACTTCACCAGCGGATCCGTGACGCTGATCGACTCGCCGCCGCTCGGCAACGCGACCATCGCCGATGTGACGACGGGTCTGTTCGCCGCGGACGCCAACGGGGCCATCGGGACCTCCGGCGTCGCCGGGCGGAGCACCTCCGACGGTGACATCGTGTACGTCGCGAGTGAGTACGAAGATCGGATCCAGACCCTCACGGTCGGTCGGCCGATCAACCAGGCACCGGCGTACCTCCTGATAAGCAATTACTTCTTTCTCGACGGCGTTGGTACGAATGCGGGTTACTCGAGCGACTCGCGCGGGCTCGCATTCTCGAAAGACGGCAATCGATTGTTCGACCTCAATCGCAATCCACCGGCGGTTCAGATCATCGACACGTCACCGTCTGCCACGGGATCTCCACGCAACACGCTGACGGCGGCAGTCGACGTCTGTCGCAACGGGTCGAGGCTCGTGCTCGCTGATGGCGGTGATGGCGAGCGTGCGTACGTCACGTGCTACCAGGACGGCCAGATCGACGTGATCGATCCTCGAGGTCAGTCGTCGGTAGAGGACGTCATCGTCGCCGGCCGCGGTCCGTATTCGATCGCGAGCGCGCCGACGCGCAAGAAACTCTACGTGACAAACTTTCTCGAAGACACCGTCGCGGTGATCGACAACGACGTCACGTCAACGACCCTGAATCGCGTCGTCTTGCGACTGGGGGAGCCCAAGCCGCCCTGATGAGCCGTTCATTCCAGCAGTGATGGCTGGCGCCCGATCGCCGCGTATGCCGCCGCGACCGCGGCTTGCGGACCTCGCAACAGGATCGCAGCGTTCGAGAAATCGAGCGTTCGAAGGAACGGAGCGACACGATCGATCGTCAGCACGCGAGCTTCCTCGGCCGACGCAGGGGCCATGTCGCGGTCCGCGCCGATGTCTGCGTAGTCGACGAACCGATCCGCGAGTGCGTCTGCTCTCGTATCGACGGACAACAGTCGCGCCAGCACGTGCCGGCGTGCCGAAACGAACAGGGCGGCGGTCTCGTCACTCGGATCGCGCAGGCGCGCCAGTCGATCGCGAAGGAGAGCAAACACTTCCGAAGCGCGCTTCGCATCGACGTATCCGTCGAGCTCGATGGTGCTTGCGAGCCGAGCCTCGTGGAGCCGTGCGTGAATCCCGTAGCTCGCCGCGAGCTGCTCGCGTATGTCGGCGACCGCTTCATCGATCATTTCGGTTGCGACGAGTGACGCGATCCGGGCGGCGGGCGGTGCCGAAAAAGCGATGTTGACAGAGACCTGCGCGGTGTCGCGCGTTTGCGCGAAGGCCATCGCTCGCAGCACTGCGGGGCGGTTGTTGTGGCGAGGAGTCGCGGCGCCGGTCCATTCCGCGAAGTAGTAGTCGATCCAGCGGTCCGCATCTGCCGCGTCAAATCGGCCTGCGATGATCAGCGTCGCTCCGGCAGGCCGATAGTGCGCCGCGCGGAAATTCCTCATCGCATCCAAATTCGTGACCGCACGGTCCGCGTGGATCCATTGGCCCGCGTATCGGTAAGGATGATCGTCGCCGTACAACGCCAGGCGCCACACGTCATTTGCGCGGCGATCACTCACGTCGGAGCGCCGCGTCAGGTTCCTCCAGTTGATGACCTGGCGCGCCGATTCGGCCTCGTACGTACCTTCGCGGACCGTTTCATCAAGACCTGCCAGGAGGAGGTCTAGGTTTGCGGCAAGTCCGCGTACCACGAGCTCCGTGTGATCGAGCTCGACCTTGCGTTCGATACGACCGCCGGCTTCGACGAATCGCAACCTCAGCGCATCCGACGGAGCCGAGAGTGCCTCTGCAGCGATCATCGCGACCCCGCGCTGCGCGGTAGGCTCGTCGGCGGTGCCGGCGGGGAACACGAGGCGGATATCCACCGTCGGCATCGTCGATTGCGGAACCAGGACCACGCGCAGCCCGTTCGCGAGCGTCCGTTCGCGGATCGGATTCGCCTGCGCATCGATCGCAACAC
Organism: Myxococcales bacterium; assembly: GCA_028287115.1. Classification (GTDB taxonomy): domain Bacteria; phylum Myxococcota_A; class Polyangia; order Haliangiales; family Haliangiaceae; genus JABFXX01. Next base: position 9,813 of record JAQBQF010000025.1, read on the forward strand.
TTGGCGCCGGGCGGCGCGCGTCCGCGGGATCCTCCGACTTTCGTCGTCGCGCCTCGCGAAACGTCGTGGTGAGCGAGCCACCGATCTGGGACGCCTGACGCGACGGCTTCAACGTCACGATCGTCGCAGCATCAGGGTCGAGCGCCGAGTGCATGAGGTCCTCGGCTGTGCTTCGGCTCATCGACATCAGGCCATGCACCACCTCATCGATCGACGCGCGCGCGTTGCTACCGGCAGCCACGTCTTCTGCGACGGCGAGGTCGCGATCGACGCTGTGATCGAGGCTCGCCGCAAACTCGTGAACCGCGGTGCTCTGCTCGTGCTCGTACAGCCCAGATCCAAACCACGGGCCCATCCGGGAAATCGCGTCCCTGATCCCGGCGAGCGCATCCGACATCGTGATGTCGCTCGACGGTGCGACCGCAAGTGCAATGAGCCGAGCAGCACCGGACCCGAGCTCGAGCGTGGTCACGATCCCATTGACGCGCGAATCGACCAACGCTGCTGTCATCGACACGACCGCGCGAAGCTGCGCGCGCGGGGCCGCACCTTCCGGCATCGGCCACGCGAGGACGAGCCAAGCGCGGTCGACGGGCGCCTCGACCGTGATCTGCCGTCGGCCTGCGACCGGCGGAATCGTCGCTGGCCTGATGTCGGCGCGCGGAAGGCGCGCGAGCGTGCGATCGATCAGGGGGCGCGCATCCGCCAACGCCACTCGCCCCGAGATCACGAGCACCGCATTGCTCGGCGCGTAGTGCGCGGCCGCAAATGCGCAGGCCTGGTCCTGCGTGACCGTGGCGATGGTGTCCGGCGTCGCTAACCTGCCCGCGAATGGATGTCCCTTCGCGAACACCGCGTCGTGCAACGCGGCATGCACGCGATCGGAATCGTCGCGCTCGCGCAGCTCGTTGCGCACGATCTCCCGCTGGCGCGCGAACGAGGTCGCGGGGATCGCAGCGCACGCCTGTTCTATGCGTGCGGTCTCGAGCTCGAGGAGATCGCCTAGCTGCGGGGGCGCCGCATGCTCGGTGTAGATCGTGGCGTCGAGCGTCGTGTATCCGTTGAACCCGAGTGCGTGGGTCTCGAGGTAATCGAACAGCGCTTCGTCGCCACGGACGTGCTCGAACATCAAGTGTTCGACGAGATGCGCCGTCCCCTCTTGTCCCGGCGGGTCGTCGCTCGCACCGACCCCGTACCGGAGCGAGACCGAAACCTCGTCGGACGCGGGTTCCGGAACCACGACGACGCGCAAGCCGTTTGGCAGCTCGACCTGTTCGACATCCAGCGCGATGGGCGTGTCGCGATGCGGAGCAGCGGGCCGTGGTGTCGACCAGCAGCCGGCGACTGCGACCGCGATACATAGCGGAGAGAGCCGGCGTTTACGCGAGGTCACCCGTGCGCCTCGAGCGATCAGGGGATGAGGCAGCATGGTCAACGAGCTTCTGTATCACGGCCTCGATCGGGAGAAGCCGACGCTGCCGCTGCGCCGCGTCGTGCCTGCTGCGGAAGTAACATCACGATGCCGGCACGGCGGACGGCCGCGCATCTTCGGGGACGAGCTGCGAGAGCTGCCAGGTCTGGAGTCGCAGCGCGCGCTCGGCGTCGCCGTAGGCTCGGCGCAGCCGCCACACGAACGCGAGTGACGAGGCGATCACGACGGCGTGGGTCACCAACAGCAAGACCGCCGTCGGCGTTGCCGGCAGCTCGGTCATCATCGGCAGGATCTCGATGCGGCCGTTGCCGAACACGTAGGACGGCGGAATCACGCCGGTGAGCTGGAGGATCGCAGGCACGAGCACGACCGCGAGCGCGCCGACGATCACGCGTACACCACCGCGCTCGAAGCTCGCGAGGTAGCCGACGCCGGTCGCGATCACGATCCCGGGTACGAGGACGAACGGGCCGAGCAAGACCTCACCGCTCGTCAGGGCGACGAGCGATGTGATCAGGTGGAACCACGGTAGCTGCAAGTCACGCGGCGGATGGCGGTGGTAGTAGAGCGTGACGAAGAACACCGCGGAGATCGCCGAAGCGCCGACGACGAACATCCACGGCGACCGAATGCCCATCCACAAGAGGAGCGGGATGTAGAGCAGGTACGTCGCCTGCGCGAACATGTGCGTGCGAGCGGCGAGCCGAAACGAGCGCAATGCGGCGTCGCGGCCGGCGACCTCGGCGAGTCGGGCGGCCTCGGGTGAAGGTTCGGTGAGTAGTCGGACCAGCAGCGTGCGCGCACGAGCGTTGGTCGGATCGAGGCCGAGGGCAACGGTGACCTCACGCAGCGCGGCGTTGCGCGCGTCGAGTGTCGCGCCGGGTGTCGCGACCGTGGCCGCGGCCTTGTCGGTGGCTCGAACGGCCAGCTCGCGGCGGCGAGCGAGATCGCGATCTCCGTCGAGAAAAGCCTCGATGGCGCGCGCCAGCGCCTCGGCGCTCGGCAGCCGTGCGGCAGGATCGAGGCGCGTTGCCATCTGACACAGCGCATCGAGCTCGGGCGGGACCTCGGGCGCAGACGACTGTTGTTGTGCGTGCTCGCGAGGGCTCGCACCGTCGATCGCGAGGGACTGACCGATCACCTGCGCGAGGCCTTCGCCGCGATTCATCCGGTCGAACGTGAGGATCTCGAACAGGATCGCGCCGAGCGCGTAGACGTCGGAACGGTCGCTCGGTTCGACGTTGGGCTCGAGAAGCTCGGGCGCGACGTAGCCCGGTGTTCCGAGCAGCGATCCGGTTTCGGTCTCCGGCCGCGGGGATGAATCGAGCAGCGAGGTCGACGTGCGCTCGTCCGGATGTTGCATCGCCGCGACCTGTTGCGACACCCGGAGCACCGGCTCGTGATCGGCGACGATCGCCGCGAGGCCCCAGTCGAGCACGTAGACCTCGCCGAACGGCCCGAGCATGATGTTGTCGGGCTTGAGATCGCGATGGATCACGCCTCGCCGGTGCGCGTACTCGACGGTCATCGCGACGCTCGACAGCACCGTGAGCAGCCTGCGCCGCGTGAACCGCTGCTTGGTCGCGACGTCGCCGGCGCGAAGCTGCGTGATCACGGCCGCGAGGGACTCGCCGCGCACGTGCTTCATCGTGATGTAGGGCGTGCCGTCGCGCGTGCCGACGTCGTAGACGGGCACGACCGCAGGATGCTCGAGCTGGGATTGGATCCGAGCCTCGCGCGCGAAACGCCGCACCGCGATCCCGTCGGCCTCCGCATGCATCGTCTTCATCGCGATGCTCCGGCCAGTGGCGCGATCGACGTAGCTGCGCACCTCGCCCATGCCTCCCGCGCCGAGCACCTTGCCTGCGACATAGCGATCGCGTTCGCCGGCCGCCACGAAAGGCGCGAGCTCGTCACCCTCGGTCAGCCCGCTCGTGATCGGCGCGGCCTCGCCGCTAGGCGCGTCGTTGCGCTCGGTCATCCGCGAACCATACGCGAACACGCACGCGCCGCTGAACACCGTTCTGCACTAACTCGGAGTGTCTCAGCGACTGCGACCCTGATCCGGATCCCTCGCCTGGCAACGCCGACCCGCGGCCATTTCCGCGATAAGTACGACGCAGGTGCCTCGATGAAGAAGCCGTTTTGGGCCTGCGCCCTGGTGACACTCCTCAGCGCCGGGGTGAGCGCCGGCTTTTCGGTCATGGGTCTGCTCGGAACGGAGGGGAGCGACAACTTCGCCGGCTATGCCGCTTCGCGAAGTATCGCGCTCCTGCTGGGCGTCCTGATCGCAACAGGTGTGCGTTCGCGCATCGGGATCGTCTTCCTCGGGATCGTCATGACGATGGTCCAAGCACTCGACGGCGTCATCGGCGCGCTAGCGCACGATCCTTCGAAGACATTCGGGCCGCTGACTCTTGCCGTCCTGAACGGACTCGCCCTGCTCTGGCTTCGCCGAGAGTCGCCGTAGCGGCAGCGCGCATCCGAGCGCGCATCGTGGGATGGCTTCGCGCCCTCGATTCGATCGTGTGCGTGCCGAAGGGCGCAAGCCTGACGCGAATGGCTTCGAGCGATATCCGCACAAGGTCTTCGTCGAAGGTGATCGGGCGCTCGTAATCGAGGCGTGGCGCGTTGGACGCGTTCGCGACGATGGACGCGCACGCGCAGTCATCACCTGGTGCGCAGGCAAGATGGTTCAGCGCCTTCGCCGTAAAGAGACTCCACAGGAGTGCGAAGTGAAAAATCGCCTGCCTGTCAGGCTCCGGAAGGCTTGCGAGCCCGGTTCGTTCTGTTCTAGCCATGCAACGGGATCCATGCCCGATCCCCGCGCGCGGACGTGCGGCTGACGCGCCAATCAGTTGCGTACTGAGACGCCGCCGCCCTCGAACCACGGTCCGCGTCCGTCGTCGCCGAACTCCAGGGGCCGAGCACTGGACGAGCCACACGCGATCCTGCTGATTTCACGTGGTGTCGTGATGCGTGGCCGCGGCTTGCGTTGGATCGCGTGGATGCGCGACGAAGCCCACGGAGATCATCGATCTGCCACACGAGCGCGTCGTGGCGTCGGCGTCACGAGCGACGAGGAGTTCCTGCGATCTGCCCGAGTTCGCCGGCGTCGCGACGCCATTCCGGCATTGCCGACGAAATCGACGGATGGCCGATCAAATTGACACCGTTCCTGGGCGCTGGTTAGCTCGCGCTATGAAGGCTCGCTACGTCCTTGGCGTCCTCGCGGTCGTGGCGGTCTGGCGGATGTGCTCAGCGCGCCACGACGCCAGCGCGGACCCGGATGGCCTCCAGGCGGGTGTGGTGCCCGGTGGCTTCATGTTCGCGATGGGCGACGACGTGATCGGCTATCGCATCGCCGAGCTCGATCGCAACGGACACGAGGTGCGCGTCTTGCCCGTCGATCTGAAGCGTGACGCGCGCGTGGTTGGAACACCTAAGGGTAGCGCGATCGGGTGGCTTGACCGCAAGCGGCTGAAGCTGGCGGCTCTCGATGCGGATGGCGGTTATGGCAACGCGACGACGTGGGGCAACAACGTGCGGCAGCTCTGCGAGGGTGCCGCGAGCAACGAGTACCGATTCGGCGTCGGGTTCGTCGAATCAGATGGTCGCGTGCGGATCGTCCACGGGCCTATGGGATCGACGCGCGTGCTCGCGGAGCCCGTCGTCACCAACGCCGCGCTGGCTGGCGCGTCGTGGTGCGGCGTCGCGTCGGCCGAGCAGAACATCGCTTTGTTCTGGCGCGAAGGCTCGCGGCTGCTTCTGAGTTTCTGCGGCCATGACGCATGCTCGGACGTCGTCGCGCGCGTGCCGATCGAGCGCGGCGAGCGCGTGGTCGGGTTCGGCTGCATCCGCGACAGCTGCCTCGTCGCCGCCCGTGGCAAGCGCGGTGCGACACGACTGCTGCACGTTAGCGAGGACGGCCGCGTGACGGTCACGTCCCTAGACACGGATCCCGACGTCGATCGGCCCGTCCGGATCGTCGGGGCAGGCCCGCGCGCGTTCGCGATGTCGTACTACGCCAAGGACGGATGGACGAAGGTGGTTCGGGTCACGATCGACGGCGCGCGTACCGAGCTTGACCGTGCCGGATCCCCGGGCTCACTGATCCTCGCGTGGGCGAATGGCAAGTTGCTCCTGGGCTTCGGATCCGGCGCGACCCACGTGGTCGACCTGCAACCCTAGACGGTCGCCGAATCATCGACCCACACGCGTCGGCCGCCGCCACCCATGGTAGCGCCGACGACGATCCCTCCGCACGAGGACACGCCGCACCTGCCGGCGCCGCTCGTCGCGAAGCCGCCCGCGGAAGCGGTCGCACTGATCGGCGCGGGAGCGATCGGCTCGGGCGTTCTTCACACCCTGCGTCTATCGGCGCTAGCTCGATGGCGCGTGCATTGGGCTTGTCGGGACCGACGAGGATCTTGATCGGCCACACGGAGAGCCCCTCGGGAAGAACGTACTGCAGCGTCCCGAATCCACCGTGACTCGCGCCGCAGCCTTCGCGATAGCAAAGGTCGTAGTGGTGCACACGATTTGTGGCGATCGCGCGATCGCGAAGGTCGATGTCCTTGCCGTTCTGGTTCGGGCCTGCCCACTGCCGCGAGCCCCCGGCTAGCTGCTTCGCCTCCGTTGCGCGCTGCTTCCATTTCTGCAGGATCTCGGGAGCCGCCTTGCCGCCGTACAACACGCCGATCGCCTGCATGATCTTGTTGACGGAGACATCGTCGAACGTCGCGTACTGTTCGAAGCGCGCGACCGGATCATCGGCCGACATGATGTACGCGTGCTCAATATCCAGTTCGACGACGGTCCTGGCGACGCTCATAGCGTCTGCGAGGTGTCCGCTGCTGCAGAGAGAACAGCAGCTCGCGAGCGCTTGAGCGCTCCGCGCAAGGAACATCGCCGAGATCGCACCCGTTGGGGTCTTTCTGCCAGCGTCGATGGCTTGGAGGCCGAGCGCGATCGCAGACTTTGCCTGGTCGAACACTTCTTCGAGTGACTTCGAAGCCATCTTGCGAGGCTACTCGCCTTATGGAAGCGGCGCCATCGACGGTACTTCGACGGTCAGCGTCTGCTCCACTGGTGCCGCAGACACATGTGCCGCCGCGCAATACACGCGCACGAGAGCGCGGTCGCCGCTGACGCGCTTCATGAGCTTCTTGTCATTCGGGCTCCACGCGAGGGGTATCGTGCACACCGTGTAGTCATCTGGCACGATGCCTTCGAATCGCGCGGGCCGACTCGGATCGCCTTCCCAACGTGCGAACCCTTGCGCCTCCGGGAAGAGGCGCGCTGAGAGCTGCGCGTAGTTCTCGAATGTGACTGCGCCCCTGAACAGGAAGAGCAGCGCGCCAGCGACATCAGCGCCCGCCTTGGGTTTCACATCGACGGAGAGCTTGATGGTGCCGACAGGTATCTCGATCGTGACCTCAGTCTGCTTTCCCGCTTCGACCTCGACGGTCAGTTGATGCGACCGCCCCGTCTCGCTGAAATTGTGCACGCGGAGTGCGACGGGGCCAACGGGTAACCTGGACATCACGAACTCACCGTCTTCGTTCGTGTTCGAAAAGCCGAACTCCGGCCACCCCGCTCCGATCATCGCGTTAGCGACGGGCTTTCCGTTCTGCGTCACCTTGCCCGCGATCGAGCCACAGTCGAGCAGCGTGAGCGTGATCGGTTGTGGATCTTGAGCTCCTGGCGGTATTGCCACGGGACGAGAACGTCCGTACGAAGAATGATCGGCTCCAACGACGAGCGGCGATACGCCGAGTGCCTGGTTCTGAACTCCGCCGATGATCGCAAAGCCGCCGTCAGCATCGGTGAATGCTCCTGGCTGATCGAGGTCCGGCTCGTCGAACCGACCGCTTCCGCCAAAGACGCCGCCGATATGCCCGACCATGACCCTAGCTCCGGAGATGCCGCGTCCTGCAGTGTCAACAACCTTGCCTCTCAGCGTACGCCCTCTGTCTACCGTGATCGTCCCAGCGTCGGTGCTCTGCCCCGCGTCAACGCGAATATCAACCCTGTTCGCATCCAAGAAGCCGCGCCCGCTGATGTGCAACGCATAGGTGCCTGGCCTTACATCGCGAAGGTCGAAGTGCCCATGCTCGCCGGCCACCGCACCGTCTCTGTCGCCGCGTGGCTGCACGTCGAGCTTGAAGTCATCCACAACTGCGCCGGTGTCGGCGAACGTGATCTTGCCCGTGATCCGGCCCGAGCGCGGCATCACGAGGCGCACAGCCTTGTCCCCGGTCTTCGCGATCGTCATGAACGACGACGTGTCCTGGCCGGTGACAAACTTTACTGCGTCGGCAGGAAATGGCGGTTGGTCAAAGCCGCCGGGCCATACACTGTATTCACCTGCCGGCAGGTCGGCGATCGTGAACTGGCCGCGTGCGTCCGTGTTCGTCGATGTTGCGGTCGAGCCATCGACACCGTTCGAGCTCATGACGGCGGCGGGCATCCGACGGGCTGCAGCATTCACCAACACGTTGGCCACGGGCGTGCCAGCGTCATCGACGACAACACCACCAATCACGCCGGATCTCTGATCGGTTCGCTTGAGAGCTAGCTTTTGACCGCGCAGCTCTGGTTGGTCCATCCAAGCTCACCATCGTCTCGTCGCCCACTGCTTCAGCTGACACGGCATACGCCGTCGCCATCGTGCGTGGCATGCCTCTAACTTCGAACGCGCCGTTCGCATCGCTCACGGCAGAGAAACGACGCGGACCAAGCCGCCCCATCGTGTCGAGGTACACGCGCGCCTGCGCAACCGGCTTGTCATCTGCGTCGACGACGGCGCCAGCATAAACAGCACCGGCCTTCATCACGATCTCGAGATCAGTGATTGCCCGGTCGATGTCGAAGTTCGACGTCATCGTCGGCGCGTGTTCGTCATCGATCGCAACGAACGTGTGCATTCCGATCGCGGACTCGATCCTGAACGCGCCGCCTTCGTCCGTGACTGCCGTTTCTTTCTCTGCGTCGTCGAAGGGCAGCCAGCCCGACGACTGCCGCGCATAGACCCGCACGTTTGGGATCGGGTTTCGGTCCTGGTCGACTACACGTCCGCTAACCTCGAAGCCTTTGTGTAGAACGATCGTGATGCGTGACGTGGTGCCGGACGAAGCTGAGGTGACGCTGACGCGGCGAGGCGCGTAGTCGCCGCCCGTAGCCTCGATCGCCACCCACCCCGGGTGCGCTGTGATTCTTGCCTGGCCTTTGGCGTCGGTCGTGGCCGCCGAGTCGTCGCCGACCACGCTAACTGACGCGTTTGCGATTGGGGTACGCATCGCGTCGACAACGGTCACCAGCACGTGCGCGCCCTCGCGCAGCTTGATCAGCATGGGCGCGCCGTGGTCCACCAATCGGATTACTTGCGGGCCGCCGACCAGATCACCGGCCAGTGCGCGGACCTCGTACGTGCGGCTGAGTAGGCCTTCGAATTCGAAGGCTCCGTCGCTTGCGCTCATTGTCGTGCGCGGAGGCAGTGAATCGATCCAGACCTGGGCGCCGGCAATGACTTGCGCGTCCGGACCAACGACGCGCCCCGCGAGCCGCAGGCTACCGGCCGGTTCCGAGTTGTGGGCTGGCATGGCGACGGAGAGCGTGTGTGATCTATTTGGGGGTGCGTGCGATGCACTGTGTTCGCGAGAGCTGCTTGTCCCGCAGCCGCGACGGATGGTCAGCAGACCCGCGGAGGCCCCGACGATGGTGATGACGGCGAGCCATCGCCTCATGCAGTAAGAGCTGCCGCCTCCATGCATCTAGTGTCGCCGATCTGCGCATCGAGATCACGCTGTGCGTGCCACGCGCAGCCTGCAATGAGCTTTCAGCTCAAGGGCAGGAGAGGCTGACGATCTTCGGGGATGGGGGGCAAGGCGGGAACGGAGGCTTTCGGTTCTTACAGTCTTGCTCGATCTGTTCGCGCACCCATGCGGGCGGGTCGACACGAAGGGCGTGATCGATCGGCGTCACCGAGACTGAATCGCCGAGGACACTCGGTGCGCGGAGCGTGGAGTAGGGCGGGACGTCCAGCTCGGCGGGGATCGGGCAGCGACCGTTGCGGAGGATTTCGATGCGGAGGCGCAGTGCGACGAGCGGGACGATGTCCTTGGCGTGGGTGGCGATCCAGTATGCGTAGGCGTTGGACGCGAGATAGTTGCCGACGATTTCGCGTTTGACGCGGGCACGCGTCGCGGGGTCGTCGTTGCGTGGTCGATCGAGTGAGGCAGCCACCTGGGCGGCAGCCGTGGTGTGTGGTGTGGCGTTCAGGTGTTCGAAGCACTCGCGAAATGACGACGTGGGTTGGCAGGCGGTGCGGAGGCGTTCGCCGCTTTCGAGTGCGTACAGCATCATTATGCCGGCTGCGTCGCGCGGGTCGTGTGAGGTCGACGGTTGAGGGCTTGACAACATGAGATCGCTACGACCACCGGGGACCGGCCAACTGGAACCTTTGAGCGGCACCAGGCCGTATGCGAAGCCCAGGTGTGCGGATTCGGTTTGAAGCATCTCGTGAGGTGGTGGCTCGGATGCGATCAAGTGATCGAGGGAGGTCGCGAGTGCGTCGAGATCGTTATGCGTGAGTTGCGCGTCGGCGAGGAGCTCGATGAGGCCGAACGCCAAGCTCGATCGCGCGGCGGATGCGGTCGCGAGGGTGGAGCCGTTCGTGCGACCACGCGCGTAGTCCTGAAACGCTTGAAGTGCCGCGACCAGTGAGCGTGCACCCGATGCGTGATCGCCCTGGGCGTCAGCATGACGACAGATTAGGTGAAGGAGGAGCAGGCGCGGCATGCTCGCCGGGCCGCCGTCGACGTTGTCGATTCCGATCTGGAAGGGCGAGCAGCCGGGGTTGGCGGCCGCGCGCTCGAAGGCAGTGCTGACGAGCGCGCCGCACTTCGCGTCGAGCGCGGTCGCTTCGGGGGTCGCGATGCGGAACAGCTCGTCGCGGCGGATCGGCTTCTTGTGATCGGCGCCGTAGTCGAGGACGTCGCAATCTTTGATGCACACGGCGAGCTCGCCGGTCGGCTTCCAGAGGGCGAGCGCTTCGGGGCGAATGCAGTCGGGTGTCGACTTGTTGACCTCTGCGAGGACGCGGGTCTCGAGCGCGGTGAGCTCGTCGTCTGTGAAGAGACGCGGCTGCTTCGCCGGCGCCTTTTCGCACGCGGTGACAAATAGCAGCGTCGATACGAGGCGAGCCAAGTTAATCATCGGGGAGCTCGGGCGGCATCAGGGCTCTAGCGTAGCCGGTCGGCGTTCGGAGACGAAGGAACAATCGATTGGGCAAGCACGCAACGCGGTGACACACCAGTCTTAAGGTGCGGTTCGCTTCGGCCAGCACTCCATGAGGATCGCGTGGCCCCACGGCGTGTCCACTGGTTCGCTGGTCACCGCGAAGCCGGCCTTCTCATACGCGCGGCGAGCGCGACCATTCGACGGATGCGGATCAGTACCGACTGCGGACGCACCAGCCGCAAAGAGGCGCTCGACATGCTGCCTCACGAAGGCAGAGCCGTGACCTTGGTCGAGCATGTCGGCTTCACCGATATATTGATCGATGCCGCGCGACTTAGGTGGCAGATACGAGAAGGGGTGCGGGCTCCAGCCGTGTACGTCATAGTCCTGCGCGAACGCGAACGGACGATCGTCTAGCTCGACGATCCACATTGCGATCCTCGGATCGGCGAGGTTCTCGCGTTCGTCCTCGACCGTGGGAGGGCCCCACCATTCCCTCACGTGTTGTGTCGCACGCCACTGCGCGATCAACGACAGGTCTTCTTCGACGATCCGGCGAAAGTGATAGGCGCGCACCGAGCGCTTATACCTTCAGCGACCTTCGCCCGCTCGTTGTTGAAGTAGCTGCGACGTTGCCACCGAGGGGTGTACCCGAATCGCTTTCCTGCGCCTCGCACAGGAGGCGTACACTTCAAGCATGAAGAAGCTCGTGATGGTGGCGGTTCTCGCGGCGGCGGCGTACGGCGGGATGAAGTGGAAGCAGCAGCACGATACGTACGACGGACGCGGCGGCAGTCTCGCGATGAATCGGTTCTGGGTCGATCACGCGCCGGTCAACGAGCGCGATCCGTTCAACGTGTTCGTCGTGCACACGCCCGAGAGTATCGGCGGGTTCGCCGAGGAGACGCAGTGGAAGGGCCAGATCGAGCGCTTCCGCTTCGACATCGATGGCAACACGATCCACGCCGTGTTTCCGTGGACGGACACGCGCGAGGACATCAAGGTCGACGCGCGACCTTGCCATGAGCAAGGCATGGACTACTGCCTCGAGCTGAGCGGCTCGAGCCACGGCGTCAGCCGCTACTACTCACGCACCGGCTGGGAGCGCAAGAGCGCCGAGGACATCGACGCGTTCAAGGCCCGCGCGTTCGCTCGTTGACTTGCACGTAGGACATTCGAGAAACCGATTCGCGATGCTGGCGCGCCGCGGCGGCGGCGGCAACGGTGTTAGGCGATCCGAGAAGGCGCCGCGGACAACTCGATCAACAGCAAACGGGAACCTGACCGGAGCAGTATTCCGCGTCTTAGAAACAAACCGCTATGCCGCGGGCGCGTCTTAGCGTTGTCGCGAAACACCGCCTCAAGGCTGCGACGCCGGCTGGTACTCCTGTCGCGCGTACACGACAGCTCGCCGTCTTCGATCGTTTTCTTGCGCGAATCGCGGTCGTGTTCGGTGACGCTGCGACACTCAAAGGTGGCGTCGCTCTCGAGCTACGGCTCGACCGTGCACGAACCGATCGCAGTCATCAACTCCGTCGATAGTCGTCGACCAGCCTGCAAAGTCCTCTCCTTGGCAACCAGACGGATCGACCGTGTCGAGAATTCCGCCATCCAGCACAGCCGCGCACAGTCAGGAGAGGGGGAAAACGCCAGCCACCGCACTTCGTTTTTGGGCGTCAGTGCCCTGATCCCCCTTTGCCCGGTTCGGCTTGAAGTACTAGTTCAGCGTCGATGGTGATTGCGACGTTGTCTCCTACGAGGAGACCGCCACTCTCGGCCGGTATGTTCCAAGCAGCTACGCCTACGCCAAAGTCCGTCCGATTGACGGATGTGGTGGCCTCGATGCCGCGGCGTATGGTCCCGTAATGCTGGAACGGGGGAGAGGCTGTGACCGCGAGAGTCACCGGCTTAGTCGCTCCGTGCATCGTTAGGTTGCCCGTCACCGAGTATGAGGTGTCACTCAACTTAGTAAATCCGGTGGAGACGAAGGTGATGACCGGGTACTTGGTCGCGTCAAAGAAATCCGGACCCTTTAGGTGCGTATCACGCTCATCTACTCCCGTCGTGACCGTCGTCACATCAATGGTCGCGTTGATTTTGGAATTGGTCGGTGTGGCTTCATCCAGCACGACGGTTCCCGAAGGCCTCTGGAACATGCCCCGCACGTTGGTGTGCATCGCGTGCTTACAAACGAAGTTCACCGAGGAGTTTTCCGGGTCAAGCTCCCACTTCGTGATCTGTGGAAGAGCAGGAACCGACGGCTTATCAAGACGAGTGGGCATGCCCCGCCCGCTGGCGGAGCCCGTGGAGTCCTTGGAATCGTAGGAACCTCTGGAGTCCCTGGGCGGCGGTCTGTCTTCTTGCTTCTTGCACGCGGGTGATGCAGCGAGAACTGCAGCGATGATCACGTAGGGTAACTTCATGGGAGTCTCCGCGCCGGGTCGTTAGCCATTCGTGTGGCGCAGCACGAGTGACACGTGGATTGGAATGCGCTCGCCGTCGAAGTCGTGTGCCTTCGGCGCAAGCGCGGTGTCCCGAATCGAGAGTGCAAAATCGGCCTGCACGAGCAGCACATCGCCGGTGAGACCGAGGCGAGCGAGCGCAGCCCCGTCGAGCTTCGATAGCGTGCCGGTGATCTCGATCGCGTGGGTTCTGCCCAACAAGGACACGGTTCCAGGTGCACGGAACGCGAGCTCGTTCGAGCCATTCGCGCGGACGGCGGCAACGCGATCGAGCGCGACCTCGATGCGGGGGAACTGATCCGCGTGGAGATAGCCCTCGCGTGCGTGTTTGCTTCGTTCGCCCACACCCGTATCGACGGACGCGGCGGCAACGCTGATCGCGGCGCGCATTGGAAGCTGCAGATCGCGGGGCGCGCCGTGCCAGGTACCGGTGACGTCGCCAAACCTGGCATCGAACGCCTCGCCACCTGCCGAGAGATGCGCTGTCACCGCCGTCCCGGCATGGCTCACGACGGCATAGCTGCCTTCCGGGGCGTCGACCGCACCTTCGATGCCGTCTTCGATCAAGACGGCCGCGCTCGCTGGCAACGTATCGCGCGCGTGGAGAGGTCCCGGACCGCTCGCGAACGCCACGGCCGGGATGCAGACGGAGATCGATGCGAGCGCCCATGATACGGCGCGAAGAGGCCGCGCCTGCACCGGGTGCGTGGTCGCGCGGCGCCCGATCACGACACCAAGGACGGCAACGCCAAGCATGACGACGATGATCGCGGCGCAGATGTCGAGGCCGAGCCAGATCGGGTGCTGCGTACTGACGCGCCACCCAAGATCAGGATCGGGCACGTAGAACCGTTTGGCGACCGCCGTGTACACGTTGCCGGAGCCCTGCACGTGCCAGCGAATCAGCGACGCGAGGAGAGCCGCAGCCACGACGAGCGTGGGCGCGAACGACGACCACGAGTGCAGAGCTCGGCGCATCGGCTACGACAACGTTCGTAGCGTTACTACAGCTGTAGTCATCGAACAAGGCAAATGCGTGACCCTGGTGCCCGGGTTTGCGTCGAGTGACGCGATCCGGATCGCCGGATCCTCGCGATGCTCAGCGCGCGCGGGGCGCAAACGTGGCGCAAAACGAAATCGGCAAGAACCAATCTTCAAAGGTCCTTGCCGGTTGGGTGGTGGAGATAAGGGGGAGCGAACCCGTTACTTCTTGCGCTTGAACAGCGAGCCCCAGAAGCCTTTCGGCTTCTCCGGATCGGGCGGCGACTCCTCGTACACCGGCTCTTCGATCGGCGGCGGTGAATCGATGATGTCGGCGGCTGGCTCGGTCGGCGTTTCCATTTGTGCCGTCGGGATGCCACGTTGGTAGGCCGGCGCGTGAAATGCGCTTGGCTCGGCTTCGATCGCCATCTGCGTCTCTTCGAGCTCTTTCGCGTATTCTTTGCGGAACAGCTGGCGCATGAACTGGCGCAGCTCTTTGGGATCGAAGCGGTAGCCTGCGATCAGCGCGTCGAGATCGGCGGCGAGCTGCGCGGCGGTTTGATAGCGATCGGCGACGTCGCGTGCGAGTGCCTTGAGGCTGATCGCATCGAGCTCGGGTGTGACGCGGCGGTTGAAGTTCGAAGGCGGCGGAACTTCGGCCTTGCGGACTTTTTCCATCAGCGCGAACTCGGTGTCGCCGCGGAACAGCTTCTCGGTCGTCAGCATCTCGTGAAGGATGATGCCGGCCGAGAACACGTCGGTGCGCGCGTCGAGCGGCATGCCGCGGATCTGCTCGGGCGACATGTAGCTGAACTTGCCCTTGAGGATGCCGATCTCGCTCGTGAACTTCATCAGCGCCTGCGCGATGCCGAAGTCGAGGAGCTTGACGTCGCCGTCGTACGACAAGCGCACGTTCGACGGCGAGACATCGCGGTTGACGATGTTGAGCGGGCGGCCGTCGGGACCGGGCAACGTGTGCGCGAAGTGCAGGCCTTCGGCGATCCGCGCGGCGATGTAGACCGCGTGCGGCACCGGGATGCGCTGCTGGGTTTCTTGGCAGCGACGGAGCACCTGCGTGAGGTCGCGTCCGCCGATGTACTCCATCGCGATGTAGTGGCGTGCGTCGGCCTGGCCGATCTCGAACGTCTCGACGATGCAGCGGTTCTTGAGCAGCATCGCGAGCTGGCCTTCGCGATGGAACATGTCGATGAACCGCGCCTCGCGCGCGAGCTGCGGCCGCATCACCTTGACGGCGAACAACCGTTTCGCGTCGGCGCTGGTCGCGCGAGCCCGATAGACCTCGGCCATCCCGCCGCGCGCGATGAGCCCGAGCAAATAGTAGCCGCCAAACGGCACCGGGTCATTCGGGGCCCCCGGCGACATCTTGCCTTCTTGCGATGGTCGCTCGGATACCACGCGGCCGGGACCTTACCACTGAACCACGAGCCGCTGTCCGGGCTCGATCTGGACGGTTCGCTCTTCGGTGCGTACCCCGGAGTCATCTTTGAGGATCATCTTGAGCTTGCGGCCGTCCGGTGCGACCGCGACGCCGACCTCCGGTGCGGTGATCCCGAGGTCGATCATCGTGCCCGGGGCCTTCGGATTCTCGAGGGCGATCCGGCCGAACGGATGCTCGAGCTTGTTGACGACGATCGCCCAGCGGAACGTCATGGTCGCCGGCTTACCGGCCTCGACCGTCGCGTACTCGAACAGCGCCATCTCGTACTTGGGGTTGAAGCAGAGGCCCTTGTAATTTCCCGCCGCGACCGCGAGGCCTTTGTCCGGAAGCTTGCCCGTGATCCGCTGTCGATTGACCCACATCTGCGCGCAGGGCAGGGACGAGGACACGAGCAGCGAGCCGAGGACGTCGTTGTCTTTGGCGAGCTCGGCACGCACCACATCGGCGTTCGCGCCGAACGGACGCTGGACGAGATATCGGCGATAGAACTCGCGCTTGCGATCGGTCGCGCCGAGCTTGTCGTACGTCGAGCCAAGCTCGCGAAGGAAGCCGGGCAGATCCGGCGACAGCGCGTAGCCCATGTGGAAGTAGACGAGCGCATCGGCGTACTGCTGCTTGCCGAACGCGGCGCGACCGAGCGTGAACGCTTGCTTGGCCTCGACGGCGAGATCGGACAGCACGAGCTTGTCGGCGAACGGATCCGGTGTGCTGCCGAGCCGCAGCGATTCGGCGGCAGCGTCGGCTTTGGCCTTGTCGTCGGCGGTCGCGTTCGCGAACGTGGTCCACGCTTCGGCGGCCTCTTGGTGTTGTCCCGCCAGCGTCCACAGCGTCGCGAGTTGTTTGCCTTCGGGACCGCCGGGACCGCGCGCGACGACGAGTGCTTGATAGAGCGGAATCGCGTGCGCCCAATCGCGGGCCTTCGCGGTTTTTTGGGCACGTGCAAGCAGGAACTGCGAGATCTCCGCACGCGGCTTCTTCGTCGTGACGGTTTGATAGAGCTCGGCCTGGTCGGTCGCTTTCACGACGCCGGCGTTCGCGCGGAGAACCTTCGGTTGATCGAAGCCTTTGCACTCGGGTGCGAGAGGATTGTCGAAGCACGGATTGATCACGCCGGCATCTGGCGCCGCGTCCACCCGCACCACGAACAGCAGGGCGACGAGTGTCGCACCTCTGGATACCCTCACATCTCGATCGTAGCACGGCCCACGACGATTACCGGCAAGCCTCTCGGGGCCTCTCGACGAAGCTCGGCGGATCGAGTGCGCGTGATAGGGTGCAGCAAACGGGGGCATGCACGCCGTCATCCTCGAACGTAACAAGCTGGTCGGCCGCAAGGTCGCCCGCCTGTTCCTGTCAGTTGGGGCCACCGCGGTCACCGTCGAGGAACCTGGGCAGGTCGCCGGCGTGCTCGACGGTGCACACGTGATCTGCGCGGACACGTTCGATGCAGACTTTGTCGCCGAGCAAGTGCGTGCGCGGCCGCAGCTGCGCGGCGTGCTGTGGACCGCGGAGCCGCTGCGCCGCTCGTTGCGTTACTTGATCGAGACGAACGCGATCGACAACGTGCTCGGCCGTCGCGACTTCGAATCGGCGCCACGTTCGTGGGAGGTGCTGATGGTCGCGCGCCGGCTCGGTACGCCGAGTGGACCGCCACCACTGTCGGCGTATCTCGATTGGGGCTTCTCGTCGATCGAGCTCGAGGTGCGGTCGACCACGGATCGCGATCGCGCCGTCGCGCAGATTCAGAGCTTCATCACCGGACTGCAAGTACCGAAGCGGATCGCCGAGCTGTTCGGCGAGCTCGGGCACGAGCTCATCATGAACGCGATCTACGACGCGCCGGTCGATGCGTCCGGCCGTCCGAAGTACGCCGCGGATCGAAAGGCGGACGTCCGACTCTCGGACGCCGAAGTTCCGACGGTCCGACTCGCGACCGACGGGTCGAAGCTCGTGCTGCAAGTCCGAGATCCGTTCGGCCGGCTCGAGCGCCGCCACGTCTTCGAGGGCCTCGCACGCGGCCTCTCGGGTGGCGAGATGGACCAAGCGCACGGCGGCGCCGGCCTCGGGATGATGGTCTGTCACAACGCGACGTCGGCGATGGTGTTCGACGTTGCTCGCGGTCGGCACACCGAGGTGACCGCATTGTTCGAGCTCGACATGAACCTGCGCGAGCTCCGCACGCAGGCGAAGTCGCTGCACTTCTGGAGCGCTTAGATGGAAGCTGTACGTCCTTCTCAACTGACGATCCAGGCACCGCCCGTCGATCCCGGTCCGGCGAAGCTGACGATCGAGAAGTTCGCGGATGGCGGGATCACCTGTCTCAAGTTCTCGGGAACGATCGACGAGAGCTTCGACGGCAAGAAGCTCGGCCGCGCGATGGAAGGCGAAACGCTCGTCCTCGATCTCGGCGGCGTGAAGAAGATCTCGTCGTTCGGAATTCGCGAGTGGGTCGACTTCGTGTCTGCTGCAGGTGCGAAGACGAAGCGCCTCGTGCTGATCGAGTGCGCACCGAAAGTCGTCGACCAGCTCAACATGGTCGCGAACTTCGCCGGCGGCGGGCGCGTGTTCAGCTTCTACGCACCGTTCCGTTGCGACTACTGCGATTCGGAGCACCGCGTCTTGCTCGAGCTCGCGCGCGACTTCGAGGCGCTCAAGACGATGAAGCTCGCCGAGCGGCCGTGCCCTTCGTGCAAAGAGAGCATGTACTTCGACGAGGACGGCTCGACGTACTTCTCGTACGTGCTCGGCCAAGGACCGATCGAGCTCGAGCCCGAGCTCATCGCGTTCCTCGCGGCGAAGCTCGATTATCGCCTCGGTACGATCGACGCCAAGGTCCGCGTCGACAAGGTGATCGAGGGACGCATCACGTATCTGCGCCTCGGCGGCGATCTCAACAACACGTTCCCGCGCGACAAGCTCGCCGAGGGACTCGAAGGCACGGTGATCATCGACCTCACCGGCATCACGCGCGTCGAGCCCGCGGGCGCCGCCGAGTGGCGCAGCTTCGTGCAAGCGGTGACGCCGCTCGTCGAGCAACTGCTACTGATCGGTGTCACGCCGGCGTTCCTCGAGAAGCTGTGCAGCAAAGATGATCTCGGGGCCAAGGCGCAGGTCGTCGATCTGACGCTGCCGTACGCGTGCAAATCCTGCGGCACGACGAGCGCACGGCCGATCGAGGTCGCCGAGCACCACGACGTGATCAAGTTCGCGACCGCGCCGGAGCTGCGCTGCCCGACGTGCAAGGCGGCGATGCAGTGCATGGCGAACGAGACGGTGATGACCGTGTTGCCCGGACTGCCGAAACCGGCGCTCGATAAGACGATCGAGCGTCAGATCGCGGAGCTCCGCGGCCGCAAGCTCGACAAGAAGCCGAGCACGGGCATGTCTTCGGTTGCGAAGGGCGAACAACCACGATCGTCGTCGCCCGCGGTGCCGATCCTGCTCGCGCTGCTCGTGATCGTCGTGCTCGCCGGTGGCGTCGTGTTCTACATGAAGTCGACCGCGAAGCAGGATCCAGGTCCCTACGGCCTCGGTGTCGCGACCGCGCGCGCCGGCACGCAGCGACCCGTGTGGATTCGCGAAGGCATGGCACCCGGAAATGCGACGTGCACCATGGCGGGTGATCGCATGACCTGCGTCGGTGTGTCCGCGCCACTCGCGAGCCAAGAAGAAGCCGAAGATGAAGCGAGCGATTCCGCGATCGAAGTGCTGATGTACGAGGTGAGTCACAAGCTCGCCGATGACAAGTCGAAGACGCTGCTGACCGCGCTGTTCATTCCGGCGCGCGACGCCGCGCTCGCCGCGTACGGTCGCGATCCGCAGAGCACGCAGGCGCGACGCACGCTGCACGAAGGCCGGCACGCGGTCGCGCGCACGGCGAATCGCGGCGGCAGGCCGGGAGCCGTCGAGACGTACTGGGAAGCGTTCGACACGACGGAAGGCCGCCGCTACATCGCGTTCTCCGAGATCGACATGCCGGCGACTCGTCTCGCCGGCGCGGGCAAGGGCTACGCAAAGCAGACGAGCGCGCTCGGTGCGACTGTCGTCGATTACTTCCCATCGCTTGGCTGGCGGTTCGGCAAGCTCGATCACGGCGCCGTGCTCGTCAAGCTCGAGCACGGTGTGCTCCAAGATCTCGGGCTCGCGGAGGGCTACATCGTGATCGCCGTCGACGGCCGCGAGGTCCTCGATGCGACGACGTTCGAGAAGCTCGTCACCGAGGAGCATGCGCGCCTGGCGGAGCACGGAGGTTCGTTGCATCTGCTCGTCCAGACGGAGACCGGGGATCCGCGCGAATTTTCGACGACGATCGCCGGCTCTCAGGTCGAGCACGCGCCAGGCCACGGCACGGGCACGCACGATACGGGCACGCACGAGACCGGGGCGGGTGGCGTCAACGTGTGGGATCGGTTCGGCGGCAATCGCGGCAGCGGCCGTGACGATCCAACGCAGTAGGCGAGGTCGACACCGTTTATCGAATCGGGATACCGTGGGGCGATGATTCGTGGTGGGCGCGAGCTGACCGTTAGCGTCGGATACGCTGGTTCCTCGTGCGCATGACCATCGCTTCCATCGGCGCCTTCGGAGTCGTGCTCGCGCTCGCAACCTCCGCGCACGCCGACGTCAAAGAGGATCCGTGTGCGTGTAGCCCGGTCAAGCCGGGTTTCTTTCGGCGCGGGACGTTGACCGGCGACTGGGACGATCTTCGCGACAAGCTCAAGGCCAAAGGCATCATTCCGCAGGCGGTCTACGCGGGCGAGGTGTTCGCCGCGCCGGATCAGGGGCTCGATCATCAGGTGCGCGGCGCGGGCCTGCTCGTGCTGAGCCTCGATCTCGAGCTCGAGAAGCTCGTCGATTCGCACTTCGGTCAGCTTCACGTCTCGACGCTGGCGATCCACGGCCACGGCCTTTCGGCGGACCTGATGGACCTCTACGGGATCAGCGGCAATGTCGCGGAGCAAGACGTCCGGCTGTTCGAGCTGTGGGTCGAGCAACCGATCCACAAAGCGACGATCCGTGCGGGCCTGCTCTCCGCGGATCAGGAGTTCATCCTCGCGCGTCACAGCACCGCGCTCCTCAACGCGACGTTCGGCATTATCAGTCAGCTCAGCTTCAACGTGAACGGCATCACCGTGTATCCGGTCGCGACCCCGGGCGTCAGCGCGCGCCTCGAGCTGCCGGGCTTCACCGCGCGCGCGGCCGTGTTCGACGGCGACCAACACGGCGTACACGGTATCCCGAACGCGATCGGCCCGACGAGCCTCACGGCCGGCGAGCTCGAATTCGGCGAGCTGCTCAAGCTCGGCATCTGGCACCACACGGATCGCGGCAACGGCTACTACGCGATCCTCGATCACCAGCTCGAGCGCTACCTCGCCGCCTTCGTGCGAGTCAGCTCGAGCCCCAACCAACCGGTGACGAAGTACATCGACACCGGGATCCGGATCGGGCCCGGACCATTTCGCAAGCACGACTTCATCGGCGTCGGCATCGCCTTCGCCGGCACGAGCGCGCGCGGCGCCGAAACGCTCGTCGAAGGGACGTATCAGGCGCAGTTTGGCTGGCTCACGATCCAGCCCGATTTCCAGCTGCTGTTCCAGCGCGAGCGGACCGCCGTCATCATCGCAACGCGCGCGACGATCGTGTTCTGAGCGGTGCGGGCGTGCGCGTAGATCGAGCGCGCCACACGCGGTGTGTACGAGGCCGATCGCTCGATCATCTCGCCGGCGCTTCATCGAACCCGTGCGACCCGCACCGCGAACCCCTGAATGCCGAGGACTGGCGCGTCAGCTGGGCGGTACGGATCGGCGGCGACGACCGGGCGTCAGCGGCGATCGCGGTCCGCGGAGGTGTGTACTTTGACAGCACGGCGGTTCCCGATCGAACGATCGGGCGCCAGTACCTCGACTCGAACAGGCTCGGCGTCGCGCGGGTCGATACCGCGCTCGATCTTGTGATCCCCAATACGCGTTCCGTCGCGAACAATGCGGCGGCGACGCTCGCGTTCCGGGCCGATCGCAACAAGGCGCCCGGTGACTACGCCGGGACGCTTGTCACCTTCGAGCTAGCTCTGGCCGGCAATTCTAGACTTCACGTCCATCTGCCCGATACCATTGCGCCGGGGAATGGACGTGCGGCTCGCTACGGCTCTACTCGCGATCACATCTGCCGGATGTATCGATACGTTTTCCGGATCGAACGTCCAGTTCGATTTCGGCAACGCGATGCCCGCGCAAGCGTCGATCGGTGCCACGCCGAAAGCCGGCGAGCTGCCCGCGAACATTCACTTCACGTTCTATGCGTTTCAAACCGACGCGATGGCGGGGCGGTTGTTCGAGATCCAGCGCTTCGAGGTCCATCGGATCGTCGATCTTTCGTCGCCGTGCTTCATCGATGTCGGCGAGCACGTTCCGCATCCGGGCCTGCACGTCAGTCAGTACGCGAAGGTGATCGGCGAGGACACCGGGATCTCCGACATCATGAATCCGCCGCCCGGCAAGACCGACCAGCAAAAGATCGATGCTGCGACCGCGGTGCAACGCCAGATGAACGTCGCCGCGCTGTCGAGTGACACGGGGATCAAGGTCGTCACGTCGGCGTCGACCGGCACGTATCCGGCGCTCGCTGCAGACTGTACCGACACGAGCGGCATCCCGCCGCCGATGTGCACCGATGCGGCGGCGAACGCGCGGCGTCTCGCGATGTGTCAGGCCGAGTGGCAAGCGACGACTGCGGGCCGCGCCGGCCACGATTACTTCGAAGGCACCGACCGCGTGCTCACGCAGCCGCTGAACGGTACGACGAACGGATTTGTCGACGGAATGAACCCGGTCAACCTCGCACCGGTCGGCGGCGCGCAGTTCTACGTCGACGAGATCCTCGAGGGCTTCGATGGCTACGCGGTCTATTGGCAATACGACGACGCCGATGGCGACGGCCAACCCGATTATCCGCCGAGCGTGCCGATCACGGACCGCAACCAGATCGGCGAGCAGTTGCTGTTTGGAAAGCCGACGATGCCGACGCGCGGGATCATTCACGTTCACATGACGAGCTTGAGCAATCCTGCGCTGACCGCCGAAGCGGCGATCTTCGCCAACCTCGCCGCGGACAACGTCCAATTCTAGGAGGCCCTTTGCGCACGTTATCGATCCTCCTCCTCCTCGCGATCGCTGGCTCCGGCTGCAACAGCACCGAGTGCGCGACGGGCACGATCAATCGCGACGGTAAGTGCGAGCCCGCGACGTCGACAACCGATCCGGCGAAGTGCGGACCGTTCACCGTGCTGCAAGGTGACAAGTGCGTGCCGATGTTTCCGCCGACGGAGTGCGATCCTTCGACGACGACCGCGGAGACCGATCCGGCGACCGGGGTCACGACGTGCATCGGCAACGGCAGCAGCGGCGGTTGCTCGGCGACCTTCGCGTGCCCGACGCCTACCGCGACTGGCAAGCACACGATCTGCGGCCAGATCTACGACTTCCAGACGAACCAGCCATACGCGGACGCGATGGCGACCGGCAAGAAGTGCACGACGGCGACCGCAACCGGCCCGTGCTCGCTCTCGGTCACGCCGTACGATGCGATCGCATTCGCGACCAATCCATCGGGCGCGACGCCGCTCGGCAACGGCGGCACCGAGATCGACGACTGCGGCCGCTACCGCGTCAAGGACATCGACATGCCGGCGAGCCCGTTCATCGGCCTCGGCTTCGACGATGCGTCCGGCATGGGCCCCGGTGGCAACACGGTCACGGTCGGCGTCGCGACCCCGGCGAACCCTCCCGTGACGAAAGATCTCGAAGGCTTTGTCGTGGCGGCGGCGACGACGACGATGTGGGCGAGCTCGGGCGGGCCGACGCTCGCGAACGGGATCTACGCGCCGGTCTATCGCGCGCACAAGGCGATGGGCGATCTGTTCGCGCCTCAAGCAGGCGTCACGTTCACGCGCAATGCGGCACCCGAGCCCGCGAACGACTTCTACTTCACCGCGACTCAAATCACGCGGCAGACGATCGATACAGCCGCGACCGCGACGGGCGCGAATGGCACGGTGCTGATCAACAACGCCACGATCGCGGATAGCGTCGCGTATAGCGGAACGGGCGGGATCTCCGACACCACGAACTGCCGGTGGGAACAGCACGCCGGCGCATCACTCCCCGGCCTCGTGTTCATCCAGGTGTTCCGGACGATCAGTATTTCGGGCCTGAACGGCACGCTCTGATGAGAGCCACCGCCGCCATCTTGCTGGCTGTAGGAATCGGATCGGCGCACGCCGACCCGACGAGCGGCGTCGATGTCGCGTTGTCGCGGTCGTCGTACGACTCGAATGGGATCTTCAGCCTCGAAGGCGCGCGCCTGCTGCCGCGCCACGATCTGTCGTTCAAGGTGATGCTCGGATACGCGAAGTCGCCGTTCGATGTGTCCGTGCCGGGCATCGGCGCGATGGCGGGCGACACCGGTAAGGACTCGGTCCTCGATTACCTCGTCACGCTCGACATGGCGTTCGGGCTGACGATCGCCGACCACGTCGCGATCGGGCTCGACGTCGCGACGTATCGCACGTCGACAGCCGTCGGTTACGGCGCGCGCGGCCGCTATGCCAACGGCGTGGTGACCGCTCCTTCGACGGGCCTGATCTCGCTGCGGCCGCTGTCGAACATCGATCCGTCGGCGAATCCGTCGGATCCGAGCTCGTACCTCGGCGATGGGCTCGCGGGGCCGCTCGATGCGCGCGCCGGGATCAAGGTCGGGCTCTATGCCGATCAACACCTCGCGCTGACCGCGGTCGGATCGGTGTTCCTGCCGTTTGGTGAAGACCAGATGCTGCTCGGAGATCGCAACCTCGTTTACGAGCCGAAGCTCGCGACCGAATGGCGTTTCGATCGCATTCATCAGACGCGGATCCTCGTGAACCTCGCGGCACGGTTTCGCGAGCGCGCGGTGCTCGAGGCGTATGACACCGCAGACTCGACCGCAACCGCGGCGAATGCGAAGGCCTTCTTCGACGTTGGCTCCGAGCTCGTCGCCGGTCTCGGCGGCACGCTCGAGATCACGCCGCGCGCGATCGTCGCGCTCGAGGCGCAGGCATTTATCCCGCTGCCCGACACGCTCAGCTACGGAACATGCACGCGATATAACGGGATGAGCTGCAAGTCGCTGACCGACGCCGATTACTGGCCCGGGGCGAAGCACGGCGATCGTACCGTGCTCGCGACGATCGGGATGATGTTGCGCGTGTCGGCCGACGTCACCGCCGATCTGATGATCGGTGCCGGCGCGCTCGGCGCACGCGGTGATGATCTCCGGATCACGACGGGTCTCGTGTGGGCGCCACAGCTCGCAGGTGTCGCTGCGCCCGGTCGCAACGACCACGACGGAGACGGAGTTCCCGACTCCATCGATGGCTGTCCCGACGATCCGGAAGACAAGGACGGCTTCCAGGATGAAGACGGCTGCCCCGATCCCGATAACGACGGCGACGGAATTCCAGACGGCGAAGACGGCTGCCCGAACGAGCCGGAAGACAAAGACGGCTTCCAGGACAGCGACGGGTGTCCGGAGAGCGACAACGACAACGACGGGATCCCCGACTCCGTCGACAAGTGCCCGAACGAGCCCGAGGACAAGGACGGCTTCGAGGACGACGACGGCTGCCCCGATCAAGACAACGACGGCGACGGCATTCCCGATGCGACCGACAAGTGTCCCAACGATCCGGAGACCGTCAACGGCTTCGAAGATGACGACGGTTGTCCGGACGTCCGCGCGACGACCGGTCCGGAAGAGCGGGCCGATCGGATCGATCTCAAAGGCCAAGCGATCACGTTCGGAAAAGACGGCAAGCTGACGCCGGGTGCGAAGCAACTGCTCACGCAAGTCGCGAATCTCATCAAGTCGCGCAAGCTCACGATCCGCGTCGAGGTGCACGTGCCGCTTGGCACCAAGGCGACGAATGCCGCGGTTGTCGCGGCGCAGAAGAAGAAAGACAAGGCGACTGCACAGCGGCGCGGCGCGGCGATCTTCGACTACCTCGTCGCACAAGGCGTGCCGCAGCCGCAGATCCAGGCGGTCGGGATCGGATCGGATCGTCCGCTCGGTACCGCGAATCCGAGCGATCCGCTCAACGATCGGATCGACTTCATCAAGGCTCAGCAGGGAGGTGCGCCGTGACGCGAATCCCGATCCTCGTGCTCCTGTTCGCGCCTTCGATCGCGATCGCGCAGCCCACCGCGGGGCAAGTCACCGATGTCGAGGTGCCGAGCGTCGTGATCGAGCAAGGTAACGAGAGCGCCGGCGCGGCCCAGGACGAAGCGCTCGATCTCGCGAACATCGTGCAGAGCGCTGCGAAGGGCGTGACCACGGTGCAAGAGGCGCCCGCGATCGTCACGGTCGTAACTTCCGACGAGATCCGCGATCGCCAGTTCCAGAACCTGCTCGATCTCACCGACACGGCACCGGGTTGGTCGCGTGTCGGCCTCGCACACTCGACGTTCGATTTGCCGCTCGTGCGCGGTCAGGTCCAGGCCGTGCAGTTCCTTCACGATGGGTTGTCGCTGTTCGATCCGTTCGTCAACATCCCGGTCACCAACCGCGCGATGCCGATGGAGCTGATCAAGCGCGTTGAAATGATCACGGGACCCGGCGGCGTGCTTTGGGGCTCGAACTCGCTGCTCGGCATTCTCAACGTGATCACGAAAGACGCTGAAGATGTCGAGGGGATCGAGGCGGGCGGCGGTTTCGGCAATGGCACCGGCGATCGACTGATGGCGCGGGCCTACGTGATGGCCGGGAAGTCGGATCTCCTCGGCGGCAAGCTCAAGGTGTTCGCACACGGCAGCTTCGAGACCTACCAAGGCGCGCAGCTCGACATGCCTCTGCTGGTGTTTCACGATCCGCTGCCGCAGCCGAACTCTGCGAACACGTACGGGCCCTTGACGACCACACAAGAGGCGCAGTCGATGATCGTCAACCTCAACGCCAAGGTTACGTACGACAAGCTCCAGATCCGGGTGTCGTACCCGATGGGCGAGATGTACAAGCCGATGGGGCTGTCCGGAGAGCCCGTGCGCAACGGCAACACCGACCCACGGTGGCCGCAGGACTGCACCAGCGGCACGTGCAAAGACATCGTGTTCGATACCAGCGCGATCGATCCAACGTCGGCGAGCAAGAAGAATCGCTCCGACACCTTCGATCGCTACGCGGTCGCCGAGTATCGGCAGGGCGGCGTCACCGCGCGCGCATACATGATCGAGTTCGTGCGCGGGTTCGCACCGCTGCAAGTGCTCGCACCGTCGCAGCTGATCCAGGGCGGCCTCTCGTTCGGCGCTAACCTCACGAGCTATCGTTACGGTGGTGCGTTGGACGGCGACTTCGAGCTCGGTCACAAAGCGCGCGTGCTGTACGGCGCCGAAGGATTTCGCGAGTGGATGAACGTCGACACGACGACGTCACGGCAAGGCGCCGGCGCACAATCGAACTTCGGCGCGCCCGATGATCTGACCCGGCTGCCGATCCTGTGCCCGCGGATCTGGGATCCTGCGAAGATGGCGATCGTCCCGGTCGCAGGGTGTCCGCTGACGTTCGCATTCGACGCCAAGCGGACCGTGCTCGGTGCCTACGTCAGCCCGCAATATCGGCCGAACAAGCAGCTGATCTTCGATGCCGGCGTTCGCGCGCAGGTCGCGCCGGAGGCGCTCGGCACGCTCAGCTATCCGCTGCGGCTCACCGCCGCGGGTACCGTCGTGTGGAGCTTCATTCCGAACTGGCACGTCAAGCTCAACTACGCCCAAGGCTTTCGTCCGCCCGTGTTCAACAATACGAGCTCGAACGGCGAAGGCGTCGAGCTCACCGGTAATCCGAACCTCAAGGTCGAGACCTCGGATGCAGCGCAGGGCGAGATCAACGCACGAATCTTCAAGGGGGAACGGCGGATCCGGGAGCTGACGTTCCGCGTCGACGGCAGCTACACGCGGTTGTCGAATCTGATCCAGATCACGGGCGGCGGATACCAGAACAGCGGCGATCGTGCGCTGATGTCAGGCGAATTCCTCGGCAAGCTCTACATCCAGGGCGGCCATCGCATCGAGCTCGGCTACACGTGGCTCCGCGTCGACACGAGCGACAAGGGGCGGATTCGCTCGTTGCCCGAGCACTGGTTCAACCTCGCGACCGTGTTCAACCTCGTCACGAACAGGCTGACTGCGACGACGAACCTCAAGATCTCGGGTGCGACCGAAGATCCCAACCGCCTCGTCGAATATCGCGGCCTGACCTACGACGCGACGGGCCAGCCGGTGCCCGCCACCGGGGTGAACGTCGCCGCGACCGATCTCGTGCTCGATCGTCTGCCGCCGATCGCAGAGCTGTCGCTGGGCCTCACGTGGCTGCCCACGTCGAAGCTCGCCGTACGCGCGGCGGTCTACGATTTGCTCGCCGGCCATTTTTATCATCCGGATGTATTCTTCGATTACGAGCCTCACCTCGAGTACCTGCCGAACCCGATGGAAGGGTTCCGCGCGTACGTTTCCGCGCTCTATCAATACTGAGTCAAGCCTCGTGCTCGTCGCGATCTATCACCTGCAGGATGTCGAACGTGCGCGAGCGCGGCGGCTGATCATTCGCGAGCCGAGCATCGTCGTGGGCAGCGATCCGTCTTGCACGATCGTGATCGACGACGATCCGTCCGTCGAACCGAGACACGCACGGTTCGTCGTGCGCGCGGTCGACTTCGTCGTCGACTCGCTCGGCGGCGCGATCGTCGTCAACGGCACGCCGATCACGGGTGCCACGGCATGCCGTCCGGGCGATTCGATTCAGCTCGGCGAGACCGTGGTGAAGCTGCGGCCCGAGTCGCCGGTCGTCGTCACCGAGCAGGTGACTCAGCCGCGCCACCGTCCACCGACGGAGCCGTGGGAAGGCGGCGCGTACGTCCCGCCGCGGCCCGATGCTCCGTTCCGACCGCCTGTCGGTCCGACCGGCGTGCTCGCGCCTAGCAATCCGCCGCGGCCACAGCCGGTGCCGCCGTCACGCGTGATGCATCCGATCGGAACTCCGCCGCGACCGGCCTACCTCCTGCCGCAGCCGATCAAGCCGCCCAAGCTTCGTCGCGCGGTGCTGTCATCCGATCCGATCGAGCAGGGCTTTCTCGAGACGCTTCGCGATCGGCCCGATGACATCGCGACGCGCCTCGTGTACGCGGACTGGCTCGAAGAGCGAGGCTGGGTCGCGAAGGCACAGCTCGTGCGGGGCGAAGCCGATCGCGATCACGAAAACTTGCTCGCCGAGTGCGACCCGAGCTGGCGCGCGATCACGAGCACCGCGACCGTGGAGCTTTGCGAGGTCGCGGGCTGTCCCCAACGCTGGGATGCCTTTGCGCCGAGCCCGGATGATGAACGTGTCCGCGGCTGCGCGAGCTGCGAGCGCGACGTGCGGTACTGCGTTGCCGTGCTCGACCTGACCGGCGCCACCGCTCGCAACGAACGCGCGGTTCGCGATGCGGCGATCGCGGGCGATCCGGATCCGGGCGACACGCTCGATGATTCGTCACCCGTCCTATCGCGCTGACACCCGGCGATCCGGGTCCAAGGCGTTGTCTAGGGTATTTCCTCGGAAAACGGACGGAAACGGCCGTAGAAAAACCGGAGCATGCCCCCACTCCTAGGAGGCGCTGGGCGCGGCGCGTGGCAAGCCCTGATATGATCTAGGGAGCCTCGGTCATTCGGCCGTCGCCACGGGGAACATTGTCGAAACGGCGCGTCCTCGCCATCTCCTCCGACCTCGACCAACTTCGCCGGATCGTCGCGACTCTCGAACGCGCCGGAGCCGAAGTCGATGCCGTCCGGAATCCCGAGGCGATCGCCGGTGACGTCATCCCACATCGCTACGTGTTCTACGCGGCCGCCGGCGGAGATGCCTCGGCGCTGACGCCGCTCGTGCCGAAATTGCGCGAGCGCGCACACGTCACGATCGTGACCGAGAAGGCGACGCTCAGCGACCTCACGAGTTACATGGGCGACGAACGCGTCAACCATGTTGTCGTCGGAGACGAGCTCGATCACGGCGTCTACGTCACCGCGCAGAAGCTCCTGACCGGCGATATTTTCGGGATCGAGAAGTACTTGCCCGAAGGAACGCCGGTCCACTACGCGCGACTGCGTGACTTCGAAGGCCGCGGCAAAGCGATCGACACGGTGCTGAGCTTTGCCGAGGAATCGAAGATGCGCCGCCAAGTCCGCAACGCGATCGGTCAGGTCAGCGAGGAGCTGCTGATGAACGCGCTCTACGATGCGCCCGTCGACGCCAGCGGCAAGCAAGTGTTTGCGGATATCGATCCGCACGATCGTACCGACAAGCCTTCGCCGCGCCCGGTGTCGATCCGCTACGCCGCGACCCCGGACATGTTTGCGATCGCCGTACGCGATCGGTTCGGCCGGCTCGCGAAGAACACGATCCTCTCGTACATCGACAAGTGCATTCATTCGCCGAATCAGATCGATCGCAAGACGTACGGCGCGGGGCTTGGCCTCTATCTCGTCGCGAACGCGGCGGCGAGTTACATCGTCAACGTCGCGTACGGCGTCGCGACCGAAGTGGTGTGCACGTTCGATCGCGGCGCGAAGGCGCCGTTGCGGCTCGTCGGTGTGTTCGTCCATCCGGGCGGCGCGGAGATGTTGAAAGGCCCGGTCGCGGAGAAACTGGAAGTCGCCGATGGCTGAACGTCAGTTCGGTCCGTATCGACTGGTTCGCCAGATTGCCGTCGGCGGAATGGCGGAGATCCATCTCGCGAAGACGAAGGGCATCGCCGGATTCGAGAAATACGTCGCGCTCAAGATGATCCATCCGAACTTCGCGGAGGACGAGCAATTCATCCAGATGCTCGTCGACGAAGCGAAGATCGCCGTGCAGCTCAATCACGGCAACATCGCCCAAACGTTCGATCTCGGTCGCGTCGGTGACACGTTCTACATCACGATGGAGTTCGTCGACGGCGCGGATCTCTACAAGATCTTGCGCCGCGGCTCCGAGGTCGACATCGAGATGCCGCTCGATGTCTGCGCGTTCGTCGGAAAAGAAGTCGCGAGCGCGCTCGATCACGCGCACCGCAAGCGAGATCACGCGGGCAAGTCGCTCGGCATCGTCCATCGCGACGTGTCGCCGCAGAACGTCCTGATCAGCTACGCGGGCGAGGTCAAGCTCGTGGACTTCGGCATCGCGAAGGCGACGATGAAAGCGCGCCAGACCGCCGTCGGCGTGATCAAGGGCAAGTACTACTACATGAGCCCCGAGCAGGCCTGGGGCGATCCGATCGATCACCGTTCCGACATCTTCTCCGCGGGCATCGTCCTCTACGAGATGATCACGGGGCAGATGCTCTATCTCGAGGAGGATCTGCAGAAGCTCCTCGACATGGCGCGCACGGCGGACATCGCGTCACCGTCGACGTTGCGCAAAGGGATTCCGCCGCAGCTCGAGCGCATCGTGATGCACGCGCTCGCGAAGATGCCGGGCGAGCGCTATCAAAGCGCCAGCGATCTCGCGTCCGACCTCGAGCGGTTCTTGCACGCGTACTCGCCGGTGTTCACTGCGACGAAGCTCGCGGGACTGATGAAGCAGATCCTCGGCGATCCCGAACGCCAACAAAAGGCGGACTACGAAGTCGAGGTCCGCGACGGCAAGCTGTCGACGGTCAACCCCGAGGAGCTGATTCACGACAAGGAAGAAATTCGCGACGAGAACAGCGTGATCTTTCGCGTCGCCGATCTAGAGCCCAAGCAGCCACCACCCAAACCTATCGGTTCGCCGACGGGTCGCGTCACGCGGCAATCCGGGCTCGAGAACGCCGCGCCTCCGCGACCGCAGTCGCCGAGCAAACCGCCCGGCCAGATCCCGAAGATCGCGAGACCGACGCCACCGGTCGGGGCGCCGCAGCGCGCGCAGCCGACGCCGCCACGCGCGCAACCCGTCGCCGAACCGCCCCGGCCGGCGCCACGCGCGCAAACACCGCGACCGCCTTCGAAGCCGCCTCGTGGGATGCACGACGAGACCGTTCAGGTCGTGTCTGCGCCCGGCGTGAACAGCTGGTCCGAGCAAGATCACGAAGAGACCCTGACCGGACAGGACAACGAGCTCGACAACATCGGCGAGCGCACGATGATCTCGGCCGCGCCCGGGATGCAGAACAGCGGCTTCATGATGGATGCCGGAGAGGACGGCATCGACGCGACGATGATCACCGGCGCTCCGCAGGCGCCCGACAGCGATGACGAAGAGGACGAACCGGAGACGCTCGACGGATCGCGCGCGGCCTCCGACGATCTCCCGGTCGCAGGTCATGGCGACGACGACGACGACGCGCCGACGCACACGCCTTCGGACGAAGACGGTCCGACGATGCAACGCGATCCGTTTCCAAAGGTTGCGAAGCCACGCGCAACGGGCAAGCGGGGCCCCGCGCCTCCGGCGCTCGCCGCGAAGATCCATGCGCCCGCGGTGAGCGAGCTCCGCAAGCCGCGAGCGTCGCGACGCACACCCCCGGGGGGTGTCGCGCAGCAGGCGAACGTGCTGCAGCAGATGATCGGCGCGCAGGCCAACGAGCCGATGCCGTCGCCAGCGCCGTCACGATCGAACCGCAACGAAGACTCGAGCGCCTCGACCTTGCCCCAGCAACCGTCGCCCGTGGCCGGTCGCGCGCTCGCGATGGCACAGAAGCAACAGCCGCCTGCTCCTTCGCCGCCGCAACAACCACCGTTCAACGGGCAACCAAATCCGTACGGCACGGACGCATCGGGCATGCCGATCGGGCTTCATACGCCACCGCCCGGCGCCGCGGTCCAGATGGTGCCCGGCGTGCCGCCGCATCTCCAGCCGTACGCGAACCAGCAACCGCCGCCGTACGCGCAGCAATACCCCGGCTATCCGCCACCGCAATATCAGCAGCCGTATCCCCCGCCGCAATACGGCAACAACATGTCTCCGGGCGCGCTCTATCAATTCCAACCGGCGGGCGCACCACCGGCGCAACCGATGTCGCTGACCGGTCAGATGCGGCTGTTCGAGGCCGACGAGATTCCATCGCAATACAAAGTCGCGCGGTCGAAGTGGTTGCTGCTCGTGATCGCCGGGTTGCTCGCGATCTCGATCGCGGCCGGCGCGACGGTGTTGATCCTCAACCACCTTCGCGATGCCCCTCCGACGATCGGGTCGGTCCACATCGAGTCAGCCCCGGCCGGCGCCGATGTCTACTGGGACAACTCGAAGCTCGATAAGAAGACGCCGGTCACGGTTGATGGCGTGCCGGTCGGAAGCCGTCACGAGGTCCGGGTCGAAATGCCCGGCCACGCCACCTACACCGAGAGCGTCCTGCTCCCGAAGAAGGGTGGCGAAATTCCCGTGATGGCAATGCTGAAGGTGATCACCGGGAAGATCCGGGTCGTCACGCACCCCGATGGCGCCGAGATTCGCATCGATGGTGAGGTACGTGGGCGAGCGCCAACGACACTCAACGACATCGACCTGACTTCTGCGCGGCAGATCGAGCTCCGCTTGAAGGAGTATCAGCCCTACATCCAGCCACTCGCCTGGCCGGCAAATGGTGAGATCGATCTCGATATCAAACTGATGAAGTAAGCGGCTGTTCGGGCGAACCCGCGCGCATTCGCAGCGATTCCGTTATCATTACTTCAATGGGCGGTCTGCGCTCGCAGACTTGTTCGCGGAGGCATCGTTGCGCACCATCTTGGCGATCGTTGTTGTATCTCTCGGCTGCGCGAATCATCACCACGGCGCGGGTGGCGACGGTGGGCTCGGCGACGGCGGACTCACGTCGGATGCGTGCGTCGGCTTGCGCTGCTACCAAGTTGACTGCGCCGCGAAGAACCAGCCGACGACGTCGCTCTCGGGAACCGTCTTCGCGCCGAACGGCACGCTTCCACTCTATGGCGTGAACGTCTACGTGCCCGCCGGCGATCCCGGCCCGCTCGCCGACGGTGTGCAATGTGATCGGTGCAATGCGGCGCTGGCCGGCGATCCGATCGCGCAGACCAAGACCGACGAAGCCGGTCACTTCAGCCTACCCAACGTGCCCGCGACGAGCGATGTGCCGATCGTGATCCAGGTCGGCAAGTGGCGGAAGCGCCTCACCGTGCCCAACGTCGCTGCGTGCCAGGATACCGCCCTCACGCCGACGGACACGCGGTTGCCGAAGGATCACACCGAAGGCGATCTCCCGAAGATCGCGATCACGACCGGCAATTCGGACGCGCTCGAGTGTCTCGTTCGCAAGATCGGAATCGCCGACTCCGAGATCACGACGGATTCGCAGTCCGGTCGCGTGCATCTGTTCTACGGCAACGGCGCGGCGCAGTTCGCCCCAGGCTTCGCAGGCGGCACCGGAGCGTTCTCGAATGCAACGTCGCTGTGGGGCACCGTCGCCAAGCTCAGCCAATACGATGTCGCGCTGTTCTCGTGCGAGGGCGGCCAAGTTCCAGGCACCAAGCCGCAGTCTTCGATGCAGGCCGTGCACGACTACGCGGGACTCGGCGGCCGCATCTTCATGTCGCACTGGCACAACATCTGGATCGGCGGCGAATCCGGCGTGCCTTCACACGGCCTCGCCGACTGGGAATCGATCGCGACGTGGGCGTACGGCGCCGCTCAAGACGAGGCATCCCAGCTGACCGTCGTCGACGAGACGGCCCCCAAAGGAATGTCGTTCGCGACGTGGCTCATGAACGTCGGCGCATCCACCGTACGAGATCACGTCACGGTCAACGAGCCGCGCTACACGTGCCAGGCAAACGATCCGATGAAGTCCGAGCGGTGGGTCTATGTCGATCCGGCGCTGTCGACGCCGGCCGGCAAAGTCAGTGTCCAAGATCTGTTGTTCACGACGCCCCAAGATGTTCCGCCGGAGGACCGCTGCGGCAAGGTCGTGTTCTCGGACATGCACGTCTCCTCCGGGTCTACGTCCGCGGCCGGCACGCCGTATCCGGGCGGTTGCTCGATGACGCCGCTGTCGGCCCAGGAGAAGGCGCTCGCGTTCATCTTCTTCGACATCTCGTCGTGCGTCGGCTCGATCTTCTAACATCTACCGCGGCTCGATCTTCGCGTCGCGCCGGTGTAGGCTGCGCGACCTATGGTCACAGCTGCAAAACACCAGGCGCAGGGTGAGATCACGACGCTCCTAGGTCGGGGCGCCACGTTCGACGGCAAGCTCACGTTTGAAGGAACCGTCCGCATCGACGGCAAGTTCAAAGGCGAGGTGTTTTCGGACGACACGCTCGTGATCGGCGAGGGCGCTCACGTCGAAGCCGAGATCGACATCGGCGAAGTGATCATCCAGGGCACCGTGGTCGGGAACATCAAGGCGAAGCGATCGATCGAGATCCACGCCCCCGGCCGCGTCAAAGGCGACCTTCACTCGCCTTCGCTTCAGATCGACAAGGGCGTCGTGTTCGAAGGCCGCTCGTTCATGGAAGCGGCGACCCAGCAGGCCCGCTCCGGCGGCCCGGCTCCAACGCCCCCCGCGCCGCCGAAGCCGACCCCCGTCAAGTAACCGATGAATTCGAGAGAGGCCGTGCCTCGGACGCACGGGCTCGGCCTCGCGATGCCGGGGGCGACGAACGTCAACGAACGTTCAACGAACGTTAACGTCGACGCTCACGGACGGCTCTGGAACCTTCATCATCTGCGATGATCGTAACCCCGGTCCTATCTGCCGACGAAGCGATCGAAGCGTATCGCACCGCTCGCGCGGTAGCTGCGACCACAGTCCTTTCGCCGATTCTCGTCGCACCCGACGTGCTCAACGCGGTGCTCAAGCGGAGCTCCCCACGGACATCGACGCGAGCGGCGATCCACTGCTCGAACAGTGGGCCGACCCTCGAATGACCGCGGAGATCGAAGCGGCGATCGATCGAGTCGGGCAATACACCGGTCCAGAATCCGGCTGCATGCGGCTACAACTTACCGTCAACGCGTGCGGTGAACGATGACCGGAACCTCGCCAAAGCGAGCAAAGCACGCGAGCGGGGTCTCTCAAGCGAGATAAAGTGAGCAGAGCGCTCGTGCGAGCACCGCCGCCCGAGTCAGTCACGAGCGCGAGAGACCCCGCCGCGTGCGTGCTCGCGTGTGCGCGTTCTGCAGAGCGGAGCCGAGAGTGAGCGGAGGCAGAGCGGAGCCGAGGGCGAGCGGAGGCAGAGCGGAGCTGAGGGCGAGCGGAGGCAGAGCGGAGCCGAGGGCGAGCGGAGGCGGAGCCGAGGCCGAGGCCTCCGGAGCACAGGTCGCGTGATGAAATGGGGAGCGCTTTGGGGAGGTACGCGAAGCGCGGCGCAATGTCGCAGTACCGTCGAGAAAACGCGGGGCATCCCACGGTTGACACCCAGGGACGCCAAGACTATAAGCACCCCGCGCAAGCCCTGAATTCTCGATAGGTTGCCCATGGATCAGGCGATTATTAACTCTCCGGCGACCATCGCCGCAGGACACCCACTCATCGACATCGACTGGACGGTGCTCGTTCAGTTCGGGATGTTCCTGGTGCTGTTCTTTATCGCGAACAAGCTCCTGTTCCAGCCCTATCTGGCGCTGCGAGAACGGCGCAAAGCGGGCATCGAAGGTGCGCGTGTCGAGGCCGCGGGCATGACCGCGCAGGCGGATGCGAAGCTCGCCGATTACGAGAAGCAGCTCGACGCCGCGCGCAATCGCGCGAACGAAGAAGGCCGCAAGATCCGGCTCGAGGCCGCGACCCACGAGAAGCAAGTCACCGACCAGGCGCGTGCGTCGGCGCAACAAGCGATGGACGAGGCGCAGGCCAAGGTCCGCGCGGAGACCGAGGCGGCGCGGCTCGCGCTGTTGCCCCAAGCGAACACGATGGCGAAGCAGATCGCGAGCCGGCTGCTCGGACGAGAGGTCGCGTGATGTCGACGAAGCAAGTGCTCCTCGCGATCGCGCTGCTCGGTGGTACCGCGTACGCGCAGCCATCGCCCGACACGACTGGGCCATCTCCCGACCACGGCGCGGCGCCCGCGGCGGCACCATCACCCGACAACGTCGGCGCATCGCCCGATACCGCAGCACCGCCGCCCGAGAAGGTCGGTCCGCCGCCCGAGAAGGTCGACTCGATCCCCGGCAAGCCGCCGGGGCCAGATCCGTCCGCGGTGCCGCTCACGCCAGAGCGTGAGAGAAAAGCCGCCCTCGCCGAATCGGCCGGTGGCGAGCCGGGCGAGCACGCGGAAGAGGATCCGGATCCGACGCGCCACTTCAACTTCACGAACTTCAGCTACCGCGGCAAGGACGAGTACGGCGGACCCTTCGGCGACGGCGTCGAGATCGATCCACAGGGACGCAAGCTCGAAGAAGAGCCGATGTCCGCGCCGTTCATCCTGATGCTCGTCAACTTCGGAATCTTGCTGATCATCCTCGGCAAGTACGGCGGCCCGGTCGCGAGCAAGCTCGCGCGCGATCGTCACGACCAGATCAAGACCGCGCTCGACGAAGCGGCGAGCCTGCGCAAGCAAGCCGCCGACAAGCTCGCGGAGTACGAGAAGCGGATCAAGGACGTCGATCTCGAGGTCAAGAAGTTGATCGACGGCATTCGCGCCGATGCCGAGAGCGACAAGGCGCGGATCCTCGCGAACGCCGACGTCCAGGCAGCGCTTCTCAAGCGCGAGGCCGAGCAGCGGATCGCGGCCGAGATCGAGCTCGCACGCGCGCAGCTCAAGAAAGAAGTCACCGCCGCCGCGAGCGCAGCGACCGAGAAGCTGCTCCGCGAGAAGGTCAACCAAGACGATCAGACGCGGCTCGTCTCGACGTTCATTGCCGGGATCTCCGGCGACGCGAAAGAGGGACGCTAATGGTGACCGGCAGCCTGTCTCGCCGATACGCGCGCGCGGTGTTCGACCTCGGCCAAGAGCACAAGAACCTCGACAAGCTCGGTGCCGATCTGCGCGCGATCGCGAAGGCGATGAAAGAGTCGACCGAGCTCGCGTCCGTGCTGACAAACCCCGCGCTTCGCCGCAGCGAGCGCCGGAAAGTCATCGAGGCCGTGCTCGACAAGATCGGCGTGCAACCGCACACCAAGAACCTCGTGTGGATCTTGCTCGAAGGCGAGCGACTCGGCTCGCTGCCGGCGATCTCGCGCGAGCTCGACGCCATGACCGAAGGCCTCGCCGGCCGCGTCAGCGCCGAGGTCATCTCGGCTCGGCCCCTCGAGCCGGCGCAGCTCACTCATCTCACCGCCGCGCTCGAGAAGCTGTCCGGCAAGAAGGTCAGCATCTCGAAGCGAGAAGATCCGAACCTCCTCGGCGGACTCGTCGCCAAGGTTGGCGACACCGTGTACGACGGCAGCCTCCTCACGCAGCTCCGCAATCTTCGCGACGAGCTCACCAAGTAAGTAAGTAAGAAAGAGATCGACCCATGGATATTCGCGCCGCAGAGATCTCCGACATCATCCGCAAGCAGATCGAGGGCTACGACAAGAAGGTCTCGGTCACCGAGACCGGCACCGTGCTGACGGCCGGCGACGGCATCGCGCGCGTGTACGGCTTGTCGGGCGCCCTCGCAGGCGAGCTCCTCGAGTTCGAGAGCGCTGGCAACGAGAACGTCGCCGGCATGGTGCTGAACCTCGAAGAGGACAACGTCGGCGTCGCGATTCTCGGCAAGTTCGAGACGATCCGCGAAGGCGATACGGTCCGGCGCACGGGCAAGATCGTCGAAGTGACCGTCGGTGAAGAGCTCCTCGGCCGCGTCGTGAACGCGATGGGCGTTCCGATCGACGGTGGCAAAGCACTCGTCGGCAAGAATCGCCGCCAGGTCGAGATCAAGGCGCCGGGCATCATCGCCCGCAAGTCCGTGCACGAGCCGATGCAGACCGGCATGAAGGCGATCGACTCGATGATCCCGATCGGCCGTGGTCAGCGCGAGCTGATCATCGGCGACCGCGGCACCGGCAAGACGGCGATCGCGATCGATACGATCATCAATCAGAAGGGCCTCAACGTTTACTGCTTCTACGTCGCCATCGGCCAGAAGCAGTCCACCGTCGCCACCGTCGTCGATCGCCTCACGAAGGCGGGCGCGATGGAGTACACGACGGTCGTCGTCGCAGGTGCTTCGGAGCCGGCTCCGCTGCAGTTCATCGCGCCGTACACCGGCGTCACGATGGCCGAGTACTTCCGCGACTCCGGCCGCCACGCGCTGATCGTCTATGATGATCTCAGCAAGCAGGCCGTCGCGTATCGCCAGCTGTCTCTCCTTCTGCGCCGTCCGCCGGGCCGCGAAGCGTATCCGGGCGACGTGTTCTACATCCATAGCCGCCTCCTCGAGCGCGCCGCGAAGATGTCGGACGACAAGGGCGGCGGGTCGCTGACGGCGCTGCCGATCATCGAGACGCAAGCCGGCGACGTGTCTGCTTACATCCCGACGAACGTCATCTCGATCACCGACGGGCAGATCTTCCTCGAAGCCGACCTGTTCTACTCCGGTGTTCGTCCGGCCGTGAACGTCGGTATTTCGGTGTCGCGCGTCGGTGGCGCCGCGCAGACCGGCGCGATGAAGAAGATCGCCGGTCGTCTCCGCCTCGAGCTCGCGAGCTATCGCGAGAAGGCTGCGTTCGCGCAGTTCGGATCGGACCTCGACAAGGCCACGCTCGCGCAGCTCGCGCGCGGCGAGCGCATGGTCGAGCTCTTGAAGCAGGGCCAGTACGAGCCGATGCCGATCGAGGAGCAGGTCGTCGTGATCTACGCCGGCACGAACGGCTTCATCGATGACTACCCGGTCAGCGTGATCGGTCGCTACGAGAAGGAGCTGCTGTCGTTCATGCGCTCGCGCAAGGCCGACGTCCTCACCGAGCTGCGCTCCGCGGGCAAGCTCAGCCCAGATCTCGAGAAGCGCCTGCGCGACGCACTCACGGAGTTCGCGAAGCAGTTCTCCGTGGAGGACAAGAAGTAACGTGCCGAGCTTAAAGACGATCCGTAAGCGCATCGTGTCCGTCAAGAACACGCGCAAGATCACGCGTGCGATGAAGCTCGTCGCCGCCGCGAAGCTGCGCCGCGCTCAGGACACGATGACCTCGGCACGTCCGTACGCGGCAGCGATCTCGACGGTCGTCTCGGAGCTCTCCGGAGTTGCCGGCAGGGAAGCGCATCCGCTGTTCGAAGAGCGCGGCACGAAGCGCGTCCAGGTCGTCGTCGTGACGAGCGATCGCGGCCTCGCAGGTGCGTTCAACGCGAACGTGATCAAGACCGTCGAGCGCGCCGCCCAGAACGAGCTGTCGGGCGCGACCGAGGTCACGCTCCGGCTGATCGGCAAGAAGGCCAATCAGCACTTCGCGCGGCGCAACGCGACGATCGCGAGCTACCAAGTGGCTCCGACCAGTGCGACCGCACTGCAGGTCGCACGCGAGACGGCGAATCAGATCATCGACGACTTCGTGAACGGAAAAGTCGACCGCGTGTTCATCGCGTACAACGAGTTCAAGAGCGCGGGCTCGCAGGTCGTTCGGCTGACCCAGATCCTCCCCGTCGTCCCCGGGCCTGCGGCCCTCCCCTCTGGGCCAGGTCCTACGACGACGGCGATCGCGACGAAAGACGCTCACGCACCGTCCGATTCGGCAGGTACCGACTACGTCTACGAGCCTTCGAAAGAAGAGCTGCTGTCGCGGCTCGTTCCGCTGTTCGTCCAGATCCAGATCTATCGCGCATCGCTCGAGTCGATCGCTGCATTCTTCGGCGCCCAGATGATGGCGATGGAGAATGCGACGAAGAACGCCGGCGAAATGATCAATCGCTACACACTTCAGTACAACCGTGCCCGTCAGGCATCGATCACCAAGGAGCTGCTCGAGATCATCGGCGGCGCCGAGGCTCTCAAGGGGTAAACGATTATGGCAACTACCGACTATTCCCCCAATTCGCTCGGCCGCGTGGTCCAGGTCATCGGTCCCGTCGTCGACGTGGCCTTCGATTCCGCCGAGCTTCCCGAGATCAACACCGCGCTGCTGCTGACCAACAAGTCGATCGACGGGCGCGCGGATAACCTCACGGTCGAGGTCGCACAGCACCTCGGCGAGAAGACCGTGCGCTGCGTCGCGATGGACACCACGGACGGTCTCGTCCGCGGTCAGTCCGTCAAGAACACGAACGCGCCGATCTCGATGCCGGTTGGCGTCGAAGTCCTCGGCCGGATCTTGAACGTGATCGGCGAGCCAGTCGACGAGCGCGGCCCTGTCGGCGCCAAGCAACGATCGCCGATCCACCGCTCGGCACCGAAGTTCACCGATCAAGCGGTCGGCGTCGAGATGTTCGAGACGGGCATCAAGGTCGTCGACCTGCTCGCGCCGTACCGTAAGGGCGGCAAGATCGGTCTGTTCGGTGGTGCCGGCGTCGGCAAGACGGTGTTGATCATGGAGCTGATCAACAACGTCGCCAAGCGGTCCGGTAGCTACTCGGTGTTCGCCGGCGTCGGCGAGCGTACCCGCGAAGGCAACGACCTCTATCACGAGCTCAAGGACACCAACCTGTCCGACGGCTCGACGGTGCTCTCGAAGACCGCGCTGATCTACGGCCAGATGAACGAGCCGCCGGGCGCACGCCAGCGCGTCGGCATCTCGG